>JAMDCX010000125.1 GCA_023489375.1 Planctomycetota bacterium
CGGACGCATTCAAGTGCGCGGAACCGGTGGAACGGTGTTTATTGGTACGGGGGAATCACGTGGTGAAGCGCTGCATGGGCCATGGGGCGGGGTGCATACGCTGAATTTGATGGCTGGGAAAACGCAATCCACGCCGTACAGCGCCTTTCGTTATGCCACCGTGAGCTTTGAGGGATCCGGGCCGATCAAACTCAATCGCTTGCGGCTGGATTTCAAGTATTACCCGGTGACATATCGCGGAGCGTTTGCCTGCTCGGATCCACTTTTAACAAAGATATGGTATACGGGAGCGTATACCGCACATCTGTGCATGCAGGAACAGATATGGGATGCGCCCAAACGAGATCGGGCCATGTGGATGGGCGATCTTCAGGTTTCCGGGCAGGTCATCAACAATGTTTTTCTGGACCGCTTTCTGATGGAATTAACCATGCGGGATTTGCGGGAAGAGGCTCAAGGTGGCCGACCCGCGACAGAGTTGCCAACGGATTATGTCAATAACATTCCCGGTTATTCCAATGCCTGGATTTGTGGATTGGCGGATTTTTACAAACATACCGGTGCATTAGGGTACATTCGTTCGCAACACCAGCTTTTGCTTTCCATGTTGCGATATATGAAGCAGGGCTTCAACCGGAAAAATATTTTTGTCAATAAGCACAAGAAATGGTGTTTTGTGGATTGGGCACCGGAACTCAACGGCAATTGGAATAAGCCAGGTATTAGTTCTCCGCAAGCGCTGGCCGCCACCGATTTATATACCTGCTGGGCGGTTCGGCGGGCGGTGTTTCTGCTTAACGCCATCGGTGATACTGCCAATGCCGCTAAATATGCTCATTGGGATCAACAACTTATGCATTCCGCTCGCAAATATTTGGTACATTTCAAGACGCACACTTATACCAACCTGCGGCAGGTCAATGCCATGGCCATTGATTCGCATGTGGCCGACGCCCGGCAGCGGGCGGCGATATATAAGCGAATTCTGGGGCCACAATGCGCATCCTGGAAACAACAGGCCACACCCTATTACAATAATTTCGTATTGTTTGCTCTTGGGCACCTCGGACATACCGACGAAGGATTGACCTTTGCACAAAAATACTGGGGCGGCATGATCCGTGAAGGGGCCACCACATTCTGGGAAGCGTATGATAACGCTTGGCCGAAAAAACATTTTCATCTTTATCTCAAGGCGGATAATGGACAAGGCTATTTTGTCAGTCTGTGCCATGGTTGGTCCACCGGCGTGACCAACTGGCTCACGGAGCATGTTCTCGGTGTTCACCCCGTCGGAGGCGGTTTTACAAGAGTCTACATTGTGCCGCACCTTGGTTATTTGCATTGGGCGCGAGGGCGTGTGCCGACTCCTCGAGGCAATATTGCCCTGACGGTGATAAGAGATGGCACTTCAGAATCACTGCATATTACCCTGCCGCCCGGCGTCAAGGCCTTGGTGGGTGTGGTAGGCTGGTCAGTTACGGTCAATGGTGTTGCGATAACGCCGATGCGACGGGGCCGTCAACGCTGTTACTTTAATTTGATAAAATCCGGTAGCTACCGTGTTGTTGGAAGCAGGTAGTCTGGAATAGGAATATTGGGAACCGTTCACAGCCCGGCCACCAGCATTGCCCGCCCTCGGTTGCGCCGCAAGGAATAATGAGTAATATTGTGGCATGGGCGTCTTGTACATAAGAGTTCATGGGCAGAATGCCCGTGCTGCGGACTGCTGAATTCCGTCTTCTTAAGCATATTCATAAGTTACCATTTATTCTCCGCGGCAGATAAATGTGCCGGCTAACATATCTCGCGTCCACTGTAAGTTGTAACCTGCAACGTACAACCTCCGTTGCACGTTCTTGGTTCTTCATTATTCATTCCGGTGGGATAAACCCACCGGCTCGCAACTCCTGTTCCTTCCAACCTGTAACCTATAAACTTTAACCTCAGTGGTACCTTCGTGTCGTTGTGGTGAAACTATTTTTTTATTTATTACTCATTGTTTATTACGCACTGGCATTATGATTTTTCACGATTATGACCCCGTGAATGGTTACCGGAAACTTAACGTTTTGTGATTTTAATAACACGCTGATTTGTAAATATGTTTCCGGTTAATGCATCCTTGAACGTTACATGAAAGGTAATGGCGTGATTCACCGGCGTTTTTTTCCAGGGACAGTTGAAGCAAAATTCATTAAGGCCGAAATGGCCGTACCATAATTTTTTGGTCTGAGGCGGTGTAAAAACCCAGCGGCCAAGCCGGGGAGACCCCTTCGCCATGCCCAGGTCAAAGGCTTCAATGGTGAATGTGCCGGTGGCGGGCAGAACCAGATTCCCCGGCATCAGCGTTCGAACAAAGACCCGGAACCCGTTGAACGATTTGGATCCATGCAGGTGGGCCACGGCAGTATCCGATGTAATATGAATGGCACTGACGGTGAAAAGAGCGCCCAGCCGGCGCGGCGGCAGCGTGGAGAGGCGCGGAGTCTTAGCGGCCAGCTGGGCCTTTAAATCGGCAATGGCGACCTGTTGCCGCCGCAGGCGTCTCCGTAATGCGGCATTCTGGTTTTGTAACGCTACATTTCGCTTATAAAGCGGTGCATTTTGCCGATAATTGGCGCAACCAGCAACCCCAAGAATCAACACCAACGCTCCCAGCAAGGCCGCAAAGGTTGGTGCTGCAGTGGGCATAGAACGATGTAAGAAATAATGTGGCATCAACTACTCTATATGACTATTGATCCGGCGCTTCGGTTTCACCACTCGGGGGTGCCATATCGCTGCCGTGGCCGGGTGCTGGGGGTTCCAGACGGCCAAGTTTTTTATCCACGACGCCATAAGCAATGGCTTCATCGGCCTCTAACCAGAGGTTGCGATCACAATCCTTATGGATTTTCTCCACCGTTTGCCCGGTATGGGCGGAGAGAATTTCAAACATTCGCTGTCGCAGGCGAATCATTTCTTTGGCCTCAATGGCCAAATCCGTGGCGGTACCCTGCATGACGCCGCCGATGAGAGGCTGATGAATCATCACCCGGCTGTTGGGCAGCGCGTAACGCTTCCCTTTTTTCCCCGCAGCCAGCAGCCAGGCCCCCATACTGGCCGCCAGTCCTACGCAAGTAGTGGCCACATCACAACGTAAAAACTGGATGGTGTCGTAAATCGCCAACCCGGCAGTGACAGAGCCACCGGGGCTGTTGATGTAAAAGTTGATGTCCGTTTTAGAATCCTCATTGGATAAAAACAGCAATTGCGCAATGATCAGATTGGCAATGTCATCGTCAATGGTACCAGCCAGAAAAACGATGCGATCGCGTAAGAGCCGTGAATATATATCATAGGAACGTTCACCACGCCCGCTTTTTTCCACTACTATCGGTACCAGAGTATTGGCGGACGGCCCGTCCAACGAACCTGGCCGCAACACCACAGCTGGATCATCACAATAATTCATACCATACGCTCCTTCTAGCGTTCCACTACTATGCCTTTAGCGTAGCCGGTCGGGCAATTCATGGCAACCCATCGCCACTTGGGTATAATGGATAGAGTATATTCGTTGGCCCATAGTTGCTGGAGCAAGGCTGTGTCCATTCAGTTTGTTGAAGCCCTGGAACTTTTGCACCATCGGTGCGTGGATATGGCGGCTCTGGTACAGGGGACGGTGGAACAAGTAACGGAGGCGGTCATCCAGTGCCGCCCGGAGCTCGTTCAGGGCGTACGCGACAATGAAGAACAAATCGACGCGGAGGAAGTGAAAATAGAACGGGCGGCCATTGATATGCTCTCCGAGCATCAGCCCACAGCGTCGGATATTCGTACGGTTTTTGCCATCGTAAAAATCAACAGCGATCTGGAGCGTATCGGCGACTGCGCGTACAACATTGCGCAGATGGTGCCATCCTTTTCCACGAACGCGGCTAAAATTCCCCACGAGTTGAAGACCATGGCCGAATCTACGCTTAAACAGATTGACGATACCACCAAATGCCTCGGGCTTAGCGATTCCGCCCTGGCGGCGGCCGTTTGCCGGGGTGATGATGTTATCGACGCGCTGTATCATCAGATTTATCAGGATTTGCAGGCGGGAATGGTGGCGGATACCCAAAATGTTCCCGCGGATCTGGCCATGATTATGATCGCCAAAAACTTGGAACGTATTGCCGATCATTGCACCAACATCGCCGAGGAAGTGGTATTTTTAGTACGCGGCCAGATCATCCGCCATGAACATTAAGCGGGGTCTCGGAGCGCTGACCAAGTATCTGAAACCGGTGGGCCACGGAGGTAAAGCCCAGTTCCTTCGCAATGCGATCCCGCAACACCACAATTTCCGGACTGGAAAAAGGAATTATTTTTCCAGTCCGCACATCGACCAGATGATTATGTCCCCGCTGGGTTCCCAAAAAATCATAATAACTCTGTTTCCCGGTTCCAAAGAATACCTGATTGACCAGCAGACATTCAACCAGATGTTTCAAAGTGCGGTACACCGTGGCTTTGCTGACACGATATTGTTGTCCGCGCAACGCCAGCAGCAATTCCTCTGCTTCAAAGGGCCGATTAAAACTTTCAATAACTTCCAGTACCTCGCGCCGTTCCCTGGTATACTTATATCCGCGCTTATGCAGAAAAGCTTTGAATATATCCTGTGCCGACTCCATATACATAATTATCCGGTCTATATGCTTAAACGGCAAATATCCCGAGAACTGCACAGAGAACACCGTTATGCCCGCTCTTGCACTTTCACGCCGCCAGTGGCGTATCCGGAGGGGAATATTTATAATAATACGCAGCATGGTCGATAATATCTTTGCGGTGCAGTATTCCAAACAGGATTAAGCAATGACCGGGAGACAACTTGATTTATTCTCATTTAGCACTTTGAATATCCCCCCAACCAAGCCCCAGCCTGTAGACACAATACCATTACCAAGGCTTCCGGCACAACACAGTAAAGGCCGAACGTACAGCCTGCTTTCCAAGGTTCCATTCCGTGAACATCATCGTTTTTACGATCACCTGGTGGCGGAAATGAAAATGCAATATGGCATTTCCATCCGCAAATGGCGGTCCAGCATGAGCGGCGTGGCCTATGAATTACATTACAATAATGGTGACGTGCGCAGAATGATTTCCGCTCCCCGGCCGCGTTCGCCTGTCAGCGCCTGCATATTCATGCACGAAGTAGGACATCATGCGGTAGGATTTCGGAAATTTCGTCCCCGTTGCCTGGAGGAATACCATGTCTGGCAATGGGCATTTGAGCAAATGCGCAAACGTGCTATTCCAGTGGACCGGCGCGTGGAGCGGCATTATCGACGGAGCATGTACCATTATGTTCGTCTGGCTAAAAAACGCGGATTGAAAAGTCTTCCTCCGGTATTGGAACAATTTCAAACCTGGCCGGGATAAATAGCCAGGAACGGTTCACAGGCTAATAAACGAAAAACAGAATACAAGTGAATAATGAACAAATATCAAGGATCAACAACTAATTATCTTTGCGTTCTTGTATTTTAATTTTTCACAGTAATGGTCCCGTGAACGGTTAGGAATGGGACCATAATAACTTCCCGATTACTATTGCCATTGAATAGTCCACCACCGGCCAAGCCAGTGGCTATTTGACGGACAGTGCTCTGTAAGCCACGCACCAACCGGTACCGCCACTTGGTGGAAGTTATTGCGATCTCGTTCCGTTGCCGAAGCGTATCTCATACTTCCACCCTGATGTTATGAATTCCGTCTTCGATGGGCACAAAAGGGCACTTTCCGCTAAAATCTGATGTTATGACTGAGATACTTATACAACTTCCACCACCCGCTGCCGTCGCTTATCCCGTTCGTGTCGGGACACAGCTGTTATCCGACCTTGGCCGGAAAGTACAGCAATTCGCGCCATCGCCATCATGCGCCTTAATAACGGATCAGCGGGTTGCCACGCATTATCTCGCTGCGGTCAGGACCGCACTTGAATCCGTCGGTTATCGGGTTTGCACGTTTATTTTTCCTGCCGGGGAAAGCAATAAAACGCTACGAACCGTCACCGCCGCCTATGATGTCCTGTTGTCCGCCCGTCTGGAACGCACCAGTCCGGTAATCGCCTTGGGCGGTGGTGTAACCGGTGATCTGGCCGGTTTTATCAGTGCAACGCTGTTAAGAGGTGTACCATTTATTCAGGTTCCTACTACCCTGCTGGCGGCGGTAGATGCCAGCGTTGGCGGAAAAGTGGGGGTAGATCATACGCTGGGAAAAAATCTCATCGGAGCATTTCACCATCCCGCGGCGGTGTTTACGGATGTAACAACCTTTAGAACATTGCCGCCGCTGGAAATACAATGCGGTTTGGCGGAATGTGTTAAACATGCCATTATCAAAGATGCCAGGCTCTTTGATTTTATTGCACGCAATCTTTCCGCGATACGCGCCTGTGATTCTGGTGTGCTTACAGAACTTGTCGCCTGGAATGTGCGGATTAAAGCCGCGGTGGTGATGGCCGATCCTTTTGAGCGTGGTGAAAGAGCCTTACTGAATCTCGGCCATACTTTCGGCCACGCGCTGGAAACGCTGACCGGATACGCCAATTTAGAGCATGGTCAGGCGGTAGCCCTGGGAACAGTGGCCGCCTGTCACCTGGCCGTACAGCGCGGAGAATTTCCCGAAGCTTCCGCACTGGCGGTGGAAGCACTGCTGACAAACATTGGTCTACCCGTACGTACCGCGATCCGTGATCCGTCAGCTATTATTGAGGCCATGGGCAGTGATAAAAAGATTATCTCCGGCCACCGGCGACTGATTCTACCGGCGCAACAGATTGGGCAGGCCCGCATCGCCGTGGATATCCCCGAAGCGCAGATTCTTGAGGCTATTACGTATCTTCAGCCGCAGGGAGTTGCCGCCTCATGAGCGATTCTGAAACCGTCAGTACCGAACTTGCGCCGCAACGACTGGCCGCATGGATAACGCTTTCCCGTTGTCCCGGTATCGGCCCCATACTTGCGCACCGCCTGCTGGAAGTGTGGCCTACGCCGGAAAACATATTGGCCGCGCCAGTGACGCAGTTGGCGCAGGTGGAAGGCATCGGTCAACATCGCGCCGCCGCCATCGCCCGCACACGTGAACAGATCAATATTGATGATATTCTCGCCGATTGTGCGCAGCGGCGAATCCGCGTGATCTGCCCCGACCACGCGGAGTGGCCCGCAGGCTTGACCCGTATTCCGGATCCCCCCATCGTGCTATACCTGCGCGGACGAATTCTGCGCCGGGATCTACTGGCTCTGGGAATCGTCGGATCACGGCGCTGCACACTTTATGGTCGCGAGCAGGCGGGAAAATTCGCCGCAGCCCTGGCCGATGCCGGTTTAACCATTATCAGCGGCGGCGCGCGGGGTATTGATACGGCATCCCACCTGGGCGCCTTACGCGCCGGCGGACGCACCATCGTGGTGCAAGGCTGCGGACTGGGACATTGTTATCCTCAGGAAAATGCAGAGCTTTATGATCGCATTACGGACGAAGATCATGGCGCAGTCATCAGTGAATTACCGCCGGATGAACCACCCCTGCCGGAAAACTTTCCACCGCGCAATCGCATCATTGTCGGCCTGTCTCTGGGGATACTGGTAGTGGAAGCGAACTTGCGCAGTGGTTCGCTGATTACCGCCCGCCTGGCAGCCGATGATTATGCCCGGGAAGTTTTTGCCATGCCTGGGCGTGTGGATTCTATTGCCAGCAGCGGCACGCATCATCTCATTAAAACCGGGGCCGCGGCACTGGTGGAATCGGTGGACGATATTCTCAGCGGTTTGGGGCGGACCGATTTGATCAACCCCGCGTCTGGAGACGGTGCTGATTGTGCTCCCGATAAACCCAACAAGCGCATTATTCCCGCCATTGGGGCACCGCCGCATCCGGATATCCCACAGCATGCCCATACCGAAAACGACACTTTACAACCCGCCGAATTAACAGCCCCGCAAAAGCGCATCGTGGAATGCTTCGCCGGCACAGCGTTGGATGTGGATGAATTATGCGATAGGACCGATCTGCCACCGGCCGTCATCATGGCCGAATTGACTTTTCTGGAAATTTCCGGAGTTGTCCGCCGCCAACCGGATCGACGATATATTCTCCATCAGCGACAGCCCAAAACGCGAAGTTGACAACTCAATGCACACTGAGGCATAAAGATGGCGCAGAAACTTTAAAGTGGCGTAAAAGCATCCATATTGCCAGTCTTGTACAGAAATTCAGGGCCGCCGGGTGTGAAGATGGCGCTAAGGAATGGGACCTTAATAACTTCCCGATTGGCATTACCATTAAATAGTCCACCACCGGCATAGCCGGTGGCTAATATGACAGATGATGCTCCGGAAACCGCACCAACCGGTCCAATGATCCCCTGGAGGTCGACGGCGGACGAGAAGACGCCCGCGATCCCAGGATAGTTCTCAAATCTGCAAACTGGCAGCAGCTATGGGGCTTTGACCAAAATATATGGCTGCACTCTTGCCACTGTGGATAGCCGGACCGAATGACCATGCTTGCGTCAGTCAATGCTATAATTCATAGATAGTAAGTTCGGGATATTAGCTGTGGCGGTACAAGAATATAAGATAGAAAGTCCTTTCAAGCCCACCGGAGATCAGCCGCGGGCGATTGAAGCAATCACCAAAGCCTTTGAATCTGGAGAAAAATATCAGGTGCTCATGGGAGTCACAGGCTCGGGCAAAACCTTTACCATGGCCCATGTGGCCGCACAACTCAACCGGCCGGTGCTGGTCATAAGTCATAACAAAACCCTGGCCGCCCAGCTCTATGAGGAGTTCCGGGAACTCATGCCGCACAACGCAGTAAATTATTTTGTCAGCTACTATGATTACTATCAGCCGGAAGCATACATTCCGCAGCGTGATATTTACATCGAAAAAGATGCCGCCCGCAATGATGACCTTGACCGCCTGCGTCTCGCCACCACCAGCTCTCTGGTGAGCCGGCGTGACGTGATGGTGGTCGCGTCGGTAAGCTGCATATTTGGGTTAGGTTCCCCCGAACAATATAAAAATAAGGTTATTAGCCTGCAGCGTTCAGCGGAGTTGGGACGCGAAGAATTGTTGCGATCGCTGGTGGATTTACAATATGAACGTAATGATATTGAATTCAAACGTGGCACATTCCGTGTACGCGGCGATGTCATTGAAATTTTCCCCGCTTATGAAATCACCGCCCTGCGTGTGGAAATGTTCGGGGATTCCATTGAGTCCATCTGGCATATCCACCCGGTAAGCGGCGAACGGCTGACAGAGGAAACCACAGCTTTTGTGTATCCCGCCAAACACTATGTTGCCGATGATGCCACCATGGTTCGGGCGGTGCATGATATTCAACAGGAACTGGAAGCGCGCTGCCGGGAATTGCGGCAGCAGGGCAAGCTGCTGGAAGCCCAGCGGCTGTTCGCCCGCACCAGGTATGACATGGAAATGATGCTGGAGGCGGGATTCTGTCAGGGCATTGAAAATTATTCCCGGCACATTTCAGGCACGCCACCGGGGGCCAGGCCAACAACACTCATTGATTATTTTCCCAAGGATTACCTGTTGATGATTGACGAATCCCATGTCACGATTCCGCAGATCAACGCTATGTATGCGGCGGATCGGCACCGTAAGGAAGTGCTGGTGGAACACGGATTCCGTTTACCGTCAGCGCTGGATAACCGTCCCCTGCGCTTTGAAGAATTCGTGGGCATGTGGAATCAGGTGCTGTTTGTATCCGCTACACCGGCCCGATATGAACTGGAACTTACTGGCGGCGCCGTGGTGGAACAGATCATCCGTCCCACCGGTCTGATTGATCCGGTTATTGAAGTGCGGCCCGCTCAGGGGCAGGTAGCGGATCTGCTGGCAGAAGCTAAAACCCGCGCGGAAAAAGGGCAACGCACACTGGTAACCACACTGACCAAGCGCCTGGCGGAGGATTTATCCCATTATCTGGGGCAGGCGGGCTTGCGCTGCAAATATTTACACAGCGAAATTCAAACATTTGAGCGCGTTGATATTCTACGCGAATTGCGGGAAGGCTCCTTTGACTGCCTCATAGGCGTGAATCTGTTGCGCGAAGGTCTGGATCTGCCGGAGGTGGCCATGGTGGCCATCATGGATGCGGACAAACAGGGCTTTTTACGCAGTGAAACATCGCTGATTCAGATGATCGGGCGGTGTGCCCGCAACGTGAACGCCACCGTATTGCTCTATGGCGATACCATTACCCCGGCCATGCAACGGGCCATGGACGAGACCGGGCGGCGGCGGGCTATTCAGGAAGCCTGGAACACTGCCCATGGCATTACGCCGCAAACCATACAAAAAGCCATACGGCACGGTATTGAATTGGAACTCAAGGCCATCCGCACCGCGCGGGAAATGCTCTCGGAAACCGAGACCGATTTTGACCAGCAGGAAATGATCCGGATGCTGGAAGAGGAAATGCTGGCGGCCGCGAATAATCTGGAATTTGAAAAAGCCGCCGATTTGCGCGATCGCATCAAGGAACTGAATGCCGTCCGGACCAGTCAATCCAATTCTCCGTTGGATAACACACCCATGGCCGATGCGGAACAAAACGCCGCCCGGCAACAGGCTCTGGCTGCAGCGATTGATAAAGGCATAGCCAATCGCCTGGCTAACCGCCCCACCGTAAAGCCGCAGCAGATAAAGTTTCGCCGGGGACCTAAACGCCGCCCTAATACATCCGGAAAATAATAACGCATTTCCTTGCGGCCATACACATTTGTGTCTTGGTACTTCCACGTAATCATTTACAAAGGCTGATGGGGTAAACGGGTGGAGATTTCAACAAATAATGAACAACGGTCGACGACGAGATTAATATGGATGTTTTTTTGATCATTGATCTTGGCCCATGGATTCCAGAGCACCTGTAAACGTCTATAGATGGCACCGGATGAAATGGATAGAGTTGACAGGTTGAGGCGGAAGTACCGTTAAAACATGCCGGTGGAATAACCCACCGATTCGCGACTTTATATAACAACCTACAGGCGAAGGGCGGTGAATCATATAACTCCGGCGTTCTGCTATTTACTCATTGTTCATTAACTATGGCGCGACCAACGGTCGCGGCTTTCTGGAATGATCTGCCGCTGACTACTCATTATTCATTGGTACTCTTTACGGTTATCCCTGCAGGCGAGAACGGTTACCTTCCAACCTTATCTCCCGGCACCCTGCGTTAATTACCTGCAGAGTGAATGGGCCGTTAACGCTGC
The DNA here is from genome assembly GCA_023489375.1 of Planctomycetota bacterium. Lineage (GTDB taxonomy): Bacteria > Planctomycetota > Phycisphaerae > WQYP01 > WQYP01 > JAMDCX01. Next base: position 11,300 of record JAMDCX010000125.1, read on the forward strand.
GTATATTTCCGCGCGGACAGGGAACCAATGCGGGAAACGGACGGCGGCAGCGCGATGATTTGCGCACGGCTGTGACCAAGTGATACATAGTAGCGCCGATGCACATTGAATTGTAACCACAGCCAGAAACGCAAAGCCAGTTGCGCTGCGGGATATCCGCGGCGCAGCCAATTATAAAAATCATGGCCACGATAGGGATGGATCACGGAATAAATCTGCCCTCTTGTGAACAGAACGCCCGCTTGATATGAAAAGCCGCCGGGTAATGAGGCGGCGGAAACAAAGGACTTCGGCCATACATAATGTGGTAAATTACGGCTAAGTACGACCCTTGGATGATAAGCCAGTATGGTGGGTTGCCGGGCCACCGGGTACGCAAGAACCGCTGAATCACGATGCAGCTTGATACAACCATGAAAAGCAAACCACGCCCGTGGTGACCACGCCAGCGGCAGCGTAAGATTGTCTGCCGCACCTTCTACGCTTTGATTAACTGGATGCAGACAACGGGCCATGGTGATCGTGTTATACAGGCGCAAGGGGCCGGGAGCAAAACAGGTTTGCCAACGATACCGTATGGTTCTTACACCAGTCGTTTCTGAAAGCCAGAAGAGCGTGGCGGCAGAAAGCAGTAAGACACCCAACGCGATACTGAATATAAACTTCCATTGCCGTAAGCCCGCGCCGCGCAGCAGCATCAGCATAAGAAGCGTCAAAGGACCGATGGCCCACGCCGCATATTGCCACACCGACGGCGATAACAACGGCGTGATACGCAACCGGGACAGTTGGGGTACAACCACCGGCACACCATATTTGAATCCGTCAAAACTTCGCGTTGTCCACACAGTGACTCCACTGGTGTATATTCCGGAATTATGCCATGCCGACGCCGGCAAAATACCCGGCGGTCTTGAACTGATGTCCACCAGGCACACACCCAGAGACAACAGCGCCAAGACCCGCTGTCGCGAAAGCAGTGGCGTTATGGCACGATCCATCAATAACCAGCGACAAGCAGCAAAATTTAACACCGGTGATGAGGCCAGTTGCCGACGGGAAAAAATAAGCGGCTGCAGCGGCATACCCAAGGCTTTGGCAACCACGCTTACGTCCAAGTCCCCATGGCGCCAAACCGCTATGGTTGTGGCGGGTGTCGAACGTATCAGCGGCAGATCAACCTTGGAATTTAACACCCGCCATATTCCGCCCGCCTGGTGAATTCGTACTACCACCGGCCATGGCGCCCCCAATCCACCTGCACCAGACACATAAGGTATCGGCATAAGAATATGACGACGAAATATCTGCAAATGGCGACGAATGACCACTCCGCCCCGGACATCCTGAACAGTCACCGCAGTCATGCCACCTGTCAGATGCGGAAGCGTCAAACGCAGCGTCGCCCAGGAATTTACATGCGGCACCATGCCGCCATCCAACGTGACGGATAAAGTTCCGACACGTTTATCTGCGCCATGCGCGGGCGGGGGCACGATGGCCAAAAGTAAAACACCAACCCATAAAAAATACACAAGGTATATTATGCGAAAATGACCAAACCACATGTACACCACAGTATCCCCACGGACACGGAAGAGCAACATAGTCCCATGCGATATAATCAGGAAACCCGGTAATCGTTCACAGGTTCATAGCACGCAAAATCAAAATATCAATGAATAATGAGTAAGCAATAAAAACAAAACAATTTTACCACAACGACACGACGAACAGACATCGATGAACAATGATCATAAGTAATGAATTTCCAACAGCATTACTCCTTATTCATTGTATAAGGATGTTCAGTGCATAGGACATGCCTAATGGTGATTCGGAACGCACGTCCGGGCACGGTGGCCATGAGCGGCCATTGCACTCCGGCGTAAGTCGCAACCACTGTTTAACAATACCTTTTAAACCCCGGTCTAACAGATACTTCTGTGCCAAACGATGCGTATCAATCCGGTTGGCATACCAGATTCCGGCGGTACAATACTCATCATGGGTGAGTTACTAAACAAACAGAACATTGCCGCGATCGATCCAGCGGAACTTACGCCGGCCATGCGCCAATATCAATCCTACAAAGCCCAATATCCTGATGCCATTCTTTTCTTTCGCATTGGAGATTTTTACGAAACTTTTTATGAAGATGCCCGCACGGTGGCTCGAACACTGGGGGTAGCCTTAACCAGCCGCAGCAAGGGAGAAAATGCCGTGCCCATGGCCGGCGTGCCTTATCATGCTGTGGATGGTTATCTGCAACGTATGATTGCGGCAGGTTATCGCGTGGCTATCTGCGAACAGATGGAAGACCCCAAGCAGGCCAAAGGCCTTATTGACCGGCAAGTAACTCGCTTAATTACCCCCGGCACCTTAACGGAAGACACCATGCTGGACGGCCGGGAGGAAAATTTTCTTGCGGCCATGGTATTGCTTTCCGATGGGGATTCCCGACATACACATTCGGATTTGGATTCGGTTGCCCCTCTGGACGCACCTGCAGAATCATCATCACCCCGTGTCGGAATCGCCTGGTGCGAATTATCCACTGGAAAATTCTTTACGCTGGTGGATTCATTGGCGGCCTGCCAGGAAGAACTGGCCCGCATCAGCCCACGCGAGTTAATTTATCCCGAAACTCCAGACCATCAGGTTCCGCCATGGGCGGAGCATATATCCGAAATCATCCACCTGACTCTGACAGCACGCCCGATCTGGCAGCTGGATCAACACCATGCGGTGGAAACGATCCGTAAACATTATGGCGTTTTGAACTTCGCCGGATTTGGCTATGAACAAGATCGCGATCCCGCCCTGCGCGCCGCCGGCGGTTTACTGGCCTATTTGCATGAAACCCAGAAAGCGGCGCTGGAACATCTGCAACCGCCGCTGGGCTTTGAACGTCGCCGACATCTGGTCATCGACCCGACTTCTCTGCGCTCTCTGGAAATAAACCGGTCTCTGCGGAACAATTCCGCAGAGGGTTCACTGGTGCGGGCCCTGGACAATACAAAAACCCCCATGGGCTCACGGATGCTGCGCAACTGGCTGTTATTTCCGCTACGTGAACCGGCAGTTATCAGACAACGCTATGCCATGGTGGCACGAATGCTGGACCTGGAAAACCGCCTTGATGAACTGCGCCTGGTGATTACCGATTGCGCGGATATTGAACGCATCACCGCCCGCATTTGTTGCCGCCGCTGTACTCCGCGTGATTTGGTGGCATTGGCCCGATCACTGGAAACACTACCGATATTGATGAAGCTCGCGGGACCAACTGGATTTTTTGAAAATGATGCCACAGAGGTATCGCCTCTGGCGACAAACGCTGCCGCACTGGCCGCGAAAATCCGCGCTACGATTGCCGATGAACCTCCGGGCCATCTCCGGGATGGCGGCGTGATTCGTGACGGCTGTGATCCGGAACTCGACCGCCTGCGTACCCTGGCCACCAACAGTCGGGCCTGGCTGGCCAATTATCAATCGCAACTCGTGGCCCAGACCGGCATTAATTCTCTCAAAGTCGGTTATAATAAAGTTTTTGGATTCTATATAGAAATAACCCATGTCCACGCCCAGAAAATTCCACCGGAATTCATCCGCCGGCAAACGGTTAAAAATGCCGAGCGCTACATAACTCCGGAACTCAAAACTTTCGAAAGCGATCTCCTGACGGCGCAGGAACGCTCCAAGGCCCTGGAATTGAATTTGTATGAACAGTTGCGGGAATTTCTGGCCACGCAAGTGGAAGTGCTGCGAAAAACCGCCGCGCAAATAGCCCATCTGGATGTCGTAGGGTCTATCGCCCATCTGGCCCGGTCGCGGCGGTATTGTTGCCCGGAAATTACCACGCGACGCGAGCTGCAAATCATAGATGCCCGCCACCCGGTGGTCGAACAGGTGCTGGAGGACACATTTGTCCCCAATGACATTAATCTCCCGGCCGACGGCCCGACGCTGCAACTGATCACCGGCCCCAATATGGCTGGTAAATCAACTTACATCCGGCAGACCGCCCTGCTGGTACTCATGGCACAGGCTGGTTTTTATCTGCCGGCAAAGCAGGCCACAATCGGCCTGGTGGATCGCATTTTTACCCGTGTTGGCGCCGCTGATGATCTGGCTGCCGGTCAAAGTACCTTTATGGTAGAAATGACGGAGACCGCCAACATTCTTTTACACGCTACCGAAGATTCCCTCGTAATACTCGATGAGGTTGGACGCGGCACCAGCACTCTTGACGGCTTGGCACTGGCTTGGGCGATTGCAGAATTTCTCGCCGGGACCACGCACTGCCGCACGCTGTTTGCAACACATTATCATGAACTTACAGAATTAGCCCAAACCAGTAACGCGGTGGTAAATTACAATGTGCTGGTTCGGGAATGGGAAGACCAGATATTGTTCATGCACCGCATTGTTCCGGGTAGCGCGGACCGATCCTACGGCGTACAGGTGGCGCGTTTGGCGGGCATCCCACGCAGTGTCATTCAACGTGCCCGGCAGCTTATGGAACAATTAGTGGTTCACGTCGGCCGCGGTAAACCACGGGCCGCTTCGACGGCTGTATCACCACAGAGCGCTTTATTTGATCCACTGGAGTCGCAGGTTGTCAGCCAGCTACAAGCCCTGGACCTGGAACGTATGTCCCCAATGCAGGCTTGGGAGGCCATTAAAATGCTGCAAGGGCTGCTGGCGGAACAAAAGAAAAGACGCAATACTGGCGTGCCGTAAGCGGCGGCTGGTGGAATCGGTAAACGTACAATTTCAACCGGCGGAAGACATCCGGACGGACAATAAACTTCTAACATCATCATATTCCAATGTCGTAACCGTATACGGGGTCATAACCATGAATAATAAACAATGAATAATGAGTAATCAGTAGAATGTAGAATTTAAAGGTTAGAACGTGGACGAAGGTGCGAGCCGGTGGGTTTATCCCGCCGGAAATAAATATCTAACCGTTCACGATGAGGCGACTGGGCAGGCTGGAAGCCTGCACCACAAGGGGTGCCCCCGCTTTGAGATACGCCATAACCGCGGTAATTCTGGCCTGTCGACATAGCCGTGAACGGTTACACAAAATAATTTCACCACAATGACAGGAAGACACAACGAGCAACAGGATGATTTCAGAATGGGACCGTAATAACTTCCTAATTGGCATTACCATTGAATACTCCACCACCGGCATAGACGGTGGCTATATGACAGATGGTGCTCCGGAATCCGCGTACCAACCGGCACAACGACTATTTGAAAGTTATTGTGCGTCAACTCCTATATTTCATAAAACATTGTCCGTATAGTTTCACTGTGGCCAGCGGTGGTACCAACCTGCGAAATCAATAGCTCTCCACGGTGCAGTTTGCAACTTTTCCGGGTGGCTTCCTTGAAACGGTACATGGCTTGATCTGCATTTTGCAACAGCAATGCAAAGTCTGTGCCATCGTCGGGATATATACTCGTACCAATACTGGGAGTTACCTGCAAAGAATGTTCATTTACATAAATGGGGGCTACAACGGTCTCAACGGCTCGCTGCGCTATAATTCCAGCGGCTTGCGTGTCCTTTACTTCCGGTAAAATCAGTACAAATTCATCGCCACCAATCCGGGCTACAGTATCCGAATCCCGCACGGTGGTCTCCAACCGCCGGGCCACTACCTGCAGTACCTTATCACCAATATGATGACCTAATTGATCGTTATTGGGTTTGAAATGATCCAAATCCAGAAGGGCAATAACGACCTTGTCTTTTTGCCGCCGCGCCCGTGCCATGGCCGCTTTGGCGCGATCTTCCAGCAAAGCGCGGTTAGCCAAACCAGTTAAAGGATCATGCAAGGCCCGATGTTGAATTTCCCGTTCTGTGAGTTTTTTGTCCGTAATATCCCGTGTGGTAACCGCTACACCATCGCCTAATTTAACGATTCGATGGGAAATCCACTGCCCTTTTACCGCGCTATCGTGGACTTCAAATTCCTCGGACAGGGTCTGCCCGGTTTCAAGAACACTCTTATAATGCTCCACGAAACCCTGGGCATAACTGGAGGGAAAGAGTTCGGATATCAGTTTTCCTTTGAATTCTTCCGCCGAATAACGGGTCAGATTTTGTGCATTGGCGTTGGCAAAAGTAAACCGGAAATCCCGGACCGAACCGTCAGAATTCCGCACGCTTTCTAAAATGAAAAAGGCATCAAGCCCGCCATTCACGGCGGCGATAAAACGGGCTTCGTTTTCCTGCGCCATTTTCCGTGAATATACAAGTGCCTGCAGCACCGGTTTAAGATACTGATGCATGACCAATAAACCCAAAAGGGCTAAGCCCGCCACCAACGGCAGCATAATGGCCATTTGTTGCCGAATCGGTGCATAGATTTCTGATAAATTCATTTTCAAAGCCAGGCCCAGGCCGGTATAGCCGATAGGGCCATACGCCGCCAGCACCTTCCGCCCCCAATTGTCACGCGTGATTGCAATTCCTCCACTTCCACCGCGTAAGGCCAGTATTGCTGGAAGCCGCTTGCTTTGTAAACGCTTCGGAATGGTAAAGGGCACGGGTTGATTGCGAACCGGAAAAACATGCAGTACATTATTAACTTTGGCACAGACCACCATAGTACCGGTTTTTCCCCACTTGGCCATGTTATCATAGACATGGTCCAAGACCGACAATGGCTGTTCGGACATTACATATCCGCGGATTTTACCATGCCGTATAACGCCTAAGCGGGTACGAAGAACATATCCATTTGCCCACAGTAATCAGGCAGTGTAAGGACCTGTCAGAGGAACTTGGAGCGCCGGGTGTATGGTAAGCCGTCCCAGAACCGGGTAGTTTTTTGTACCAACGGTATATACCACTGCTGAAAATCCCAGTTGGCGCAATGGCGCCAACGCACTCTGCAGTTGTCGCACCGTCGCCAGATAGGTTGCGCCATTATTCCGCAATTGTAACCGGGTTGTTGCATCCACCAAGTGTGCCAGAACCAACGCATGGGTGATACGATCTCGAATGACTTGGGCAAAAAATTCCTGGCGATCCCGGACCATACGTGTCAGATTACGTTCCACGATTATTTTTATTCGATACTGCATTAACTCGATGCTGACGATTCCCGCCAGCATCATGGCCAAAATCAAAACTCCCACATAAAGGCGATAAATACGCTCCACCTCCACGCCCCCGCTGGAATATGTGTTCCAGGACTGGTTTCGCCACAGTTGCCATAAGCCAATTCCCAGCACTATCAACCCGATGCTGGTATTCAAAGTCAGGTCAACAATATTGGCCCGGTTGTACAGCGTCGCCAGCTTCATCCAATAGCCGATACCACCCAGCAATCCGAGTAAAAATAAACCGAATGTGGAAGCGCGAACCAACGTCGCCAGATACTGGCGTTTTATCCGCCGATATAAAATCAACGCCAGGCCAAAACATAAAAACGCCACTGCGGCATTGGGTGCTATTGGGCCGGAATGCCAATACGTGGCGGCATGATTTTGGGGTAGAGCCGTCATACCCAGTGATAATGAACGTCCAAAAACATTTTCACTTATGGCCCATCCTGCCAGCAATAGAATGGTATACTTCGTTTGGCGTGTAACGGTACATAACCATGGGTTGCATTATAAATAATGCTTGGGAGAATATTTAGTTGAATGGGTTCTCATGGAAGCGGATCCAAGGTTAAGTTGGCCAATCCGGAGCGCATGGATGCGACACTTTAATTTTCCCGACGACATATTAGAAGAGATACAACGCGACCGGTTTGAGCATCCGACGTGTTTGGTACAGGAGCGTATGGAAATCCTGTGGCTCAAGGCCCATGGGATCAGCCATGCCCAAATCGCCGAATT
>JAMDCX010000061.1 GCA_023489375.1 Planctomycetota bacterium
TGCATTAAAATCTGGCGCATAGCATAACGATATCAGGCTGTAAATCAACGGGTTTTGCTGCTGCCGGCAGGGCGACTTGTGCCTTTTCTAAAAATCTTAACTTTTCATGGGTCAATAAAAAATAATCAAATTGCAAGTGAATAATGAATATAAACAAAATAATATCACCACAACGACATGATAAACAACGAGCAACGAGAAACGAACAACGAACAACAGTGTGATTTACTACAACGACACGACGACACAACGGAGGTTGGAAGTTGCGGGTACAGGTTATTGGGGCAATTATCTTTGCGTACTTCTGCCTCCTCTGATGTAAAAAAATAATGATCAAAAAACCATTGCGACTCCGGCGTTTTTAAGTGTAGCGCAGCGTAACGTCTCATTATTCATTATTCATTACTCATTACGGTGCAACCGCAGGGCGGGTGATGTTGGTAACCGGGCTGAGAACGATTACGAATGGGTGATATACATGCTTGTAAACGTTGGCAGTCAATGCGAAACAGTCAGAACAATCTTGCCAAAGCCGCCACCGGATTCCAGTTCACGGTGGGCAACGGCGAGCTTTTCCAGTGGCAGGACCCTGGAAACCACGGGCTTAAGTATTTCACGCTCCAGCAACACGGTGAGCATTTTAATTCCATCCACACGTCGGCGGATGGAATCGAATGCCAGACTGACATAGTGCAGAGTTATATTATGCCGATATCCCAGTGATAAATCTCCCTTGGGATCAACGATGGTAACAAGGCGCCCCATGGGTTTGACAATCGCCATACCACGCTGTACGTAGTCGCCGCCTACGCAATCAAATAAAAGATCAACCGCTCCGGCTTCTTTATGGATTACAGAGACGAAATCCTCGCTTAGCCGATCTATGACGCGGTCCGCTCCCAGCGACCGCACCAGTCCCGCATTCGCCGATGAGCAGACGGCAAACACATAAGCACCCGCCGCATGAGCCAGCTGAACCGCCAGTGATCCGACACCACCCGCCGCACCGACAATCAGTACCGTTTGTCCCAGCCGCAAATGGCCTTGTTCCAGCACGGCGGTCCAGGCGGTCAGTCCAGCCAGCGACACCGCCGCTGCTTCAATATAGCCCAGATGTTCAGGTTTTTTAGCCACCAAGTCGGCACGCACCGCATGGTATTGGGCATTAGCGCCGGGGCCGGAAAAATCAGGACAGTAAAATACCGCATCGCCCGGTTGCAGATGTGTTACCAGTGTTCCGGTCTGCTCCACAGTGCCGCTGACATCAAATCCAAGAATTCCGCCGGCGCCATAACCAAAAGCGCCGGTTTTTCGTATTTTGCAATCAATGGGATTTAGCGCCACCGCCTGAACCTTGACGAGAATTTGATCCGGTCTAATTTCCGGTTTCGGACGATCCTGCAGTGTCAGAACTTCTGGCCCTCCATTGGCGGATAAAACCATAGCTTTCATAGTGCCGCATTCCTTAAACAATTGTAAGTATTTGTCGCCGCCCCTGATCCTCACGCCGCCGGCGTGCCGGATTTTCGGGACAATGCCAGACGATGCGCGTGGGCATAGTGGGAAATCAGATTATGCCAGTCAAAATATTCGGACAACCGTTCCACCCGGTTACGCAATTCAATGCGACTCCGCCGATCCTTTAGCGCAAAATTAAAGAGTATCTCCGTGAGTTGATGAGCGGCTTGATCAAAAGAGGCGTAACGCCGCCCCACCACAAACAAGCCGTTGTTGGTGGGATCGTGAATATGTTTCATCACATAGCTTCCGAAACCCGCCAGATCACTGGTGACGGCGGCCACCCCGTTAGCCACGCACTCCATGGGCGTGTAGCCCCATGGTTCATAATAACTTGGGAATACCCCCATGTGGCAGCCGCGCACAAACTGATCATAATCCAGCCCAATCAGCGGCGAAGTGGCGGAAAGGAAATCGGGATGGAAAATAATTTTCACCGGATCTTCCTTGGCGTTAAAAAGGTGACAACTCCGCAGTTGCTGCAAAACAGAATCATTGGCATCATCCCAGAGATCGTGCGTGACAATGGCGGGTTGTTTCCAGGTGCGCCAGGCGTGCAAACCGCGTTTGAGCCGTACCATCGATTGCTCACTGATCAGGCCATTGGCCTCCGGCAGCCGTCCCTGGCTGACATCCTGCAACAGCTGGTTTCCAATTTCTTCCGCCACTCGTTCGCAGGTACGTTTCAGTTCATCAAACATGGCCTGACCTTTTAACACATCCACATTGATGGATTTGTAAGGTGCCCGGGTAATAATAAACGCTACAATTGTGATCGGGACGTTGCCCGACTTGAGCCAATGGTTAAGTCGGGCCAGTGATTCAATAAATAAATTAATGCCTTTATTGGTATATTCGTACCGTCCCGAAGTGAATATGTAAATGGTGCGGTTAAGGTCAAAAGTATAAGATGGGAAAAAATGGCCTGCGACAAAAGTATGAATGGCTTCTTTATATTGCTTATGGAGTGTTTGAAATTCATGCAACGCCGCGAAACGCTGAATGTTCAAACCGTTGGGCGTGATGACATCCGGTTTACGGAGCAAAAGTTTCTCCGCCTCCAGAGCCGTGACATCCGATACCGTAGTAAACACATCCGCACAATGCGCTGCGCCCCGCTCCAGGCAATAACGCGGATAAATACCATAATGGCCGGCGGCCGCATCAGGATTGATCGCATCCAATTTGGAATAAAAATCCGGATTGTCCGTACATAAATAACGTCCCAGCAACGTAGCGTGGGTCGTAAATACAGTCGCCACCGGGAGTTTCAGAAAATTAATCCGCATCAGGCCTGGCCCGACCATCCATTCATGAAAGTGCGCAACAATTGGCCGATTCTCCGGCTTAAAACGACAAAGTTCCTGGAAAAACAAACCCACCAGCATTCCAAATACTACCACATTGTTGGTATCAATATCGTTGTCCGCGGTTTGAATGCCGTGATCTTTCCACAGTAGATATTTAAAGTCGCCTAATTTTCCAAAGGCGCCCAGAAAATCCAGTAAAATAACGCGCGGGCGGCCATCAATAAGCCAATACCCATAATGAGCGCGAACCGACATTTCCTCCAACCGGCGAATGGCTTCGGCAATCAGCCCCGTGGGTTCGGCCGGTTCAAATTCCACACTCGCGGTATCGGCGTTATAAGGTCCGATGAGGCAGTAGTGATGGCCCCATGATTCCACCATAGTTCCGGCTTTCGTGCGTATGACCGTGTAGATGCCGCCCAACTGCCAGCAGACTTCCCACGCCACTTCAAACAGCAGCGGTTGGGTAGGATCATCTTCTGCTACCGGCGCAGCCGGATTTTTTACCTCCGCTAGCGCCGGTTTGCCTACCGGCAGCGGTGGCGGCGGAAACTCGCGGGCGGTGGTGCGCGGAACCACCGGGGCGGGTTTATCGGGGCGGTGATAGGTTTCTGTGGTGGATTGAGTAAAGGATCCCTCCGTAGTAGCGGGTGGAACAAAGCCCGTCTTTCTACCCACACGCGCCTTTGTGCCGCTATTGCCATCCACACCGGCGGCTGCTAAGCCCTCTTGCAATCCCGTTATGCTTGTCTGTAATTCCACTCCTTTGCTGTTTTTTCGGCTGCTTTTACTGCTACGTCCCATTACGTTGTCACCTTGTTTGAGATTCCATATTCCCGATCATTGCTGTGATTTTACCATAGATCATCCGCAACGCGATATTACCACATGTGTCCCGTCCTGATATAGATTGTCACTTATGGCTATGGAATTAATTAAAGATGGTATCGATTCTACGGGAAGCGGATGTGGGCGAGAAGACGATTGTGGAATTGGGCCGGAGGCATGGAATCCGTGATGTGACGTTTTACGCGTGGCGGCGGAGGATCGGCCAGAGGCCTGAAGCGGCGGCTCAAGGAGGCAGAG
>JAMDCX010000112.1 GCA_023489375.1 Planctomycetota bacterium
CAGAGCACTAGATTCGGCCTGTTGATGGCACGTAACATCAGGCGATGGTCGCGAATACGATTGTTGCCATAAAAGCAGGCTTCACAGCAACCGCAGCACCCTGGATACCTCACTGATAAGCTAAACCGAATGGGGCCACGGGTACCGACGCCCAGCGTAAGAGCCGCAACACCGCCCAGAACAGCAGGAATGCCACCGGCAACATCAACCAGCCCGCGATATTATGAAAGGCTTCCGCGGTGGCGTGAGGATACCGGCCGAAGACCCATACCGTCGGCACGAGACGTATGATATTACAAAGCAGGGCCACGACCGGGCTAAAAATCAGAAAAACAGCTCTGGCCCAACGATTCATAGGGGTACTGAACGCAAAGGTGGCCACAAGCACCATCAAGGCGATGGCCATGCGCATGCCATCGCAGGCTTCCGCAATTTCCACTTTAACGCCATTGACAATCAGCACACTGCCAGCGCGGGAAACAGATACTCCGATAATTTCCAGCACCTGCTGGCTAAGCAGAGCGCTGAAATGTTCCAGTGGAACCGTAATGGCCTGGCGCACGGTGGCTGGCACCGGCACCAGAAAAAGCAGCATCAAAAATGCCGGAAAAAACTTCCGCACAATATCCACGCCCAAAACGGCGATAACCGCGCCAAAGGCCATTAACAACGACCCAAAGTGCCAAAATACCGCCATGCCATGATCCACACCAAAATTACTGGTGGCGTCTCCAAGCAGAAGAATGACCGGCCCCAGCCATCGGCCCGTAAGCCGGCATTCGCGCCAGCGCAGACGACGTAAAAAGACCAACCAGGCCGCCAAAAACGGCACCAGGAGAATATGGCTGGAATCCTGATCATCAATGGCAATGGAAAAAATATCATGCCAGGCCCGGTGCTGAACCAGCATGGTCAACAATACCAGCACTGCAGCCGCCAGCAGATAGCCCGGTTTAATCCGATCCCGCGGCACTACGCGGAGAGGTTTCGTTGTGGATGGTAATATTTCCATTATATTTTTCCAAAGCTCCGCTATTGTCGCTTGCGCTAAATTTCAGAGCACAAGGATTAAGGGAAAGTTATTCCCCGAATCAGCGGCGGATTTATCCCCTTGGTCGGCTTTTATTACGCCGCCCGAATTCCGCCTTTGTTTTTCTCCACTGCCGGCATATCATCCAGAATAACCAGCAGATCCGTATCGACTTCCACACTGACGGCCTGACCGAGGATATTAACCTGCAAAATCAGGCGATCACATTTCAGACGACTTTCCACGACACCACGGACACCCTGCAGCGGACCGGATTGGACCTCAACGCGCACGCCCATTACCAGCTGCGGATGGCGGTCCAACGGTTGATCCGCCTGCAAAGCCCGCGTTAAATGACGCAGTTCCTCTTCCAGCCTGACCTGATCAAAAACCGGAATAATACGTATCAGCCTGCGGGTGCGGTCAGCCGCGTAGGCATCCTGAGCCGCGCCGCGAATAAAAACATAGCCGGGAAATAAGGGCAATTCTGATTTTATTTTACGCCGGCCATAGTATGTGGTTTTGGACACCAGCGGCAGAACATATTCAATATTGTGCTGCCTATAAAAATCTGCAACAACTTTCTCCTGTCGGCTTTTCGTATGCAAAACGAACCATTTACGCAAATCGGCCGGCGCCGGTATATACTGCGATACAGCCCCAGGGGTCTTTCCAGACGACGCCTGTTGATCGCCGGTATATGGCAAGGCTATTCCCGAATCCGTACTTTTCGTCAGCAACGCCGAGGTAGAACCATCAGTTACATTTCGCCCGGTAATCAATTCACGATCCTTTTCGCCTTCCGCATGTGCGCTTGTCCGCATAACATAATATCCTTTACCTTATGGGCTATGCTGAATTATTCGGACATTTACGTCGTGCACCTTTAACCTTATCGGTTCAAAAGACCAATAAACATCACGAATTTCGGCCTCCGGCAGTTACAATTGCCAGTTATCCTGTAAATTCACCATTTGCTGTTATGCCGGAAAACTCCGGTCACGGTACAAGGCCGCCTGTATGAGGCTTCATCGGCGCGGTACGTACCACTTAGCAAAATAAAATGAAAATAACACCTATTCCAAAAAATCCTTGCCCTCGGGATTTCCACTTACCAAAAGCCCGGCCATCAGCCGTGCAGTTTATTTCATAATTATAACAACATTACAGCTTGAAACCAAACTTGATGAGGTGGGGGTATAAAAGTAAGCAGGGGTGCGGCCATATTTTGGGGCGGGGGCGAGATTTTGCAGAGTTAACGCGCGGGCCAAGGCCACGCGGCTAAAATGAAATTAGCGGTAGAATGCTATGAAAATGATGGGACAGCTTGAAACCAAACTTGATGAGGTGGGGGTATAAAAGTAGGCAGGGGTGCGGCCATATTTTGGGGCGGGGGCGAGATTTTGCAGAGTTAACGCGCGGGCCAAGGCCACGCGGCTAAAATGAAATTAGCGGTAGAATGCTATGAAAATGATGGGAAAATCAAGAATTGCCAAAAAATATGGCCGCCCCCAGCAGGCGAGCTGACACGCCTAAGCTCGCTTTCGACGGGAAAAACGCCTATACTATTGACCTGTTTTTCCTTGGACTATGGAGCGTATAAAATGAAAGCGGAGGAACGCCACGAACTGCAACAAAACGATCTGGTCGGAGGGGTGGCTGGATTGTATTTATTCATTCGCAAATATGGAATATACATTCTGCTTGGTATTGCGATGATTATCCTGATTATTGAATTGATCCAACTACACAAAGCTAACCAGCGGCGTAAAGTGGAAGAGGCGGCCATTGCCTTGCAGCAGGCGCAAACGCCACGGCAGATACAGAATACCGTTCTTAACAATTATCAGATGCCGGCGATAGCGGCGCAAGCTTATATCCGGATCGGAGATTTTTATCTGAATCTTATCACCTTAGGCAACCCAGCCAAAGGCATTGCCAATGTCAAGGCGACCAAAGCTCAATCTATTACTGCGGCCAAAAAGGCTTTTCAAGCGGTTATTACCAAATTTCCCAAGCAGACTTTATCCGTCGCCCGGGCCAAACTGGGTCTGGCTCTGGCCTACGAAGATGCGGGACAGTGGAACCAGGCCGCCAGGATTTACCGGGAATTTACAGCGGCCCATGCCGGCGCTATTGATAAGTCGCTAGCCCCCCTGGCGCAATACCGACTGGAACATCTGAAACAGTGGGCGAAACCGGTGCCTGGCCTACGAAGATGCGGGACAGTGGAACCAGGCCGCCAGGATTTACCGGGAATTTACAGCGGCCCATGCCGGCGCTATTGATAAGTCGTTAGCCCCCCTGGCGCAATACCGACTGGAACATCTGAAACAGTGGGCGAAACCGGTGCTGGTTGGACCAGCGCAGGTGCCCCAAAAGACGTCGCCGGCGAAACCCGTTGAACCGCAAAAAACCAGATGATTTACCTGGATTTTGTCGGCATTAACTGCTAGATTACCAAAGTACCGGCGGAGCCTTTCCGCCTGCGGTGGCGGAGGCTTGCTTGACGAACAGCTATCGGCTTTTAAGTGTGTTAATTCCCATCTACAATGAATCGCGTACGCTACGCACCATTGTGGGGCGCGTACTTTCCGCGCCGTGCCCGCTGGCCATGGAGTTAATCTGCGTCGATGATTGCAGTGCGGATAATTCCTGGGAAATTTTGAAAGAAATCGCCGCCACCGATCCGCGCGTGCGGATTTTCCGGCACGACAAAAATTCCGGCAAAGCGGCGGCGATCCGCACCGCCATCGACCATGTCACGGGGGATATTGTACTGATTCAGGATGCGGATCTGGAATATGATCCGCGCGATTTTGCAGCGCTGCTGGCACCAATTGTAGAGGGGAAAGCCGATGCCGTTTTCGGGTCACGGTTCGCTTTTTCAGGTCAGCGGCGGGTATTGCTGTTTTGGCACGCGGTAGCCAACAGAATTCTTACGCTGCTGACCAATATGTTTTTGGATTTGAATCTCACGGACATGGAAACATGTTACAAGGCGGTGCGGGCGGATATTTTGCTGCAGACACCGTTGCGGGCGCAACGTTTCGGCATTGAGCCGGAGATTACCGCCCGTCTGGCGCAGTGGGGTATACGTATTTATGAAGTCCCCATCAGTTATCACGGGCGTACCGCCGCGGAAGGGAAAAAAATCGGCTTTCAGGACGCGATTGAAGCATTGACCACGCTGTTGAAGTGTTGCTTTCTGGATACGCGTTTCACCAGTAATGAGGAATATTTTCTATTGCAGACTTTTCGCCGCACGCCCCGAATAAGCCAGTGGACTTATGAGAAATTCCGGGCCTTTCTGGGATCGCGCGTACTGGAAACAGCCTGTGGCATTGGTAATTTTGCGGAACTGCTGCTGGATCGTCCACGGTTGATCTGCACCGATGCCAATGCTTTTTTTGTAGAAATGACCAGACGTCGATTTGGCCATCTTGAAAACATCCGGGTATTACAGGCGAACATCGCCGATCCGACCGTGGAATTGGATCTGCGCCATGAACACATTGATACCGTAGTATGCCTGAACATGTTGGAGCATATACCGGATGATACAGCGGCTTTACAGAAATTTCATGAGCTTCTGGAGCCTGGAGGAAAACTTATCGTACTGGTACCGGCCAACCCGGACCTGATGAGTCCATGCGATCAGGCTCTGGGACACCAGCGGCGTTACACGCGGGAAATGTTGGGTTCTAAAATGACGGCGGCAGGATTCAAGATACGCCATAGCGTCCAGTACAATACGTTGGGCGCCTGGGCGTGGCGTTATAACAAGTGGCGCGGGCGAGACACGTTGACCGCCCGGCAAATCAAGGTCTTTCAATGGCTGCTGCCGCTGGCCAAGGCCATAGACGCGTTGCCGGTTGGAAGTGGATTAAGCATTCTCGCGGTGGGTGAAAAGTGACCAGTCCGGCCAGATGTAAAGATATCCGATACCATGAACGTCCACGCCGATACCTTGCACCACTTTTCACTAAACTCTAACATGGAAACAGGATGGTTTAACAGAAAGGATACGATCCATGCCGGAATCTGGTATTGCGCAGGTGGGTTTAATTGGCCTGGCGGTAATGGGAAATAATCTGGCTCTGAATATCGCCGATCATGGCTTTAATATTGCGGTCTATAACCGCACCACCGAGATCATGCGGGAATTTATCGCCGAGAATCCAGATACGCCGGGGAAAATTATCGGTTGCGCCTCTCTGGTCGATTTTGTTCGCGCCATTAAACCGCCACGAGTGATGATTATCCTGGTGAAAGCCGGCGCGGCGGTGGATGCAGTAACGCGGCAACTTATTGAGGCCGGCGTGGATAAAAATGATCTGGTCGTGGATGCCGGAAACAGTTTATGGACCGATACCATCAGGCGTGAGCAACAGTATGCCGCACAACTAAAATTTTTTGGTTCCGGTGTATCGGGCGGCGAACTGGGGGCGCGATTTGGGCCGTCGCTTATGCCCGGTGGCGATCCGAATTCCTGGAAGCATCTGCAACCGATCTGGGAAGCCATTGCGGCCAAAGTTGATCCAGCCACCGGCAAGCCGATCCCCGGCGCGGAGAGAGGAAAACCGGTAGTCGGCGGCGTACCATGTACCGCTTATATCGGGCCGGATGGAGCGGGGCATTATGTGAAAATGGTTCATAACGGCATTGAATATGTCGATATGCAGCTGATCAGCGAAGCTTATTTTCTGCTCCGGCAGCTGCTGGGCCTGACACCGCCGGAAATGGCCGACATTTTCCGGCAATGGAATGAAACGGAACTGGATTCCTATCTCATCGAAATTACCGCGGATATTTTGCAACAACGGGATCCATCCCGCCCGCGAAAATATCTTATCGACAGCATTCTGGATGCCGCCGGCCAGAAGGGCACCGGCCAATGGACCGCCTCCAGCGCGCTGGAGCTGGGTATTCCGGCCAACGCCATTGCCGAAGCCGTCTTCGCCCGTTGCATGAGTGCGTTAAAAGAACAGCGTGTGGCGGCGGCCAAAAAACTTTCTGGACCGAAAACGGTCCGACCGAAGCAGGCGAGAAAAATCATTGAGGCGATTCGGCAAGCGCTGTACTGCTCAAAAATCGGGGCTTACGCCCAAGGCTTTCAACTCATGTCCGAAGCCCAACGTAAATATAACTGGAAACTTGAATTTGGCACCATCGCCAGCATCTGGCGCGGCGGATGTATTATCCGCGCGCGTTTTCTTCAGAAGATCACCGAAGCCTATCAACGCGATGGGGAACTGGTCAATCTGCTGCTGGATCCCTATTTCCGACAACAAATTCAAAGGGGACAGGAACAGTGGCGAACCGTGGTGGCGCTGGCGGCCCGGCAGGGAATCGCGGTTCCGGCATTTATGTCCGCCCTGGCCTACTATGATGCTTATCGCACCGCGGTGTTACCAGCCCATCTGATTCAGGCGCAGAGAGATTATTTTGGCGCGCATACCTACGAGCGGGTGGATCAGAAACGCGGCCAATTTTTTCATGTTGACTGGCCCAGCAGCCGACGTCCGCAAATAGTCGTATCAAGCGCTACCGGCGGGAAGACAGCACAATAACCACCTGGTGAATTTGTTGGATGTCCGTGCGCGGCGTAATGGTCAGACTCCAGCGCCAACTGGTGCGTGTGGATTGACGAACCGCTTTAATAACACCAATAACGGCGCCGGCCACAGCCCGTGGCCATTCGCTGTCATTAAGCAGCACCAGGTCACCCGGCTTTGGAGCCATGGCATGGATGGATTGATCGAGTTCACAACGCATCCGCTCCGGACCGGCGCCTTCAATCAGCGCCTGCGGCGCGATGCTGATTAAACCTGACCGTACCGGACGGCTGATGGCGGCAATCTCTTTCATGCGTGGATCGGTCATGAGGCGTACGGTGCAGGTTTCCGGTCCCACCTGAACAACCCGCCCTACCACCGCCCGGTTGGCCAGTACCGCATCACCCGGACGGATGCGACGGTCATCACGCCACCCCTGATCCAACACGCATAGATCCCCATGGCCGGAGGAAAAGCCATCAATACTCGCGGCCCGAAGGCGCTGTACGGAAAGACCGGGGAAATTCTGGTGGATCACCCGCGTTTCACGCAGCAGTTTTTCCAGATAGCCGATGCGTGTCACCAGCATGGCCATTTCATTTTGATAACGTATGCGCAGAGCATTGACCCGACCGCTGGAATTCTCATGCGGATGCAGGAATCCGTTGACACCGGCCTGCAGACCGGTGAAGATCGAAGAAAAAGGCGCTACCAGAGTTCTTACCGCTTCCGAGGCGGCACCACGCGGCCGGTTGACCACCCGCGGATGCCGGGCTCCAACAGCAACGGTACCCAGAGCCACCAGGTTTAGAATCCAGAACCATTTTCGCGGGGTCATTTTCATCATGCCTTCTTCCGGAAAGCATACTGGCAGGCCAGCCGGTTGACGGGATAATTCCAGTTGGTTTGGACGTGCCGTAAACGGTATCCGCGGCCCATTACATTTCGTCGGTGTCTGATTCCAGGGCTTCCTTGAGATCTTCAAGATTTTCCAGCAGCACATTGGTGCCGCGTGCCACGCACGTCAGCGGATCCTCCGCCAGCCGTACAGGCAACCCGGTCGCCTGCGAAATAACTTTATCAATGCCGCGCAGCAGGCTGCCGCCACCGGCCATGACAATACCGCTTTCCACCAGATCGGCGGCCAATTCCGGTTCGGCGCGTTCCAGCGTGTGCGTAACCGCATCGATGATTTTTCCGATCGGTTCCAACAGCGCCTCACGGATTTCTTCGCTGGTAATAATACATTTGCGCGGCAAGCCGCTGATCATATCACGTCCGCGGACTTCCATGGTGGTTTCCGGCCCCACAGCGCTGGCGGAACCGAGTTCAATTTTAATACGCTCGGAAAATTGTTCCCCGATCATCAGGTTGTAGGTTTTCTTCATGTGGTTGGCGATAGCTTCATCAAAATTATCACCGGCGGTACGGATAGATTCCGATACTGCCAGATCGCCGAGACTTATGATGGCCACTTCCGTCGTTCCGCCGCCGACGTCCACAATCATGCTGGCCACGGGTTCACGGATAGGCAGACCGGCGCCAATGGCGGACGCCATCGGCTCGCTGACCAGATAAACACGTCGGGCCTCGGCCTGAAGGGCGGAATGAAACACCGCCTGTTTTTCCACCGCGGTAATGCCGGAGGGAATCGCTATGACCACACGCGGACGCACGAAGCGGCGGCGGCCATGGACGCGGCGGATAAAGTAAGTGAGCATGGCTTCGGTAATTTCAAAATCACTGATGACGCCATCTTTCAGCGGACGCACGGCCGTGATATTTCCCGGCGTTTTACCGAGCATCTCTTTGGCGACCAGACCAACGGCATTGCCGTTGTGCAGAACGATATTCGTACCCTTTTTAACCGCAACCACGGACGGTTCATTGAGCACAATACCCTGGCCGCGCACGCAGACCAGCGTATTGCACGTACCAAGGTCAATGCCCATGTCGAGAGAAAACCAGCCCAACATTGAATCAAAAAACACGCCAAACCGCTCCGCGACAAAACCCCGAACAGGCCGCCTATAGCAAAGACTTTAAGTACCACGTGGCCGAAGCCAGATCCCCATCTCCATCCCTTAAAACTTTAGCCCAGCATACCATACTCTTGGCGTTATCGATAGGTACGGACCGTATAAACGCAATTTGTGGACACCCCAATGTATTACGCGGGCCATCTTCCGATGCGGATTCGCATTGGAACCCACGATGCCAGTCCGTCACCAGGACGGCATAATTCAGAATCCGATCATCGTTTTATATTCAATGGCCATATAAATCAACGAACTCAAAGTCGCCAAAAAAGCTATAATCGCCAGTGCCGTATAGATGTTGGGTTGAGGCCGTACTGTTATGCGGGCGGGTGGATTTACGCGTGACATGACAACTCCCGAAAAATCATAAGATCAATTTTGGCTCCGCCGGATTATCCAATCCCAGGTACGAAAAACTGGCGTACACACATACTACGGCGGCGCGGTCTGTACCATAGTTTTTAGATTCCCGGTCCGCTCATGACCATTTCTTTCGGGGCAATTGTGGTGCCCGGAGCCTGCAACGATACCACGCCGACAGATTCAGTGGCATCAGACTTCTGCACCACCACGTCGCCGATATAGCGGCCATTGGAATAAATGGTCAGCCGAGTTCCCTTTACCACACCGTCCCGCGTTCCTAACGAGGCACTGACGTATGTATGGCCATTATAGGTGGCCACTTTCATAACCATGCCATTAACTTGAACGGAGGTTGGCACGCCCGCAACCGCTGTAGACAGGGCATTGGCAATCGGACTGGAGGTTCTGGCAGCCACCTGCATCTGGGCCATCTTACGATGTAGCGAAGCAATGCTTTCCTGCAGCACCTCAATAGTTTTCCGGGCAACATTGCGCTCGTTGGTCAACTCAGTAATGCGCCGACCAAGGCCAGCGTTCTGATTGACATAGGCCAGCAGTTTGGGACGCAACGCGGTGAGAACCGCATTCTGACCGGCCACCTGTTTATTCAACGAACTGACGGTGTTAGTCAGATCGGTGATGCTGGCCTGCAACTGGCTCTTGGAAACGCGTAACTGCGCAATAGTGGTCTGATCATCCGCCAGTTTAGATTGCAGATCAAGAATCGTATTATTCAACTGCCCGGCCTTTTGGGCCGCCGCCTGCAAAGCCGCAGTCAATTGAGTCTGCAGGTTGCTGTTGGTCTGTTGCAGCTGACTGGCCATGGCCTGCGCGGCAATCTGCGATTTCTGCGACAAGGCCACCTCGGCGCGATAATTCCTCTGCTTGTCGGCAAACAGAATTACCAACACCGCCAGCACCAGTGCCAGTACCAGTTGTAACAACACAAATGTTTTTGTAAGAGTATTCAAGAGCGCCTCCTGAGAGTAAAGAAATTCAAATCAGACCTCGCCAATATTCTGCCCATGCCAGAATTTTACCATGACTTTCTCCCGCCGCAATACTAGAAGTTTAATAGCTGGCGGCAAACTGTCAAGGAAAAGACCATCATGACGTAAAAAAGGAAATTTGGAAAAAGACTTAAAACGTATGAAATAAACCGGGCTACCGGTCTTAAATGCACTAATATCGCGTGAAAACGTGTGTTTGAGCCACATTTAGCGTCCAAAGAAGTCAATACTGCGGGCTACCGCGGACCTGAGTTCACGGCGGGGTACAATACGGTCGATGAACCCCTTATCCAAAAGGAACTCGGCCCGCTGGAAACCTTCGGGAAGTTCCATGCGAATGGTGTTGGCGATGGTGCGCGGTCCGGCAAAACCGATCATGGCCCTGGGTTCGGCAAAAATAAGATCTCCAAGCATCGCAAAACTGGCGGTCACACCGCCCGTGGTCGGATCCGCCAGAACACTGATAAACAAACCTCCCTGACGATGATGCCGCGCCAGCGCCGCAGAAGTTTTGGCCATCTGCATGAGGCTGATGGTGCTTTCCTGCATACGGGCGCCGCCGGAGCAGGACACAATTAATAAAGGCAGGCGTTCGGCCGTGGCCCGTTCTACAGCGCGCGTGATTTTTTCGCCCACCACAGATCCCATGGACCCCGCAAGGAATGTAAAATCCATGGCCGCCATAATCACCGGACGGCCTTTAATAAAGGCGCGCCCGGTTAATACGCCATCTTTGGAGCCGGTAAGCTTTTGCGCTTCTGCCAATTGCTGGCGATAAGATTTTTTAGCGGCAAATCCAAGTTGATCCGTCGGGGCCAGATCAGCATCCATCTCTTCAAAGGTATTGGTATCTGTAAGCAGGAGGATTCTCTGACGGGCGGAAATCCTAAAATGATGATCACACTTCGGACAGGCATGGAAATTAGCTTCCATCTCCGGACGATAGAGCATTTGATTACACCCTGGACAGGCCAACCAAAGCCCTTCCGGAACATTGACATGTTTACGCGCCTGCGTAAAAGTCGATGGAGTTGTGGTTCGCAACGATGTTGGTTCCGCGATCATCATCGGTGTCATATCTTTGTCCTTATGCCAGCCATACAATTACCATTTTAGAACGTTACACATCCCGCAGTATAGACCGTTGACAAAGCCCTATAACTGCCCCCCCTCTTCGCGTGTCTTCGGGTATTTATGATAAGACAGCGCTAAGATAAAGGCAAGACCTTTTTAGCAATTTATTCCCATCTCCTTTTCAAGATATAAGAATATATTCATATTTGCGTATATTTTATGCCATGTTTAAGTGGTAAATGCAATTATATTCATATTTATAGAATTTTTAGATTTTCTCTTATCGGACATATTTTGGATAAAATATGCGAATGTTAAGCCAATTGGCAATGCCTTTACCCGACATACACGATTATCGCCCCATCATTGGCGCCTCACGATTCGTAACCGGGCATGGGTTCAACCGCCAACAACAATATCCGCAATGTAAAAAGCCGTGTTTTCCTATCGAATGCTCCAATATTGCCCGTGAACGGTTACCCCAAAAGATACTCTGTATCACTTATTTCGACTTGGCCGGCACGAGTATAAAGTGTGCCACGGTACCGGATGAGGAATTACCTGATATCCAAACATCGAAGGGGCTGGGCGCAACAAGCCACTGGCCCCGGCGATTGTAATAACCCAGTTTGTTATTGCCGAGCGTAAAAGTTACAGTTTTACTCTGCCCTGGCAAAAGGTGTACCCGCTGAAAACCCTTGAGTTCACGAACCGGGCGGCAACCGGCCTTGAAATAAAGGCAACGTATATAAAGCTGCACGATATCGGTTCCGGCACGGTGGCCGGTATTGGTCACCACAGCGCTGACTTTCATTGTATCGCCGATATTCAATCGGGTGGTGCTCAATGTTACCGGGCTGATTTTAAAAGTGGTGTAAGATAAGCCGTAGCCAAAGCAAAATTCCGGTCGACGGGAACCATCAATATATTTACCCAGCGTGGGCCGGCCGGTATTCAGATGATCATAATAAACCGGAATTTGGCCGACCGAGCGTGGAAAATCCATGGTAATTTTTCCGGATGGATTATATTTTCCCAGCAGGATATCCGATATAGCCGGCGCGGTTTCGGTTCCCAGTTGCCAGCATTCCAGCACCGCTGCGGATTTTTTTATCACTTCAGGAATGGCCAGCGGACGACCATTGAACAATAAAGTGATAATGGGTTTACCAGTGGCGGCCACAGCATTGAATAACTGCTGTTGCTTTCCGGGTAAACCGATGCGGACGCGGCTGGTATTTTCTCCACTCATCCAGGATTTTTCTCCGACCATCATAAGAATCAGATCCGCATGTTTAGCCAGCGCTACAGCACGATGATAATTCGTTGTTTTTTCCATACCGGTTCGGACAACGGTCATAACGACATTCGCAGGCAATTCGGCACGCAGCACCTGCGGCAGTGAAACCATTCCGGCGGCCGTGCCCATGCTGTGCCAGCACCCCAGGAACTGTGCCCGGCTGTCCGCCAGCGGGCCGATAATGGCAACCCGCCGTGGAAAATGGGATAGAGGAAGAATACTTTGAGCGTTTTTAAGCAATACACAGGAACGCCTGGCGGCACGTAAGGCCAGTTGTTTATAAGCAGGCTTAAGAAAGGCGTGTTGCCAACGTGTCGTACTGACGTAAGGATGGACAAACAATCCACTGCGAAACTTCACGCGCAGCACCCGGCGTACAGCGGTATTGACCTCCGATACCGGAACCTTGCCATCGCGTACCTGCCGCACCAGTGTCTTATAGGTGTCGCTGGCCATCTCCATATCTACACCGGCGTATAGTGCCCGGCGGGCAGCGTCGGCATTATTGTAAGCGTAGCCCCATGGCACCAACTGCTGAACCGCCCCCCAATCACTGACCACAATACCACGAAAACCCCAGTCGCGCACCAATATATCATGCAGTGTGTAGCGATCGGCGGTGCAGGGGGTAGCACCTATGGAGCTAAAGGCGCTCATGATGGTCAGCGCACCAGAGCGGATTCCAGCCAGGTACGCGGGTAAATAATAATTCCAAAGGGTCATGCGATTAATTTCAGCCTGATTGTAATCCCGCCCACCCTGTACCGCACCGTATCCAACGTAATGCTTAAGGCAGGCAATCAGGCGTTCGGGCGCGGCAGGATTTTTTCCCTGGAAACCTCGAACCGCGGCGACGGTAAAGGCCGAATTCAAATACGGATCTTCACCAAAACTCTCGGCAACTCTTCCCCACCGGGGATCATAGGAAATATTGATCATCGGGGCAAACGTCCAGTTGACACCCGCGGCCGTGGCTTCGCGTGCGGAAACGCGCTCACAACGCTCCACCAGATGTGGATTCCAGGAACACGACAGGGCCAGAGGAATGGGGAATGTAGTTGTAAACCCATGCAGCACATTACTGCCAAAAAGCAATGGAATCCCCAGACGGGTGTCCGCAACGGCCATCTTCTGCGCAGAGTTGTATTGTGAAATGCGATAACGCCAATAGGCCTGGCCTGATAGTTTGCCCGCGTGAGGCGGATCAAATCCAAGTAACGAGCCGGCCATTCCATCCTTGATTGCCGGAGCGATAATGGAAAGGTTCTTAATCCAACTGACCTGCAATAGCTGGCCCACTTTTTCCGGCAGAGTCATGTGCGCCATCAAAGCAGCAATCCGTTTATGGACCGACCATCGGGGATTCATCCAATCCCGATGGATGGCGACACCGGAGCGTTTGCCGACGGTGCGGTCCACAGCCTGCGCCGGCCACGCATATACCGCCAGCCCTGCCAAAGCCAGAACCGCGGCGATGGCATACGAAGCTCTGCCCGCAGGAGCCGGAAGGAGGGTTTTATTCTGCCACCACTGTGACATGAGTCGCCGGCGTCGGTCCAGGAATCGACAGAAATGAACAGGGCTGACTTTCTTCATAATAAATTCTCCAGAATATAGGACCTATTGTACTACTCTGTTAAGGAAACCAACGGAAGCTACACTTTCATCACTTTGTTAATGCGAAAAGACAGAAGTGTCTGCGGGCAAAGGGGCGGACGCGGTCATTTTATGAAATCCGGCCAGATGCAAGGCCCGCCTGGCCACGGGATCAGCCATAAAGGTTCGCCAGACAAAACCGGTGCGATCATTTTCCGCCATGATCAAAGTTATTCCCTGATCTATGCCTCGCAGGTCTTTGGCCACCCAGCCAGTTAAGGGATTAAAAGCATCAACGAATCCATAACGGCCATAGATATGCAAGTTGCGGAATTTTTTCCGCATGGTCATTAAATCCTCAATACATAGTCGGGGAGCAAACGGAATGCTTCCTCCTGCCGCACAGGGCACCAACGTTCCATTGATAGCATTGAGGCCGGTTGTTGTGGGTGGAGGATCTCCCCAGGCCCTGTAACCAGAAGGAGAAAGTGAAGCACTAATTCCCCACGAATCTGGGCCGTAGTCCGGAAATTTTTTCGTCAGATTCATACACATGGCACGGTCAGCCAAAGTAGCGTACCGCGAATCTCTGAAATAATCGGCATAATGATCACATAGTCCGCGCAACAGAAACCAGGCCTGGGGATATTGGTGCGTAAACAGGGGGGCGGGCGCCGATGGAGTTCCGCTCATGAATGTATAACCGGCATAGGTAACCAGCGGACCGCGTGTCCACGCAGCCCAACTCGCCGGAGGCAACGGATGAGTCCGGGAACCCAGGCCCAGCAGATAGATCAGGGGGCCTTCATTAAACTCAAACCAGTTGTAGTGGATAAAGCCACTGCCAGGCCTCCACCCCATCGCCAGCGTTTTTTGGCCATTAGGCATGAAATTGGAATTCAGCATCCACGGCCAATCCACGCGGCGATACAGTGATGTGGCAATATTGGCGGCGGCGGTCCCGGCAAAATGTTCACGAACCGTCAATACTCCCGCCATCAGCAAGGCCGTATCAATGGAGGATACCGCGCAGTGCCAGACCCGGCGCCCATGGCGCATGGAGAGAAAATGATAATAAAAACCATGTACACATGGAGCCTGATAACGGAAAAATTTCAGAGCCGTCAGTACCCGCTGGTAAATTTTCCGGTGTGGTTCCCAATGGTGTTCATCAGCAATACACAAGGCCGTTAAGCCAAAGCCCGTCGCCGCGATGCTCGCTACGGGTGCACCCCCGCCTGCCACCGGTACCCGGTTGGGTACCAGGCCGTTGTGTGGATTCATTTCATCCCAGAAATATTGGAAACAGCGGTGCTCCAGATCAGCGAGAAACCGCTGCTGTTTCGGCGATATTGGTCTGCCTCCATGAGTTGCCTGTGGCGCCGCATGGCCCGTCATTGATGCGCCAGTTATCGAAAAACCGGCGAACCGGACATGCCCGATGTTACGACTCGCCACCGTTTTCCCATCAACTTCTTCTACTACACCTTGCACTTGTATGATGGCCGTGTCCGCGGGAGCGGTAAGATTGTGCAAACTCACGTGTTTATAAGGCTGATCCGTCATGATAGGAGCAGTATCATATTGGGCCAGGACATGGCCTGATAGATTCTGGAACTGCACCTGAAGAAAGGCCTTTTCATAGCCACCGGTCGCCGCAGTTGAAATCCATACGCTGGCGTTGAATACTTGCCCACCGATACTGGAGACGCTGACGTTCTGATAAATTCCAGCCCATCGGGTTTTTGTGATTCCGGAATCGACCGTCAGCGAATTGACGGCAGCATACTTACTGGAATGCACATCGCCAGAGCGCTTACGGATAGACCAGGTGCCATACGTATGCCAACCCATGAAGTTGTTGGTTGCAAAGTTCGGATTGACAAACATATTGTTATTGGCCGCCGCCGGGCCTGCCAGAAGTACTACCGCGCCAATCGCCATCAGCGCTGTGCGGAAGGAAAACTTAAGCACGATAAAACTCCAGAAGGAACTTTACTTCAGGCCTGATAAACATCTAAAGGTCATAGTCATCCGATTTCTAGGACATTACCCCAGCACCGCAACGCCTGGTGATCATACGTAAGCACAGGTATCCGTGGTAAAGTTTAATCCATATTCTTACACGACTGCCTGCATAGTATGGCAAGCGCCGGCTCCACGAGCCTGCGATTGTCCCATAGATAGTCATGTCCAGCAGAACATGAACAATCTTCCAAAACTATAGATTTCAGCCTGCCGCCCGATAGTCACCTGATTGAACAAAGGCAATTATACACCGGGGCGTTAGTTGAACTCCAAGGCACCACTAATTTACACCGGCCGATGCAATTACAGAACACTCTCATTGAGAAAACGTAAAATTTTCTTCTGAGAATTCAGCAAATATACTGCAGGTCCATAACTCATCAACACCACATTGATAAAACCACTCCTGCGGATTGTACCGCATTAGGATTTTATCTGGCATTGAGTCGGCCGCTCAGGCGCGTCGCCGCCTGGACACCAAAGCTAAACCGGCAAACCCGATCGCCACCAGTGCTATAGTGGCTGGTTCGGGCACAGGTGTCAGAGAAAAATCATCAAAGCGGGTATAGCCCGTGTTGCTGCTTGTTGCATTTAAACCGCCAATGCCTTCGACTACGCCCTGAATCTGCATGCCGAGTGTACCGGCTGGTGCAACGATGTTATTCAAGCTCACCAGTGTAAAGGGTTGATTCGAGGCCGTAATCATCGTACTGACATCCTGCGCCAGCGTTACCGGATTCCCGTTTGAAAGCCCTCCAAATTGTACCTGGAGATAGGCCTCACTATAGCCATTGGTCGCAGCAGTTGAAATCCAGACGCTGGCGTTGAAAGCCTCTCCCGCGGCCGAGGTATCGGTGATATTCTGGTACAGTCCGGAATAGGTAGTGGATGTGGTACCGGATGACACCGTCAGGGAGTTTACCGCACCATAAGTTCCAGAGTGGACATCATTTGGATTGCTGCTGACATACCATGTGCCATAGGAGCTCCATCCGGTGAAATCGCCGGTTTCAAAGCCCGGATTGGTGACCATATTGGCTGAAGCCGCACCAGCCAAAAAGGCCACACTACCAACCGCGGCCACCATTGTGAGGAATTTGGAAAACCTGGTCATAAAGACCTCCTTTGTATAAAACCCCGGCTAATTTCCCAAGGGTAACATCCCCCCAGAATCAGCCGAATCGTCTTGATTTTTTTTCGATCAGCTCTGCGCCTGGACAGAGCAATCACCATCCCTGAAAAAACAAATTGTCCCAGCTGAAATGCACGCGGATGTTCGACAACGGTACCCATCTTACCGAACCATCGTTGTACATTTCATTTTCTCCAGCAGGCAACGCGTTACCCGGCCCTTCGTCGGCATAATTGGAATCCGGCTCATTGGATGAAAATCCCCAGAATATGCCGGTTAAACCCTGCGTGGGAGTTACCCCCACATACGGGTTATTAAACATGGCACAGTCGGTGACCAACAAGGTGCCGGAACCGGACTGCGGATTTAACGCCGGCTGGTGTCGTGGATCATAATTAAAGCGTCCGCATGGAGTTCCACCCGTTGGACTGTGCATAAGAGGTGTAATCCACGGCCCGCCTCCGGGAATATCCAAAGCGTACAGATCATAGGCGGGGCTGTAATCCATCCCTTCATCAACCCAATAACATAGACCGTAGGTTCCAAAATTAACGCACATCCCCTGTTGATTCCAATTCCATGAGCTGACACCAGGAGGGGGCAAGGGCAACATATCTTCTTCCGTAATACCACTGTTGGTATCCGGACAATAAAGCATACTCAAACCAGCCCAAGTGTCCGGCAAAATCCCGGATCGCGGATTGACAATGGGCGAATTGGGAGTCGGGTATGCAAATGAAGAAACGAAAAGCGTAGCCAGCCCCGCCAAGGGTTCGCATTCCTGGCCCCCTGCAGCTGAGCCAAGATTAGCATCTTCAACATTAATGTAGCTGATGCAGGCCAGCGGATATTGGCCCCGATATTCATCGGCATATTCATGCAGCGCAATACCGATTTGCCGAATGTTAGATGCGCCCTGAACCCGGACTGCTAATTGTCTGGCCCGCGCCAATGCCGGCAGCAATAATGCTATTAATAGCGCAATAATTGAAATGACCACTAATAATTCAATCAAGGTGAACGCGGCACGATGTGTTCGCCGCCGGCCAATCGAATCCGAGCGTAAGATTTGCAAATATCCACTACGGCTTAAGTCGCTCCGGCATTTTGTGGCATCATCTGAACAAAGCGCTGTGGTTTTCAGAATCATAGCTAACCTCAAAAACACAACCTGCCCCTATTACGGGGCCTGAGAAATCCATCCAGCGTTCACATTATCTCACTACCGCCCGGATAATGCAACCGCTTACATTATTATTGTATCGACCTTTTGGCACAAGTCAAGGGCCGCAACAAAACCGCCTCCGTCGCCGCGAGGTCTAATTGTTGTAAATCCTTATAATTACACGAATTACATTGTTCAATCATCACTTCTATAAACTCATTATTTTGTAACCATATACGGCATGGCCCCCAACATCGCCTGCGCTGCGGCCACGCCGCATTGAGTAATGGGTAGCTGGCATTTGGAATTTAGCATTTGATATTTAGGAAGCGTACAGAAATAACTTTATACAATAATGATTTATGATATAATACCCGGCATGGATACGACCAGCGAAGATGCGGTACGCGATCGGTTTCGATTTCTGTCACCATGGCTCAATGAGCGCTCGCAACGGCTGTGGGCGGGTGCCGAGGCAAAAGTGCTGGGCTGGGGTGGTATTCGGACCGTCGCGCGGGCCTCGGGACTGGCGATCAATACGGTACGACGTGGTTATGCGGAAGTGATGAAATCAAGCCATTCCGGTCCACAACGTATCCGCCGGGAAGGCGGTGGGCGTAAAACCGTGACCGCGAGCCAACCGGAGTTGCTGACCAGCCTGGAAAGCCTGGTC
Organism: Planctomycetota bacterium; assembly: GCA_023489375.1. Lineage (GTDB taxonomy): Bacteria > Planctomycetota > Phycisphaerae > WQYP01 > WQYP01 > JAMDCX01. Next base: position 18,969 of record JAMDCX010000112.1, read on the forward strand.
AGTCCGGTCACGCATGGTGATCCCATGCGTCCCTTGCT
>JAMDCX010000057.1 GCA_023489375.1 Planctomycetota bacterium
CCAGGAGGCCGTGAGCTTTGGCGCTCGTCGTCAATGTATATTCCAATACACTTTCCTCCTCGCTTCGCGCCCACAACCTCCTGGCCCTCCGTCAACCCTAATTTGTAGGCGTGACAGAGCACTAGCCTGAAAAATGGGCCGACATCTCGCTGTCATCATCGATTCATATTATTGTTCCTTGGATGTGCAGCTGCTTGCGACTGCTATGCGGGGAATGTAGATACGCACTACTCGTTTAATCCCGCATCTTCGCGGGCGCCCAACGCCAATCCGGTCCAGTCCAATTCACCACGGCCTTTGGCTACGCCGGATTGCAGTCGATTAAAGATTAAATCCGCCAATGGCATGGGCACACCGTAATGTACGGCTGTTTCCCTTACCAGTCGCAGGTCTTTCAATCCCAGCCGCAGCGCAAATTTTGCTGGATCATGTGATACATCTACAACGGACTGGCCATAGTTGCGATAAATCGGACTGGCAAAAAGACCGCCGCATAAAAGCTCCAGCGCCGCTTGCTTATTCACTTCCGCTTTTTCCGCCAACGTAAAGGCTTCGGCCATGGCCTCCGTGGCTGCGGCTACCATAAAATTCCCGCATAATTTCAGAACGTTGGCTGATTCCACGTGATCTCCAAAATCCACCACTCCCTGGCCTAACGCTGCCAGAATCGGTCGCACCCGGGCCTTGGCGGCGGCATTGCCGGATGTGCACACCCACAGTTTTCCAGCGGCGGCGACATCAGGCCTGCCAAAAACCGGGGCTGCCACATAACTTGAACCACGCTCCTCATGCAGCTTGGCGAAATCCAGTGCCGTGGTCGGTGCAATAGTACTCATAGAAACATGCACCCCACCCGGCCCCAGCTTTTGCCAAATACCATTTTCACCAAGCATAACTGCGCGTACTGCGGCATCATCCGCCAGCATGGTTAGCACAATGCCATCCGCCGACACGGTTGCGGCCGGATTGCCACACGCTATCGCACCAGCCGCCACAACTGTGGCGGTATGTTCCATCGTGCGGCTATAAACACGAACCGAAAAGCCCGCGGCTATTAAATTCTGAATCATGGGCGTGCCCATCCGTCCGGTACCAATAAAACCAATTGGTGTGTTCATGGCTTTTTCTCCTTGTCAGGTCGGTGTTATTGTTGCCTGGCCTGCAACAAGTTTATCGCCAAATGACTCGTCGTCCAAACCACCCCAATGCTTTGCCAGACCGTCTCATTACTCATTGCAGTGCGGCCATGGGCGGGCGATGTTGGTGGCCGGCCTGTGAACGAATACGAATGTCGGGAGACGTTTATCGCTATGGCGCATACAGTGATTGGAAATAGTACTGCGGTGAATGTCATACCAAAGTTAAAATGTCCGGTTTGACCAAAGTTAAAAAGTCCTTGTTTCTGTCGGTGCTGGCGACCGAGGTGGCTGGTTGAAACGTAGAATACTGGCGGTCAACACAACGGAAAGATGGCATAGGCACCAGGATTGTTGCGGGCCGTCGCACATCCCGCTCGCCTCTGTCGCCGGCGAGGCGACTTGCAGCTCTCCTCCCTCTGAAAACGGCCGGAGACGATAAGCGGCCTATTGCGACCTGACGGGCCGCCGGCGCAATGCACCCGATCCCGGCGAGCGTCACGGCCAAACAGGGGCCGTGCCAAGAGCCACCAAGGCCATCAGCAACCCCGCGCAACGGCCCGGCCCAAAGTGGTTCAATGCACCGAAGCGGACATTTTAGCTTTGGCTAAATAGCGGACATTTTAACTTTGGCCTGACAATAGTACTGCGGTGAATTTGCATTCGGCTAAAAAATCGATAGAATGTTCAATTCTTCAGATCATGGTTCGCGTGGATGCGGACGATGCAGGAGTGCTGTGATGAGCCGATGGACGGCGTTATTTTTATTAGTGGTAATTCTGGTGGGAGGAGTCGCACGCGCTACGGGTGCAAATATCAAACTTGAAACTATATCCGCGGCGACATTATCGGCGCGGGCCAATCATTGGAATGCCGCCATTGCGGGGTTAAGCAATACCAGCAATCAGGCCGTACATGCGAATTTGTTTGTGCGCATGGATCGGATGTCCAATGTGGAATTCCAGCAGCCGGTCTGGTTACCTGCCCGGAGTGCTGAAACCATTTCGCTGCCGGTCTTTTGCCCCTCTCCACGACCCGGTCAGAAAGCTACGGATTACACTGCCTGGCTGGCTGTTGGCTTAACACATCATATTATAGCGCGAGATCGAGGTGGTATATTTACGCCCAAGATCAGAAATACCATGATGGCTGTGACTGATGGTAATGATCAAGCCACCGTCAATCTAGCCGTTCAAATGCGGCGGCAAGAAGGATTGTCGTCCATTATGGCTTACACCAACAGCCGGCATCTGCCTTTTCTGGCCTCGGAATATGATGGGGTATATGCGGTTATCGCCGCGCGACGGCGAATGGCTTTAACGGGCCAGCAGCTTTCCGCGTTAAGGCGATGGATTGTTGCTGGTGGAAAATTGTGGATTCAATCGCAACGCGTGCCGAATAGTTTTGGCTCCGCCCTGTTGGGGCCGGCATGGACCATAGCCAGGGTTGGGCAGACGCATACCGCCACCCTGCGATTTTCCGGCCATGGCATTCGTAATCGCATTGTGCATCTGAAAAAGGCCATTCATTTTGTTTATCTCGTGGCCCCGGGATATACGACCTTGGAACAAATCAACGGTTGGCCAGCAGTCTTGACTCGACACATCGGCCTGGGAGAGGTTTATGTCTGTGCGGTCAACGGGCGGGGATTATTAAATCAAGAGGGTAAGGGTGGAACAGTGCTTTGGCCGATAGTGCGGCGTTTTTATGCAGCGCCCCATTTTCACGTTCCAGCTACCATTCTCAAACATAGTGCCATATCTCACATTGGCTACCGAATTTCCCGGCGTCTGGTAATTGGTGCGGTGCTGATCGGTATGACCGTCTTGCTGTTGCTGATAAGTTTTCTTCTGGCGCATAAGAACCAACTGGAGAAATTGGCCCCGGTGGCCATTCTCCTGGCCGTGGTAGCGGGAACGGTGTTGATTATCAATGGAAAAATGGATCGCGGGAGAGTTAAGTTAACGCTTTCTTCCTATCAGATTGCCGTTGCCGCACCGGCGCAACATCTACTGGCTCTGCGTGGTTTTGCCACATTGTTTTCACCGCAAGCACAAGGGGCAGAATTGACCACGGCGTCGGCATTTCAATGTAACCCCGCCATCACCTTTGCCAAACAACCCCATGTGCTTATGGTAGCGCTGGACAACGGCCAATTCCAATGGGAAAATCTGACGCTTCCCTCTGCCGCCACCATGGATATCCCATTTAATAGCATTCGGAAGAATAATTTTATTGCTCCGATTATCGGCCGGTTTGGACCGTTGGGGCTGCAAATTTCCGGTCGCCGTACATTGTTGGGCCAACTGCGCGATGCCGTCATTGCCGCGCCGTGTGGAGTCATGGCACTGGTTCATTTGGGCCACGGGCAAAACCTGGCGGGACATGCGGAAATTCTTCCGGCCGGTCAATTTGTCCGCTCTGCTCTGCTGACGCGATTGGCCCAGCGGCATAATACTATTGAGTCGCGGTTGTTTACCGCCGGCGGTCCAACGACACCCTTGCTTATGGGCTGGCGATCGTCCGTATCGCCTTCGGTACAACTGGCGCGTCAGATCCCCGTAGTATTTAATCAAACTTTGCTGGTGATACCCGTGGATTTGCAGCCCAGTGTTCCCGGTACACAGGTGGCTATAGCCTGGCCTTATTTGTCTTACAGTCTGGTTTCCGGTCCCGGCGAACAGGCGCCGGCTCCGGTGTATGACATTAGGAATCACAAATGGTTGCGTGATCTTTCAGCACCCGCCAAAATTTATATTCGTTTTCAGCTGCCGCCGGCAGTTTTACCTCTTAAAATTGCCAGCGCGGTGTTGACTCTCAAAGTCACCGCTCCCGGACGACCGGTGAACGTCATGGCTCCGGTGCGAGGCCGATGGATTCGGATCGGTGGCACGCCCAATGGAGCTGGCACCTTACGGGTGCATCCCACCGCCGCGGAAATGTCGGATATCGGCAAGGCCGGCGGCTGGCGTTGCGCTGTGATGGTGGGGGGAAATATAGATCCGAATAGTACTTGGCATATTACCGCGCTTCGTTTATCCGTAGCCGGCACGGTACAATCAAGGCGTTGACGGATGGATAAGTTTCCAATGATACAGGAATGATTATGAGTGACCCAGCAGTTGTGGAAACCGTTGCCCTGACGAAACGCTACGGCGATTTTACCGCATTGGACGCTCTGAGTATCCGGCTGGAAAAAGGGCAGATACTCGGATTCATCGGTCCGAATGGAGCCGGCAAGACCACTACGATTAAAATTCTGGTGGGTTTAAGTCGTCCCACCAGCGGCCGGGCGGCCATTAATGGTGTGGATTGCACCGCAGAAGCCCGCAAGATCAAACATTTTGTGGGTTATATGCCGGATACCTTTGGTTCGTATGATAATATGCGGGTACGCGAGTATCTGGATTTTTTTGGAGCGGCCTTTAAGATACCGAGGCATCAGCGTCAGGATCGCATTAACGCTTCGCTGGCCATTACCGGCGCTACGCACATGGCCGATTTATATGTGGAAAGTCTGTCGCACGGCATGAAGCAGCGGGTAGCTATTGCCCGGACTCTCCTGCACGATCCACCGGTCTTGATATTGGATGAGCCGGCCAACGGTCTGGACCCGGCGGCACGTGTGGAGATGCGGGAAATTCTTTTGAATCTGGCCCAAAGCGGAAAGACTCTCATAGTAACCAGCCACATCCTGCCGGAGTTGGCTCGAATCTGCAATATGGTGGCGATTATGACGCACGGTAAACTGCGGGCGTTTGGCACATTGGATCAGATTATGCAGGATGTGCGGCATCAACGCATGATTGAAATTCAATTGCTGTCCGAAGAGGATGTCGTACAGGCGGCGGAAATTTTGCGCCAGCATCTGGGCCCCACGGTAGCGGTGACGGAATCGCTGTCGGAATTGATGGTGCGGTTCAACACCACGGGTAACGAACAGAGTCTGGCATTGGCGTTGCAACGGTTGGTGTCGGCCCAGGTTCGAGTCAGCCAGTTCCGTGAAATGCAGCAGGACCTGGAAGATGCTTTTCTATCCGTTACGCAAGAACCTCAATCGGAGATGGCTGCCCAGGAGGTACAGGCATGAACAATCCTATCGTGCGTCGGGAACTCATCGGGACCTTACGAAAACCCAATGTTGCAGCTTTGCAAGTGGCGTGGATGGCTGTGTTGGCGGTAGTGATGATCCTGCGCTGGCCTGTGAACGGACACGTTAATCTGGCCGGAACGCAGGCTCAACAGGTCCTAAGCCTTCTGTCGTGGACAATACTGGTGGGAGTTATGCTGGTGGCGCCGGCATTTCCGGCTGCCTCCGTCGTAGCGGAAAAGCGCAGTGGTACCCTGGCGTTGTTATTAAACTCACCGCTTTCAACAGCCGCTATTTTTAGAGGCAAACTCATTGGGGCTTTGGGATTACCGTTGCTATTAATGCTGTTGACTATACCGGCCATGACGGCATGTTTTGCCATGGGCGGTGTAAGTCTGCTGCATCAGGTATTGCTACTTTATCTAGTATTCATTCTGGTGGCGCTGGAATCGGCGGCGGTCGGATTGTATGTAAGCATACGCGCCAATAATGTTGATTCGGCGATTCGCCTGACGTATGCGGTACTGTTCGTACTGGATTTGCTTGTGCTGATTCCATATCGCCTGGTTGCCAATACTCAGATACCCTCTCTGGTAAATTTGGGGCGATGGCTGGCATCTTTTTCTTCTTTACCGGCCATACTCCATATTTTAGGCACCAATTCGATTCATGCCGGAAATTCCATCAATGGCGGTAATGCTGTGATCGTAAGATTTGTCATCTGCAGCCTGGCTTTGAGCGTGCTTTCAGGCTTATTGAGTATTCGGCGCCTGGGGCAATGGCTCTTTGACCGGCCGCGGGACAGCGGCAAAATTACCGATGACCGTTCGACCAAAGTTAGGGCCTATCGCCGCATCATGTATCTCTGGTTTTTTGATCCTCAACGCCGCAGCGGCCTGATCGGACCGTTAAGCAATCCGGTGATGGTCAAGGAATTTCGCACCAGCCGGTTTGGACGCTCGCATTGGATGATGCGCCTGGTCGGTATTTGTCTGATGGTTTCACTGGGGCTTATGCTGGCCGCGGCGTATGGTTCCATCAGTTTTAACCCTCGGACTTTGGGTGAATTAATGGTACTGTTTCAAGTGACGTTGATTGTACTTATCACGCCCAGCCTGGCTTCAGGACTCATCAGTTCAGAAATTCAAAATAAGACCTGGCAACTGTTGCGTGTAACGCCGCTCAGCGCCACTACCATTGTGCTGGGCAAACTTCTTAGCGTCTGTCGGACGTTATTGTTGTTGTTGCTGGCCACATTGCCGGGTTACGCAGTCATGCTGGTTATTGATAAGGGACAGGCGGATCGCGTGGTTACGGTACTGATCACTCTGGGGATTATCGCGCTATTTTGCCTGCTGGTCAGCAGCGCCATCAGCAGCTGGTTTCGAAAAACTGCTCAGGCCACGGCGGTCTCTTATGCGCTGTTGCTGGCGATTTTCGGTGGAACTCTGGTTTTTTGGGCTGGACGCGGAACTCTTTTTTCATTAAGTCTGGTAGCCGACATTTTGAAATTTAATCCACTGGCGGCGGCCTTATCCACGATTCACGCCCCCGGATTTAACGATTATAATTTTGTGCGCACAAATTGGTGTTTTATGCTCGTGGCGATGGGTATTGCCACGGTGATTTTGATTTTTCGGACTTGGCGTTTGACCCGGCCGGAATAGTTTATGCAAATGGTTGTGTTGTCATGTCGATCAAAATGGATCCTGGGGTCATCAGGCCTGCGACGGTCCTGATAAAACGCTCTTATCGCTCGTTGCCGGTGTGGTCCGCTGTAACGCTTCTCCTGCTGGCCGGTACGGCTGTCGGCGGGACCAGGCCTGCTGATGGTATCGGAAATCCGATGCAACAATTACCGGAACTTCCAAATCTCCATGCGCAGAGGACTTACAATCCAGCTCTACTTGTACTTTGGCGTTCAGCTTTGCGGCAAAGAATTCCTGAAGTAATCTCCAAAACATGTTCCGCCATTGACGTGGCTGCCGTGCACAAAGTTCCCAATCTGCCGCTGTTGATTCCGGCTCTGGAGCATTTGGCGGTTGATAAAACCATGTCGCTGCCAGTTCGACTTTCTGTGGTCCAATCGCTGGCCACCCTGCGTAATGACCAGACCGAGTCTTTTCTGACGAGTCTGGATTCGGCCCGGCATTCCCCCTTCGCTTTGGAACTCGATCCGGTACTGGCCCAATGGCGATCCAGAATCATGCCGGCAATTTGGCAGAGTCGATTACACTCACCAGCGGTATCTCTGCCGGTTCAAGTATCCGCCGCCAGAGCTTTGGGCGCAGCACATGACGCCTCCGCAGCCCCGATTTTAAAACAAATTGTTGGTAACCCTGCACGGCCTTTTTCCTTGCGGTTGGCGGCAGCCGGATCGCTGGCTATTTTACGGTCATCTGGACTGGCCAAATTGGGCCTGCATATACTGAAAACGCAAGGACATCAACGCACGCAACGCCTGTTGGTTTGTACAGAGCTCTCGGCCGCCAGCAGTGTCTTGCAACGACGTATGTTACAGACGCTGGCACTCGATTCCAATTCGGCGGTGGCCGCCATCGCCTGGCGGGCTTTATTGCGGCATGATGTCCAAAGGCTTGAGCCTTTAGCGTTCAAAATGGATAAAAATGCCGATCCCACGATCCGTTTGCTTGTAGCGCGTGCCTGGCGGCATATTGGAGGAACCAGGTCCATTCAAGGGTTGGCGGAACTTCTCAATGACCCGCGTCGCTCTATTCGCTGGTACGCGCGCGCCGCCTTAATTACGCTGGGGGCATCACCTTCTGATCGTGGCGTGGTTATACACGCGTGCCGATCCGTTATTTACGGCCATCATCCGCGTGCGATTCGTCAGGCGTGCCTGGTACTTGGCCGGCTCGATGATAAGGCATCGGCACCGGAGTTTGTGTCTTTGCTGTCCAGCGGGAGCCAGGCTGTGCGGTTAGGGGCTGTGGTGGCTATTCGGCGTGTTGCGGTTGCCGCAACGTTGCCACCATTACTGGTTTTTGTGGGAAAAACCGCGAAAAATTCACAATATGTAGCCGGCCATTTAGCTAAAGATGGAAATGCGGCGCAATTCAACGCGGATAATTTGCAGCTTTCACAGGCTTTTCAGTTTTTCGGCCTGATGCATTATCGTCCCGCTTTACCCGTGATGATTCCTTGTATTCCCAAACATTCTCCTTATGGTATTATGGCTCGGGAAGCGGCGATTTGGGCTATTGGCATGATTGATGATGGTCAGAGCCACCCCCGCTTGGCGAAGGAATTGGCGGGACGGCTGGATGATATGGCCTTGCCATTTCCGGAATTTGAACCGGTGCGCAAGATGGCGGCTATTACACTGGGACGGCTGCAGGCCCGCGCCCAACTCACGGACTTGAGGGCCTCGTTTTCCACCTCTGACATTGGCCACGTATCGCTGGCGTGCCGCTGGGCTATCAACAAGATTACGGGCAAAATGCCACCATTGCCGCATATCAGCCGGACTTTCCAGACGGGATTTCTCATGCCTCTGGGGCATTAGTTGTGTGTGGTTGGGTATAAGCCAGGCATGGCATGGCATGGCATGGCGAAACATGCAGATAAAAAGTGTTTTTTGGATGCTGGGTTGGCTTTGCGGTCTGACACTGTTGGGCGGTTGCGCCAGACATTCATCTGCTGGCCACAAAACCGGTCCACGCGTGGTCAGCACTGTTCCGGCGGCAACACAGATACTGCTGCAGATTGGTGCGGCAAAAACTATCGTTGGTGTATCTCCCTGGGATAAACCGTTGCTTCCTCAATCCATGCGGAATTTGCCCGTGGTGGGTAATTACCTGCATCTGGATGAAGAGTTGGTCCTGCAATTGGCTCCGACCGCTTTGCTGCTTCAGGAATCTCCGGATCGGATTCCGGGCGGAATAGTCGCCATGGCTCGTAATAATGGAATCCATATTGTCAATGTCCATTTGACTACTTTTCATCAGCTTTATCGTACAACTATGGTACTGGGAAAAATCAGCGGTTTTGAAAAACGGGCCGGTATTAAAATTCAGGCATTAAAGGCGCAGTTGGAACGGTTGGCTGCCGGTCGTCCGCAGAAACCTCCACGTGTTGTTTATATCATTGCGGTAAATCCCGTCCGGGTGGTGGGCGCAGATAATTTTATGGATGAAGAAGTTACCTTGGCCGGTGGAGTCAATGTGGCTCAGCGCTGCGGCGAGGGATTCCCGGTTATTACCAGAGAAACGTTAGTGCAACTTGATCCGCAGGTATTATTGATTGCCGCACCGGGGCAGCCTGCCGTCACTGGTCCCGGGGATCCGCGGGTGGCGTCCTGGTTTACCTTGCCGATCGCGGCGGCGTATAGCCGGCACATTGATCTTATTACCTGGCGGCGGGCTCAAATGTTGACTCTGCAAGTCGGAAGTATTATCAAACGTCTGCGGAAAATAATTGAATATTCCGGATTTGACCGGAGTGTATTAAAATGAAAATGATAACTACAGGCCGATTTCAAACCATTATGGTTTCGGCCATTGCTGTGACGGTATTGGTGTTTATGCTGTGTCTGGCTATCGGCCCCGGCGCTCCGGGCAGCCGGGCGATAGCCATTGGATTTCCGCCGTCGGATATTTTGCAATTACGTCTGACTCGCGTGGGCGCGGCGGCTATTGCCGGGGCGGCCTTAGGTTTGGCTGGCGTATTATTGCAGGGATTACTGCGCAACCCGCTGGCGGATCCCTTCGTATTGGGTATTTCCAGTGGATCCACTGTGGGTGTAATGGCCTGGATCGTCTTTGGCGAGGCCCTTTCGGAATCCTGTTCCGGTCATCCCTGGTTGGAGGAGCTTTTAGCCAATGGCCAGGCTATTCCAGCTCTGGCCGGCGCGGGCGCGGCCACGTGGTTGGTATTTTTGCTGGGGCGTCGGCGCGGTGGCATGCTGGACCCGATGACCTTAATTCTCTCCGGCGTGGTCATCAGCACCATCGGTGGTGCCCTGGTGATGCTGTTGAACAATCTGGTGCCCTATGGGGCCAGAGCGGATATTTTAGACTATATGTTTGGCTATATTAGTGAAGGTACATCCCATACCTTAGTGTGGCTGGCGCTGCTGGCTTTTTTGGCAGCATGGGCTGGCGCTTTAACCCTCGGCGGAGCTATGAACATTGCTTCATTATCCGATGCTGAAGCCCATAGTCTGGGAATTAAATTAAGCTCTCTTCGCTTTTCCAGTTTTGCTCTGGCGGCTTTGGCCACAGCCGCTTCCATCACCGTAGCTGGTCCTATTGGTTTCGTGGGCTTAATTTCTCCACATGTGTGCCGGGGGCTGTTTGGACCGGATCATCGGCAGCTGTTAATCACCAGTCCGCTGTCGGCAGCTATATTTCTGATGCTTTCGGATACGTTTGTCCGCAGCACTGGGGCCTGGTTCAATGGCGAATTGCCGGTTGGGGTCATCACCGCCTTGTGCGGCGGACCGTTTTTTCTATATCTGCTGACGCGGCGGCGTACCTGGATGTGAACCAATAAATATGGAAACTATGATATATAATGATATACCTTTCCCAGGCGAAGCGGCCGGAACTGTGGTCCTGGCGGCGCAAGGTGTAAGTTTTTACTATGGTTCCAACCGGCCCGCGGTGGAGGCCGTTACCGCCAGTTTTAAGGCCGGTGAATTAACCATGATTGTCGGACCTAATGGTTCGGGAAAATCCACGCTGTTGCAATTGCTTTTAGGCCATCTAGTTCCGGCGGCCGGAAAAATTACCGCCGGCAGCACGGATATAACGCACCTGCGTCCATTGGCCCGGGCGGCTCTAATTTCTTATGTACCACAAAATCCGGAAGTTAGTTTTGCCTACCGCGTTCATGAATTGGTAGCCATGGGGGCTTGGGCCAGGCAGCGGTATTTATCTTCATCCAGCACCACGTCAACCCGAGCGAGTATTGATGCTCATGTAATCACGCAGGTCATGTGGGACCTGGATATTCATGCCCTGGCGGACCGTACGTATGATGAGCTTTCCACCGGTGAACGCCAACGGGTGGCGCTGGCACGGGCCATGGTGCAGGATACACCTGTTATACTGCTCGATGAGCCTTCCGCGGCACTGGATATCTGGCATCAATTGGAACTTATGGAGCGGGTCAAATATCTGGCCCGGCACAAACATAAAACCGTACTCTGGGTTACACACGATCTTAATAGCGCCTTCGCTAATGCCGATGAGGTCCTGATCCTGAACGAAGCGAAAGTAGTAGCGCATGGAAAGCCGCGGGACGTGCTGGTGCCATCGATTTTGGAACCGGTTTATCGTGTTAAGGTGGAAGTGTGCAATAACACACTGCTGTTTTCACTACGCCCGCGACAGGGGTGATCTTATTAGTGTAAATTATTCCGGGGCATCGTTCGCGTCATTTTTCCCGCCCAGCCAGTTCGGCCGCAGCCTGACGCGCTTCCAGTTTTTTCAGGTGCCGGCGAACTACCGTCGTATCCACCAGTCCACCTAAGGTGCTCGCAAAGATATACAGATTCAAGCCGGATGGAGCGTTATATAAAAACAGCGGGAAGAGAATTACCATAAATTGTGAAATCTTCTGTGTTTGGGCCTGCTGCGGATCCGTCGGCGGGGGGGCCAGTTTCATCTGGAATCGCATCTGAAAGAAAAAAACGACTCCCAAAAGTAGCGGCAGCAAATTTACAGCAATAAAATCCTGGCCGTGATAGGTGTATCCCAGAAACCAGATCGAAAACGGTGTATGGAACGTCGCCAGTGTGTCCGGATTGGCCAGATTGGTAATCCATCCGGGAATAAAGCCTGCCTGCCGCAGATCAATATCCACCGCCAGGCCGGAATACAAAGCGATCCATATCGGCATCTGCAACAACATGGGCAAACAGCCAAGAATGCTGGCGGCGGGATTAATATTACGCTCTTTATATAACGCCATGATTTCCTGCTGCTGGCGCTGTTTGTCCTTGGCATACTTGGTGCGGATGCGTTCCATCTCCGGTTGTACTTTGGCCATCTTCCGCTGCATGGTGGTCATGTTGATCTGCCCCCAGCGGGTCAGCGGATGCAGAAGCAACCGCACCAGCAGCACCAGAATAATGATGGCCACGCCATAATTTCCAATGATGTAATGATGAATCAAATCCAGAATTTTAAGAATTATCAGCGAAAGCCAGGAAAACGTGCAGAACGAGCAATAACTGCCCCGACCAAAATCAATAACCGCCAGATAACTATATAAATGATATTGATACGCCGGTGTATCGGGTTTGGCTTTGGCTGAACCCATTAAAAGAGATCGTTTGAGCGGCCCCATATACACCGCCAGCGGCATGGCGGTGGTCGCATGGGGTGGTAATAACATATTCTGACTTTGCACCCGCACGGCCAGCACACCGCGCGGATTGGCCTGCTGTGCTTCCGGGTCTACGCGCTCTAAAATTACAGATTTCAGATAATTTACCGCTGGAATCTGACTGCCGTTATCCAGCGGTAGATATTGTACCGGCCCATACGGCATGGGGCGCATAATGCTGGTGAAAAAACGGTTGGATGACGCGATCCACAGCAATCGGTTCGGACCGACAAAATTTCCCAGCGGTATGGGTTGAACTCCAGCTTCCAATAATGGTTGTACGCCGGGATGGGGAAAACCGCTGGTATCAAGGTATTTGCTGGCAGCCCGATATCCGGTACACCAGAACATCCGCAAATCCGCTTCTCGATCCAGCTGCGGTAAATTGGTCGGCCCCAGCATGGCCACCCGTATGGTCTGGGGTTTATTGGTAAGGTTTTTAATTTCCTGTGTGATGGTGACCTGATAATCCTGCGGACGAATCTGAAAAATCTTTTTCAGTAATATCAGCGGCTGATTGCGGCTGTTTTCCAGTTGCAGTTCCAGAACCGCCCTGGTGCCGCCGGACTTGACGGGTGGTACAAACGACCAGGCTAGAGCACCGACATTATAGCGTACACCATTAACGGTGACTTCGCGTGTGGAATAGGGCAGGGGCGAACCTTTACGATGCGTCAGAAGCACCAGTGGCCTGGAGGAATTAACGGATTCACGATATTGCAAGGCGTTGAGTTCCACCCGTTGGATGCCGGCGGAGATATTATTAATCCACATGGCCAGAAGGAATTTTTTGCCGTCTACCGGTGCGCTGGATCCGAGGCGGACGACCCGTGCCGGCGCGGTTACGACGGTTTCAATCGCGGCTCTCTGGGTTTCCGACCGTACCGGTACGGGTGCCGCCACTTTGGGTTTGCCTACAAAATATCCCATGATCAATTGCACGCCGATACCGACGATCAGGGCGATAAGTACCAGTTGGATGATTTTTTTTATATCCATAATAATTCCATTACGGGGGAGGCGTGTAAAAACGCATTGTTAACGGTAAAGCGGATTAAGCGCCCTCCAGCAACCGCTGACCGAGAAAATTATCCAGGGCCTCAATAGCGCGAACCTTATCCACGGTTGTGTTGATATCATAAGTCAGACGGATAAATTCAACATGCTTTGGATGTAAAATGACAAAGCTGCAGCGCGGATCGTGATCCCGCGGCTGTCCGACACTGCCTACATTGATAACCGCCTTTTCTTCCGTAATATCGTAACGATTATTGAGATCATCCGGAGAATAAAAATCCGGAAGTTCTACAAAAACCCCGGGTACATGGGTATGACCCACAAAACATAAATGATTCACACGCTCGAAAATCAACGCTATTTTCTGGGACGCCGAGTAAATGTCGTCGGGAAAAATATATTCATTGATGGGGCGGCGGGGGGAACCATGTACGGCCATGAAACGCGGATGCATGACTCGGGTCTGCATGCCGCCAAGATAACGCCAGCGGCGATTACGCCGTGTGCGGTCGGCATCACTTTCAAATTGCTGCCGGGTCCAATAGGCGGCATTTTCCGCCGCCGTGTTAAAATTAAAAGGCTCATAAAAAATGGCGAAATCATGATTGCCCATAACTGTAAACATGCAATTTTCAATAACTGTATCCAGACATTCGCGCGGATTGGGGCCATAACCGATCACATCGCCCAGACAGCAGATCGTTTTGATGTTCCTTCGCCGTATTTCTTCCATGACCACCGTCAGCGCTTCCAAGTTGGCGTGAATATCAGAAATGATGGCGATAGGTTCTTCCGCGGGCGCGGATTGTTCGACAAGGTTTTCCGTCGGAGACGGATTTTCATTACTGGAAGCGTGCGCATTACGCACGCTGGAAAGCGAGGCCAGAGGTTCCAATTCATTTTGGCTGTTCATAGTTCATCTTGCGAGGCGTTACCTCGTTTCAAGTCCTGACTGCCTGTATAGGGTTATGTCGCCAATGCTTCAATGGACCCTGTACACAAATCCAGTGCGTATGCTAGTTGACCATACACCAACACGTCAAACGAACAAGGGGGGTGATTCCGTACTGTCGCGTAAATATTTAATAGCATCGTCATAATCAGGCACTATCTTCTGCAGTCTGATCGACAATTCGGGCCTGCCTTATACGCTACACCATGGCGGCCGGATGGGTAACTGTGGGGGTAGGTGAGTAATAAATTTGGCAAATTATCTGCTTGTTATCATGGAAAAGGCCATGATGACGGACGCAGACGCCATTGGCGCCGGTAGTTTTACCGCACGTTTGTCCGTTGAAAAGACACCCGGCATAAAGTGTCCAGCATTTATTATGGGATCAACCTGCGGTTTTATTCCAGATAAACCTGGTCTCCGTGCTTGATGGTAGGCAGGTGTACCCTGCGGGCCTTAATATCCTCGGGATACAAAGCAAAAGACGCGGCTATTTCAATGGTACAATCAGGTGCGCCGTCCGGTTGGCGCGGTACTTTAACGCCGGCTGCTTCCAACCACCGACTATTTCGTAGTGTGGTAATTTGCCTTGAAGATGCAATGGAATCCACTCCTTCGGCATTTTTAATGGGGGCAAATTCGTCTAGGCGATCCGTTTCGTATACCATACTGCGATCAGCCAGTGGCAGGGCATCAAAGACAAAGGTTTCCATTTTTATGGCATTGGACTTTTCGGGCTTCCAGATTTTACCGGTGACTATGTCCACACACGGTACTTTTTTCTCCGCACGGTGATAAGGCAGCGCAAAACCACGGGCATTGAGACGCTGTACAAATTCGCAACGGATCGCATGTAAGGCAATGCTGCCGGCCCGGAATCGCAGAGCCCCATCCGCGGTACGCTGTTCCGCCAGAGTATCGGGAAAATCTGAGTATTCGATGACGGTCATTTTGCCATCCACCAGGCACATATTCCCCAGCTTTTCCTGGCTGGAAAGTTTGGGTAGGATTTTGCTTGACATATCGGCCTGCTCCATGTCATGCAGACCGATAAAAAGCGGATCAACGCAGCGTACAATGGGGTTATCCACCTGAAAGTAGCTGATGTGTGTAATGCCCCGGCGTTGCATATCCGCCAATGCTCCGCTTTTATGTAAGGCCAGCAGAGATCCGCCATGCCCGTTGGGAGATAAAGCCAGTGTTCCGGGGGTTTCCAGCAGTACCTTGCCGTCCAGACTCACCGCCGGCAGCATACCCTGCGGGAAAAACATAATCTGGTCTGACGGCAAGCCAAAAAAATTGCTCTTGGCCCAAAAATCGACGGTAGCCCGATGATTGGCGGTGCTGGTCATAATATAAAATGGAATAACGGCCTTAAAACGTAATTCCATGGCGCGCAGATATTCGGCAAAACATTGAAATAATGGTTTGTTCTTGACTGCGGTGGCAGGGAAGGTGCCTTTAGGGCCGTTCCAACCCAGACGGGACCCTTGACCACCGGCTACGACAAAAGCAGCAATCTTGTTTTTTCTCAGCAGTTCTTCGCCCCGTGTCCGCGCCAGACGATATTTTTCCCGCATGGTCGCATCTCGAGGTGTATGCAAAAAATAGGGGGCCGGTTCGATATGATCCGGCAGTTTAAAAGGTTGTGGATGAAGCACTACTGTGCGTATCAGCTCGGCTACCAGAGTCCAATCCAACGCTGCAACCTGCCGGTCCAATTCTGCCTGCTGTGGTGTGTTAAGCTGATGATAAAACGCAAAGACATGCTGTTGTCCGACAGCGGTAACTTGTGCCAGCAGCGTAGCATGATCAGGTGCTTGGGGCATAAGACAATGATTCTCCAAATGAACGACATGTTAATTGGTTCTGTTAATTCAAGGTCCGCTTACTGATTTCAGCGGTGATTTTTTCAATAAACGCGGATAATGGCATGGCTCCCAA
This sequence comes from Planctomycetota bacterium, assembly GCA_023489375.1. GTDB lineage: Bacteria > Planctomycetota > Phycisphaerae > WQYP01 > WQYP01 > JAMDCX01. The sequence goes on from JAMDCX010000057.1 coordinate 16,493, forward strand.
ATCCTGGTCCTTGCGGGTTCGCACCGCCACTGCCTGGGTCTCCAGTTCCTTGGCTCCCACAATCAACAGATAAGGAATTTTCTGTTCCCGGGATCGGCGAATCTTGGCGCCAATTTTATCATCGGCACTATCCACTTCCGCACGTACGCCCGCGGCCAGCAGTTTTTTATGTACCTGTTCCGCATAGGGAACGAATTTTTCACTGATGCTCAATACCGTCGCCTGTACGGGTGACAGCCAGGTCGGAAAGGCTCCGGCGAAATGTTCAATTAAAATTCCCGTAAACCGCTCCATGGAACCGAAGGGAGCACGATGGATCATTACGGGGCGGTGTGGCGTGTTGTCCGCTCCGATATATTCCAGCGCAAAACGTTCCGGCAGTACATAATCCAGTTGTACGGTGCCAAGTTGCCATTGCCGGCCAATAACATCTTTAACCAGAAAATCCAATTTGGGCCCGTAAAACGCCGCTTCCCCAATCGCTTCCTCATGCCGCAGACCCGTATCGCGCACAATTTTTCGTAAAGTGGCTTCCGCCCGATCCCAAAGCGACGGATCGCCGGCGTATTTGTTGGATGCCGGGTCGCGCAGGCTGACCCGGCATTGATAATCGTTAAATCCCAGTGTCTGGAAGGCCAGCAACACCATTTCCACCGTCGATTGCAACTCCTGCTCTACTTGCTCCGGAGTGCAGAACAAATGCGCATCATCCTGAGTAAAACCACGTACTCGAGTCATACCGGACAGTTCCCCGGATTGCTCAAAGCGATACACGGTGCCGAATTCCGCCATCCGAATCGGCAGATCGCGGTAGCTGTGAGGTGTAACCAGATAAATCTGGATATGGTGTGGACAATTCATAGGTTTAAGCAGGTATTCACTTTCATCCCCATCATCACGTTCTTTCATTTTGATGGTGGGAAATTGTGAGTCCTTGTAATACGGATAATGCCCGCTGGTTTTGTACAAATTGATATTCCCGATATGGGGAGTGTAAACAATACTGTATCCGCGGCGAATTAATTCTTCCCGCATGAAATATTCCAGTTCCTGGCGGATCACGCCGCCTTTGGGCATCCATAATATCAGCCCACTGCCCACCAGCGGTGAAATTGTAAATAACCCAAGCTGTTTGCCAATAACGCGGTGGTCCCGCCGTTTGGCTTCCTCCAGTCGCTGAAGATGCGTTGCCAATTCCTGTTCGCTGAAGAAGGCTGTGCCATAAATCCGCTGCAATTGCTGTTTGGATTCGTCACCATGCCAATAAGCGCCCGCCACACTGGTAACCTTGAAAGCACCAATGCGGCCGGTACTGGGTAAATGGGGGCCGCGGCACAGGTCTTCCCAGTTGACTCCCGGTTCACCGGTGGCATAGAAACTGAGGACGGCCTGTGAATCCCCTTCCAGCGCCCGCTGGGCATTATCGATTTTATAAGGATTGCCTTCCCTGGCCAGTTTTGATAACGCCGCATCACGCGTCAATTCATAACGTGTAAACGGACGGTTTTCTGCCACAATCCTGGCCATTTCCGCTTCAATGCGTGGAAAATCCTCCTCCCGGATCGGCTCGGAGAGTTCTATATCGTAATAGAATCCGGTTTCCACCGGTGGCCCGTATGCCAGACTCGCTGCGGGATATAACCGCGTTATAGCCTCGGCCATGACATGCGCAGTGGAGTGCCGGAGCAGATAAACGGCATTGGTATCTTCCGATTTAGCGGTGACAATGGCTACCGCCGCATCCTGTTGAATGGGCGTGGAAATATCGGCTAGCCGGCCATTGATTAAGGCTCCCACCGCATCACGGGCCAGCCGTGATCCCAGGCTCTGCGCAACCTGCAAAGGTGTTACGGAAACGGTATCAAACTGTTTTTTTGCCCCATCGGGCAGGGTAATCGTAATCATGGGGGGGTATTATCCGATATTTTTACCGTTTTGTCTTGTGTTGGGGTTCCCGGCGCAATTTATGGGGTGTGGCCATATTTTTGGGCAAAAGTTCCACCATCATTCTTGTTTGCATATTCAAGCAGTATCCTGGGTTCGCGGGCGCGGCCATTTTTCCGGGCAGCCGGCAAAATCGGCGGCATAAATGCCGTCGTTAAGAGAATGGTTGGTCATGGAAACACGCACCGCAGAGGCCTGCCCGAATTTATTGCCTCGCCTTGGGATCGCGGGCGTCTCGCCTGCCGTTGCCCTCCAAGTAGCCGTTGGTATAACATTGCCCATGATTGTTTTGTATACCGGCCTCGTTTTGAATGCCACAATTTCTGGCCGCATCCAATTTATCCACTTAGGAACTGAACCATAATAACTTCCAAATAGTCGTTAGCCGTTAGATGCGCGGCTTCCGGTGCACCATCTGTCATCATATAGCC
>JAMDCX010000094.1 GCA_023489375.1 Planctomycetota bacterium
ATGGCGCATCAGGCCATGGAAACTCTGGCTCCGGGGCAGGATGTGGACATTAGTTCTTTGCGGGTTATCAATGTCCTGACCTGGTTGAAAAATCTACCAGTCAAAGTTATTTCTCAGCGAATTAAGCAACCGCTCCAAGGGCTGAAAGCAGCCTGTTATTATGGATGCCTGCTGGTGCGGCCACCGGCGGTAACCGGCGCCACCAACGTCGAAGCGCCACGCACTATGGAGAAATTAGTCAATCAAACCGGTGCGCAGGCGGTGCGTTGGTCCATGGCGTCGGAATGTTGCGGTGCGGGTTTTTCATTGTCTTCTAAACAGGTGGTATTGCGGCAGAGCCGGAAAATATTTTCTGCCGCCCGTGAAAGTGGCGCGGATATTATTGTTCTGGCCTGTCCGATGTGTCACAGCAATCTGGATATGCGCCAGGAGGAATTTGCAGCTGATGCTCCGTCAATGCCGGTGTTATATTTAACGCAATTAATTGGATTGGCCATGGGGTTGCCGGAACAAAGTTTAGGTATGGATCGCCACTTTGTGCCGGTGGAACCTACGCTCCATGCGTTTTTACAGGGTGTTGTCAATAAAAATTCCGGCCAGGCGGAACCGGCCATACCCACGGGGTCGGGGTGAGAAAATGAGGTTATGGCATGCCGGTTAAATGGGATGGTCCCATTTTGCGGGTGTTCCAGCAACGGAAAGGCAGGACGGCGTTGTCAAGAATAGGTGTGTTTATATGCCACTGCGGTGAAAATATCGGTAAGACGGTGGATTGCGCGCATGTCGCAGAAGCGGCCAGGCGGATGCCTGGTGTGGTATTTACTACGGATTACCGTTATACCTGTTCTGAACCGGGGCAGGCACAAATACGGCAGGCGGTGGTGGAACATAAACTCACCGGTGTTATCGTCGGGGCTTGTTCGCCGCGCATGCATGAAGCCACTTTCCGCCGGGCGGTGGCGGCGGCAGGGCTGAATCCCTACCTGTGTGAAATTGCCAATTTAAGAGAACAGTGCTCCTGGGTACATTCCGATCGCACCAGTGCCACCGCGAAAGCGGTGGATATAGTACGTTCTGCCGTAGCGCGGGTACAGCGCAATACACCGTTGATGCCTATTGCGGTTCCACTTACCCGTCGAGCACTGGTGATCGGCGGCGGCATCGCCGGTATTCAAGCAGCACTGGATATGGCTGAGGGTGGTATTGAAGTCATTCTGGTGGAACGTTCCAGTTCACTGGGCGGCCACATGGCGCAGCTTTCGGAAACCTTTCCCACTTTGGATTGTTCCCAGTGCATTCTTACCCCACGCATGGTGGAGGCGGCTTCGCATCCTAATATCCGCCTGGAAACATATTGTGAAGTGCAGCATGTCGATGGCTACGTTGGAAACTTTCAGGTGACTCTGCGGCGTAAGGCTCGTTTTGTGGATTGGAGCAAATGCACCGGTTGCGGTACCTGCTGGCAAAAATGTCCCCAGAAGAAAATAGCCGGTGAATTTGACGAGCAACTGGGCAAACGTACCGCCATTGGCATTCCGTTCGCCCAGGCGGTGCCGAGCAAGCCGGTGATTGACGCCGACAACTGCTTGAAATTTAAGACTGGAAAATGCGGTATATGTCAGAAACTCTGCCCCACTGGAGCTATTCATTATGATCAGAAAGATGAGATCATTACCGAGCGGGTGGGAGCCATTGTTGTAACTACCGGCTTCCAGGTGCTGGATAAACAAAATCTGAAATTATATGCCGATGGCGACCACCCGGATGTCATTACCGGCTTACAGTTTGAACGTCTGGCTTCCGCCTCCGGGCCGACAAATGGTGAAATCCGCCGCCCATCGGACGGCAAGGAGCCGCGGACGGTGGCCTTTATCCAGTGTGCCGGTTCCCGCAATCCGGCGGGGGGGCGGGCTTATTGCAGCAAGATTTGCTGCATGTATACCGCCAAGCACGCCATGTTGTATCGGCATAAAGTTCATGGCGGGAAGGCCATTGTGTTATGTATGGATGTACGCACGCCGGGCAAAGGTTACGACGAATTTTATCGCCGGGCGGTGGAAACTGATGGCGTACTGTATTTACGGTCGCGCGCGGCGCGTATTTACCCGGAAAAAGGACAATTGGTTATACAGGCCGCTGATACGCTCAATGGCGGCGAACGTATGGATATTCACGCGGATCTGGTGGTGTTGGCGACCGCTGCGGTTCCGCAGAAGGATGTTCGGACGCTGGCTCAAATGCTCAGTATTGGCTACGACGCCGATGGCTGGTTAAGTGAAGCCCATCCGAAATTACGTCCGGTGGAAACCAATACTGCGGGAATTTATCTGGCCGGCGCCTGCCAGGGACCAAAAGATATTCCCGAAACGGTTTCCCAGGCCTCAGCGGCGGCGGCCAAGGTTCAGGCCCTGCTGAGCAAAAAACAATTGCAGCGTGATCCGGTTGTCGCGCGTGTCAACCGGTCGGCGCCGCCGGTGTATTCCACCTGTGTAGGCTGCTTTACCTGTGCGGCGGGCTGTCCATATCAGGCTATCGAAAAAGAAGAAATACGGGATCGCCATGGCGAAATAGTCAAAGTAATTGCGCGTGTAAATCCGGGCTTGTGTCAGGGCTGTGGCACCTGTGTGTCACTATGCCGCAGTAAATCCATTGATCTGGATGGTTTTAACGAAGAACAGGTATTTGCCGCCTTGGATGCTTTGGCGATTTAGGTGTCATTATGAGTGAAGTTCATCTGCCCTTAAGTCTGTCTCCGCAAGTATGTTCCTGTTCGGAATCAGTGCCGGATTCAGCCAGCAACATACCCGGTATATTTGAGCCGCGCATTGTAGCGCTGGTTTGCCGATGGTGTACTTATGCCGGCGCGGATCTCGCCGGAACCAGCCGCATGACGTATCCGCCCAATGTGCGCACCATTATGCTGCCCTGTACAGGACGCATTGATATAAGCATTATCGTGCGTGCTTTTCTACAGGGGGCCGATGGTGTAATCGTCAGCGGGTGTCATCCCGGAGATTGTCATTATACCTCCGGCAATTATCGCGCCCGTCGCCGTTGGATGCTGTTACGCGATCTGCTTGATACGCTGGGTATGGATCTGCGGCGATTAGATTTGGCCTGGATTTCCGCGGCCGAAGGCGCTAAATGGGTGAAAACCATCCGGAGCTTTACCGAAGATATTTGCCGGCTCGGACCTTATGAGGCGATGCGGGAAGTTGCCGGAAACCGGGTTCCCGATCTGACCATGCCTTCCGCACAGGATATTGGTACATTAGAACCGTTAACGACTGGAACCACTGGTGATTCAGGAATATCCGCAGAGCCGACACTGCTGGAGGCCTTACGCCAATCCCTGGAGAAGGGAACCTGCAAAACTATTCTGGGATGGAAAAAACGTTCTGTACCCGGTGCGTTGCAGGCGGTATCGATCAATGAACCGGAAAATCTCAAGAATCTGCTGGTGGCGGAAAATTCCGGTAATTTAACGCGACTCTTCAAGCGTACTGAAATCCGGAAGTTAAGCCCCGTGGGCATCATCGCGCGGAAACGCGAAGCACTGGCCTTGAATGTGTTGTTGCAGGAAAAACAGATTGTATCTGGGCAGGTTCTGGTTTTTGCTGTTGATGCCAGGGGCAAGTTCCTCGGCGTAGTGGACTTAGCCAAGGCCGAAGCCATTAACACCTGGTATTCCGCCAGTTCGCCACCTGCGGATCGTCCCAGCGATTTTTCCGAACATGTATGGGAATCATTGGACAAGTTGATGGCCTTATCCAGCGCGGCGCGGTGGGACTTCTGGAAGCAGCACTTTGCCCGATGTATTCGGTGCTATGCCTGTCGTGG
>JAMDCX010000080.1 GCA_023489375.1 Planctomycetota bacterium
CTAAATCATTAGGGGACAACGGCGGGCGAGACGCCCGCGCGATCCCAGGATATTTCTCTAATACGCAAACCAAAGATGACGGTGGAGCTTTTGTCCAAAAATATGGCCGCACCCATCGAACCAATACATATCAACAGGCCCAGACATTTGACAATAGCGGGCAATGCGTCTATTGCTTGGCGCAATGAAATCGCGAATGGCCTATCGCCGCTCTCCCGCCGCAGTGGTTAATGCCCCCAAGGCCCCACCACGGTGGATGCTGCTTCCGGCATTGCTGATAGCAACGTTGCTGGTCATGCTGGTGATATCCGGTTCACTTGTGCCGACCGTTCTGGCCACGCTGTGCAATGCCGCCTGGGCCGGCGTGATTATTATTCCGGCACTGTTGTTAGGACTGGCGATAACCCATAAGGTGCGTAAACTACCGGTAATAGAGTTGTCGCTCTGGCCGCTGGGGTTCCGCCTGGTGCTTTCCGCCGCGCTGGGCTTGGGGGTATTAAGCCTGGCCACGCTGGCGTTGGGGAGTTGCGGCTTGATTTCCGGGCCGGTTTGCGCCGCCTTGCTGCTTGCCGCCGTCGCCATCGGTTATCCTTTTGCACGGCAATTAAGACCCGAGCTTGAATTTCTCCGTCTTCCGATTTCGCGCCGGCATTGGTCTATTTTATTAGCCTGCATCCCGATAGCCGTGTTGTTCATCGCGGTTACCTTTCCCGCCGGAACATTGTGGCATACCGAAGGCAATGGTTTTGACGTGCTGGAATATCATCTGCAATTGCCGCGACAATTTCTTGAATTGCATTCCACCGCTCCGGTCAAGGGGAATATATACTCTTATCTGTCATTAAATATGGAAATGCTTTATCTGATACTCGCCGCCATCACGCACTGGGCGGTAGGGGCGGGTTATATCTATGCTCTGGTGTTTGGAGCACAGAGTTTACATGCTCTGGTAACACTGCTGGCCGCAGCGGGAATTCTGCTGGCGCCACTGCCGCTTAAGGCTCCGGGACGAATTCTCTCGACGCTGCTATTTCTGGTAACTCCATGGACTTTAGTTATTGGTTCCTTAGCGTATAACGACGGCCTGGTGCTGTTGTATGGCGTTTTGGCCATCAGTTTGGCGGTAGCGGCAAGATCACAATGGCGATCGGCCGAGTGGCTTATTCTGGGCGTGTTGCTGGGACTGGTGGTGGGTACCAAAATGACCGCCGGCGTCATGGTGGCGGTTCCGGTGGCGGCCATGCTGGCGGCACGCCGCAATTTTCGCCAACTGGCGGTTGTGGTTCTCACCGCATTATTGCTCTACAGCCCCTGGATGGTGCGTTCCATGGTCGCCACGCACACGGCCAGAAGTTTGGGCAATCCGATATTTCCAATTTTTACCGGCACTTTGGGGCGCGGACATTGGAGTAAAACCCTCGCCTTGAGGTTTGATCGCGGCCACCGCCCGCCAGTACGTGATGCGGGCCTGATTGGACATGTGCGAGCCTTGGCTGATCAATCCATATTAGACCGCCAATGGTCGCCGGGAATTGCGGCCTGGGTGGATGCGATACGCCCCGCACCCGGATTTCCCGGCCCACAAACACCCTGGTATTTACGCCTGGGTCTAATCTGGCTGGTGGTGCTTCCCGCTCTGGGGTTGGGATTATTTTGCGGGCGACAGGCGTGGCTGCTGATATTGTCTCTGGCGGTGCAGGTCCTTGCCTGGCTGACCTGCACGCAATTACAGGCCCGTTTTCTCCTGCCCGCCGTTATTCCACTGGCCTGGCTGCTGGGCATGACGGCGGAACTGCTGCCGGCTTATCGGATGGCGGCTACCGCGTTGATAACATTGCAGGCTGCGGCTTGTGGCCTGCTGCTGCGGCCCGAAGCCGGACTTTTTCTCGGGCCACTTAATACGCAAAGGCCGCCGCCTATTGGTGCGGCTATCAGCTTGCCGCGAGACTGGCTTTTTGAACCGCCGCCACCAGGGCAGTTTACGGATCACACGCGTTATTATCTCGAAGGTCTGGCGACCCCGTTGTATATCCGGGGGCGGGTCCTGTATGCCACCGTCTTTAACCGCAATGAATTAGCGCGGTCGTTTCATCATGGCGGCGCCAGGGCGGCGCTGCGGTATCTGCAACTCCACCATGTTAATTATCTGCTGGTGGATTGGCCGGAAATTATTCGCCTGCGTCATACTTATGGATTTGATCCGATTATTACCCCACAGAACATCGGCCGACTCCAAACACTGGGTTTAAGGCTTATTACAGAACGCACGGCTCCCGGAATTCTCATTTACCGCGTACCGCCAAAATGATTCGGTAACCGTTCACGGCCATGCCGACGGATCAGAGTTAAGGCGTTTTCGGCGTACCTCAAAGCGGGGGCACGTCTTGTGGTGCAGGCTTCCAACCTGACTTGTTATCCCTTCGTGAACGGTTACATGATTCGTACCTGATGGCCCCGGACGGTACTGCTGGAATGATGGCATGAACATTGAACCGTCAACCATAGCCATTGGGATGTGTTTGCAACCAGCGCCATGCGGATTCCACGATAACATGCAGATCCGTAATTTTAGCTTTCCAGGAAAAATCCTTCGCCATGCGCTCCGGTGACGCAAAAAGAGCTGGCGGGTCCCCGGGACGACGGGCGGTTTCACGGGTGGGAATTGGTTTGCCGGTAACTTTTCGGCAGGCGTCGATAATTTCCCGCACAGAATATCCTCGCCCCACGCCCAGATTGTAGAACAAGCCGCGCCCCGGTTGCAGGTGTTCCAGCAGTACCAGGTGGGCCTCCACCAGGTCCCATACATGGATGTAGTCCCGGATGCAGGTTCCATCCGGTGTGGGATAATCTTGGCCAAATATTTCCACCGCCGGACGCTGTCCCAGCGCCACTTGCAGAACAATGGGCAGCAGATGCGTTTCCGGGCGGTGATCTTCACCAATGCTGCCGTCCAGCGCTGCACCGGCCACGTTAAAATAGCGCGGCGCCGCGAACGCCAGACCTTCCGCCCTGGCGGTATCTTTGAGAATATTTTCTACCATAAGTTTGCTGTGGCCGTAGGGACTTATTGGATTCTGGGGCAGGTCTTCCGTAATCGGCACACGTTGTGGTTCGCCATAGGTGGCGCAGGTACTGGAAAACACCAGTTTTTTTACTCCGGTGAGATTCATGGCATCCAACATGCTGATCGTATTTGACACATTATTGCGATAGTATTTACGGGGGTTCTGAACGCTTTCGCCAACGTAGGCACTGGCCGCAAAGTGCATGACCGCTTCAATTTTGTCGGCACCCAGTACCGTCGCCAGGGCCGCGGTATTGGCACAATCCAGCACTACCAGTCGCGCCTTGGGATGCACCGCGGCACGATGCCCCTCGGTGAGATTATCAATGGCCGTCACATGATGACCACGTTCCACCAGCAATTTTACCGCATGAGACCCGATGTATCCTGCTGCACCAATAACCGCGATATTCATAATAACCCTTTCCAAATTACGGTTACTAATGTAATGCACCATCGAAAAATTGGAAATGGGTACTGCCGGGCAACCGCTTCTTGGGAAAGGATGTCTGTCATCGTTCACGCCTGCAAATTTGCCGCGATCACGATCACAAGTGCAGGTTACCAAAACACCTCTGTGGACAAGATCATGCGTATCTGAGCTTTGAAATTTGAGATTTGAGAAAGGTTACGAACCAACGTAAGGCGTTGCGGTACTTGAGAAATGATTTCCGTCCTTATTCACACCGGTGCTGTCATGCCGCGTATCTGAAATTTGAGATTTGAAATTTAAGATTTGTGAACGGTT
>JAMDCX010000093.1 GCA_023489375.1 Planctomycetota bacterium
AGCAAGGCAATAATGGAAATCACCACCAGAAGCTCAATTATGGTAAAACCGAGTGTAGATTTACGAACCGATTGGAATAGACGGTTTGGTCTCATGATAATTCTCCAAATTTTGGCCCCATGCCCGGCTAATAATATATAGTGGCACAATTACTTCAGTACGGCATCAAAAGCGGTGGGGCATTCAGGCCCTCCGGAATGCGCCCACCGCCAACGTCGTATTACGCGATCCAATGGGTTGTCCGCTTTCGTCCCATCAACAACAAGCCTGCTCCGCCAATGGCAATAAGCCCCAATGTGGTCGGTTCAGGTACCGGATTGACGTACGCACTGGTAAATGACTCATTGACAGTCTGAATCTGGCTAGAGGTCATTACACCGCTGTAAATCTGAAGTTCCGCAATGTTGCCGATAAAAAATTCATTCGGCGAAGCGTTGGCGCCGGTGTCACTGGCACCAATGAGATTGACGGCGGAATTAAAAGCGTTACTACCGGTGGTCGTTCCATCTGCGCTGCCATTTAAATAAAATGTTGCGTTGCCGGTATTGTCGGTAGCTACGCCGATCATACTGAAGGAATTATTGGAAACGGCCGTATTAGATGCCCCAAAAGCGGTGATGTCAGTATCAAGCAAAACCTGTACGTTTCCACCGTTTAACGTCTGAATACGATATTCCAATGCCCCCGGACCACCACCGACAATCGCGTAAGTACCGTTAACAGTTGTTGCGGTGGGTTCGGCAAAAGCCAGCACGGTGTAACCGCTGCCCGCCGGTAAACCGGTAGTTATCTTCAGATATTCATTGTTGGCGGAAAAATCGACGGCCGAGGAACCGTTGGGTGTGGCGCTGGTCACCAGAGTTGGTGCGGTTACGCCCGTGCCCACGGTGGCATTGTCGCCATTACCAGAGGAATCGGTCCATACGCCCGTGGTGGCGTTGTAATTGACCGCCTTGTAATCCGCAAGCAACACCGGCGACGCCGAGACTCTGGCCACCATCGATGTGCCCGCTGCCACAGCCGCAAGTGCTGTGATAACCAGGAGGGAACCACGAGAAATTGAGGACCGATGGGATAACATAAACGACTCCTTCTGCTCCCTGTGGGAGCGGTGTGAATTGCCCACGGGCCGCGTAGGCTGCGGTTTGCCGCAACATGCGGCGGAAGAAACGATATTAAGGTCCTTATTGAACATACGTCATCTCCTTAATATAGGACCAATTTTGTTCTCCACTACCTGCCAACCACACGGTTGGCAAATCTGCAGTTGAGAGCATCTGTGCTAAAAATTGTGTTACCCTTTTGAATCCAGCAAATTACGAAATTACAGATCATCGAAGCCATAATTTCACACCTATCAATCAGCTGCCGACTATTTTGTCACGGCCAAATTAGCCTCGTTAGTAATAAGTATAGCGATCTGCCACAGAAGTGTCAAGCAAAATGTTCTTCAGTATGTAATTACGCAATTATATAATGTAATTACGTGTATATTAGTACTACAATGAACCTTCGCCTGACAAAATATTCGACATTGGATTGGCAAAACCACTGCTGTATGCGGTATGCGATAATTTGGGCTTGGGTGGTAAGTCTCACTGCGCCGTTCAAACATAACTTTATATATTTACAACACTTATGCTCAAAGATTCGTTATAGTAGTAGCTATCCACGGTATGGCCATCAACATCGCCCGCCCTGGGCCAAATTTTGTAGGGGACGGGTTACAGAGGATAGTTTATAAGGGATATACGCGTCGGCTATGGCGTAATGAAAAAATGATTCATGAGACGGCCTTGTAGCCTTAATGAGACATTGCGCTGCACTTTAAAGCGCCGTAATCACAATAGTTATTTTGTTCGTTGTTCGATTCACGTTGCTCGTTATTATTGATATATCATCTCTATTCGTTGGCGCGACCCACAATCGCGGCGTGTTAAACCCGCCGGTTAACATATCCAGTGGGATAAACCACTGGCTCGCATCCCCCCTGTATCCCGTCTTCTAACTTCTATGTTTTATTCATTACTCATTAACTACAGAACGGCCAGCTACCTGGCTAGCATATCATAATAACTCCTGCATTTTACTCATTATTCTCTTGTATTTTTATTTTTCGCGGTATGAACCTGTGACCGGTTACAAAATGTATGATAGCCAATCCGTCGAATATCAGTTAGAATACAATCTATGAATATCACACATGAAATTTTTGGTCATACCAAAGAAGCGCAGCCAGTGGAAATCTATACCCTTGCCAGTGCCGCCGGGCTGAAGCTTAAAGTCTGTGCTTACGGGGCTACTATCACAGAATTGCACACACCGGATCGCAAGGGAGACACCGCCGATGTGACACTGGGTTTTGCGCAGCTGGGACCATACTTGGGAGTACATCCCTCACTGGGCTGCGTGGTTGGGCGTGTGGCCAATCGCATCGCCAACGCCCGCTTTCGTCTTAATAAAAAGGATTACCAGCTATTTGCCAATACCGGCTCGCACAGCCTTCATGGCGGCAAGATTGGTCTGGCCCGCCGCGTCTGGAAATCCCAGCTTATCAAAGTCAATGGTATCTCCGCCGTGGAATTCAGCTATCACAGCCCGGATATGGAGGAAGGCTATCCCGGCAATGTTGATTTCAAAGCCGTCTATTTAATGCCCGACGAGCATACCATCCGTCTGATTATGGAAGCCCGAACAGATTATCCCACCCCCATCAATCTTACCAATCATGCCTATTTCAATTTTCATGGCGCCGGTCAGGGGGATATTCTGGATCATGAACTGACCATTCACGCTGATTATTACACGCCGGTGGATACCACACTGATTCCCACGGGAGAAATTCATAGTGTCCATGGAACGCCCCTGGACTTTACACGCTCTGCCGCCATCGGAGCACGAATTGCACAAGTCCCCGGCGGCTATGACCACAATTATGTGCTGCGTACCGGTGATGATCCATTACATCCCGCAGCCCGGCTGGCCGAAGTTAAAAGCGGGCGCGTCATGGAATTGTGGACTACTCAACCCGGTGTACAACTGTATACCGGTAATTTTCTGGATGGGAGTTTGACCGGTATTGGCGGATCGTATCGCAAACATGGCGGGGTGTGTCTGGAAACACAGCACTTTCCGGATTCCGTTCATCATGGATATTTTCCGTCCATTATTCTGCATCCGGGGCAGCATTATCATCATATTGCGGAGTATCGATTTCCAAATCCAGTATAAAGACCTCCTTTGGACTGATAATCCGGTATGATGGCTCCGTGATGATCCAGATGTTTTTTGCACATTGGTATACCGTCTTGTTTACATTGCTGTGGGGCATGGCTCTTGTGATTGCCGCCTGGGGTGTACGGGTGGCACAGTTTTTCAATCTGCGGATGCCAAGAGTCATTAAACAGCCGCTGGCGGATAAGTTTCCCATGGTAGCGGTGATCGCGCCAATTAAGGGTGTAGACGCCAACACCCGGCAGAACGTCACCGCCCTGTTACAACAGGATTATCCGCATTATCGTGTTATTTTTGCGGTGGAATCAACGGATGATCCGGCCTGTGCGTTGATACATGCCGCACAGGCGGCCAACGCCTTAAGACCTGTTGAACTGGTGGTTGCCGGGAGAGCAACTACACGTGGCCAGAAAGTTCATAACCAGCTGGCGGCGGTGGACCGCACAACATCGGAAGACAAATTTCTGGCCTTCATGGATGCCGATGCCCATCCGGCACCAAACTGGCTGCATGCTTTGGTTTCCATGTTGAATTCCCATCATATTGGAGCCACCACAGGCTATCGCTTCTATGTACCAACCAATTCGGGCGCCGCCAATGGAATTATTTGTGTGCTTAATGCCATGGTTGGAACGTTATTTGGGCCTTATCGGCGAACGGTAGCCTGGGGGGGGTCCATGGCTATTCAACGAGCGGATTTTTACGCCTTCGGAGTATATGACGCCTGGCGTGGAGCCTTAAGTGATGATTATGTTCTGACTTACTGCGTAAAAAAGAAAGCCCACAGAAAAATTCATTTTGTACCCCAATGTATCGTTGCCTCACAGGCTTCTTTTGACTGGCCCAAGGCCTGGGAGTTTGCGGTTCGACAATATCGTATTACCCGCGTATGCGCCGGCCGGTTATGGCTGACGGGGTTGGCGGGGGCGGCACTATATATTTCCGCGTTACTATCCGCATTGGTAGCGACAATGTTAATGGTGTTGGCCGGTTCAGCCTGGTGGCCGGCTCCACTGATGGTGTTGATAGGGCTCTATAGCCTGTCCATATTGCGGGGGTGGTTTGTGCTTAAGGCCGCGTGCCATTTATTGCCGGATCATGGTGCTGCCATTACCCGGGCGCGGTTCTGGTTCACCTGGGGAATGCCCGTGGTACACATTGTTAATGCAGCATTTTTACTGGGTGCGGCAACAGGGCGCCTTATTACGTGGCGTTCCCGGCGGTATCTTATGCGTTCACGTACCAGTACAACAGTTCTTCCTGATGGCTGATAATTGGTTCGTAAGAACTGTCACTATTTACTATCTTAACGGGAATATACGGTGATTCTTTTCTTACACAATATATTGCCGTGTATATCATACAAATGCTTTTTTCCGCATAGCAATCGGTGATGGATGAACCTGATACAATCCCGACAACTCCCCGCCAGGTCGTTGCTCCTTTATCGCCTCCATGGCCTTGGTCTTTGAACAATGCCGTAGACCGACGCCGTTTAAATAGCATAACTGGCACTCCTATAAATAGAAAAAACTATTTTCCCAGCGTGTCCAGTTTTGAAGAGCGTTACAGTGGAGACAATTTAAGGCTGTACAATGCATATATTTGAAAGAGGGTGCCTTTCTATGAACCCGGAAAATCCACCGGTGCTGGAATTAATCGGTGAATTTCCTAGACTGAATTCAGTTTGATCCCGATAGCACACCACGTTTATGTCAGTGTATAGTTATATGATGTTGTTGGACCGGTGAAAAATTCACGGTCTGTGATATGTATCATAAGGAGTAGATCTTGGCAGTCGTTACACAGAATAGCAAAATTCCAAATATTCCGCATGTTCGCCGTCCGTTGGAGGCTTTAATGCACCCACGAAACGTAGCCGTTATTGGTGCTACGGAAAATCCCGGTTCGGTGGGGCGCACATTGCTGTGGAATCTCATTTCATCACCGTTTGGCGGCACGGTATTTCCGGTGAATCCGAAACGGCCCAGTGTCCTGGGCATCAAAGCATATTCAACCATACGCGATGTGCCGGAGCCGGTGGACCTTGCGGTGATCTGTACTCCCGCCGCCACTGTGCCGGACTTGGTGGCGCAGTGCGGCGCAGCGGGGATTCCCGGTGCTATTATTATCTCGGCCGGCTTCAAGGAACTCGGTGCCCCCGGTGTAGAATTAGAACGGCAAATTGCGGTGCAAGCCCGGCAGTACTCCATGCGGATCATCGGGCCGAACTGCCTGGGGGTGCAAAATCCACTACTTGGTTTTAATGCCACGTTCGCACATGGTATTGCGCGGGCGGGTTCTATTGCGTTTTTGTCACAGTCCGGTGCCTTATTAACAGGCATTCTGGATTGGGCCGAACGTGAACAAATCGGCTTTAGTTCCATTGTATCCCTGGGATCCATGCTGGATGTCGGTTTTGGCGATTTAATTGATTACCTGGGTGATGATCCGCGTACCCGGGCCATTCTGATTTATATGGAAAGCATTGGCAATCCACGCCAATTCATTTCCGCCGCGCGCGAGGTGGCCTTAACCAAACCTATTATTATTATCAAAGCGGGCCGCACCGCCGCTGCCGCCGCCGCTGCCGCCAGTCATACCGGTTCCATGACCGGTTCTGATGAAGTGCTCGATGCGGTGTTCCGCCGTGTTGGTATTCTGCGGGTCAATGAAATCAGCGAATTGTTTGATTTGACGGAAGTTTTGGCGCATCAGCCCCGTCCGAAGGGACCCAATCTCACGATTCTGACCAACGCCGGCGGCCCAGGTGTATTGGCTACCGATGCGCTGATTCAAGGCGGAGGTGAGTTAACCAAGTTGTCCGATCCGACCATGAAGGAGCTTAATACGCTTCTGCCAGGGCCATGGTCACATGGCAACCCGGTGGATATTCTTGGCGATGCCTCTCCGGAACGTTATGCCAAATCCCTTGAAATCGCGGGCCGTGACGCTCACTCCGACGGCATGTTAGTCATTCTTACGCCGCAGGATATGACCGACCCAACTCGATCCGCCGAGGCCCTGGTTGTCGCCGCAAAAGGCCAATCTAAACCGGTACTGGCCAGCTGGATGGGAGGAGCTATGGTTCGTGCCGGCGAGGAAATTCTGAATCGCGCCGGTATTCCCACGTTTGCTTATCCCGATGCGGCGGCCAGTGCGTTTAATTATCTCTGGCGCTATGACCGAACCCTGAAATCTCTTTATCAAACCCCGCGATCCGCTGGTGATCAAGCTTCTGATACACAGTGCCAGGCACAGGTACAGTCGCTTTTTGCCAGGGTGCTGGCTGATAAACGCACCACGCTTACCGAACCGGAATCCAAAGAGTTGTTGGGCGCTTACGGCATTCCCGTCACTCCCACACATGTTGCCGTCAACGTGCGAGAAGCGGTTGCGGCTGCTGAAAAACTTGGCTATCCCGTGGTGCTTAAGGTTTTCTCAAAAACCATTTCCCACAAAACCGATGTGGGCGGAGTACAACTGAATCTTTCCTGCGCTGAGGCGGTGAAACAAGCCTTTGAAAGTATCCAGGCTTCAGTGATCGCCAAGGCCAGTGCCAATCAATTCCAGGGCGTTACTGTACAACCCATGGTGCGCCTAACCGATGCCTATGAATTAATTCTTGGCTCCACGATTGATGCGCAATTTGGTCCGGTTCTGTTGTTTGGAGCAGGCGGGCAAATGGTGGAGTTATTCCGCGACCATGCTCTGGCCTTGCCGCCGTTGAATTCCACGCTTGCCCGACAAATGATCAATCAGACCAAAATCAGCAAAGCGCTGGCGGGAATACGCGGTCGCGCGGCCGTTGATGTGGTAGAACTGGAACGTATTCTGGTGCGGTTCAGTGCCATGGTCATTGAAAATCCGCGCATCAAAGAAATTGATATTAATCCGCTGCTGGTAAGCCCCAAACAATTTGTGGCCCTGGACGCCCGGGTTATACTTTATCCCGCCGATGTTGTGGATGCGGCCTTACCGCGCCCGGCTATCCGTCCCTATCCATCCCAGTATGTTCACACCATCAAAACAGACAATGGGCAATCGATTCTTTTGCGCCCCATTATGCCGCAGGACGAACCGTTAATTGTCAAATTTCATCAATCACTTTCCACGGAAACTGTGCGCAACCGTTTTTACAATGTTATGAAACTGGAAGACCGTATCGCCCATGAACGGCTTGTACGCGTCTGTATGAACGACTATGACCGGGAAATTGCGCTCGTGGCGCAAAGTTCCTCTTCCGATGGCGCGCCGGAAATTATCGGTGTAAGCCGACTGTCAAAAATTCGCGGTACCAATGAGGCGGAAGCCTCGGTGGTTGTGGCCGATGCCTGGCAAAGCCGGGGCATTGGAACGGCACTGCTGGAGGAAGCTGTTAAAATTGCAAAAATCGAAGGTGTATCAAGATTATTTGCCACCGCCTTATCGGAAAATCTGGAAGTTCAGCATGTACTGACGAAAAAACTCGGTTTCAAGGTAATTGCGGAGGCTCAAGGTCCGACGGTCCACTTTGAACTCAACCTTGCCAAGACCTGATTCGGGATGTGGCCATACTTTGCGGCCTTCAAATCGTAGTCCGTCTTCAGAGCATCCATTGATACTGCCGTTCCAATGAATCATTGGGAAGGGGTGACGGCGGGCGAGGACCAGGATACTTCTCGAAATGCAACTTGCAGGCGGTTGTGGAGCTTTGACCAAATTGTAACCGTTCACGGCCAAGCCGAAGGGCCATAGTTAGGGCGGTTTTGGCGTACCCCAAAGTGGGGGCACCCCTTGTGGTGCGGGCTTCCAGCCTGCTCAGTCGCCTCATCGTTAATGGTTACACCAAATTTTATTGCTGCACCTTCTGACTCGATGCGGCGAGAGCTGATGCAGGCCACACCGAAGTTCACGGGATTAACCCAGAGGAGCAAACAGGGCTTTAAGTTCTTCGTCCCCGAGTTGCAGTGGTATTTGGCCAGTATCATCCAGAAGGCCGGCCACCAACTGGCGTTTGCGCTGCTGGAGGGCTTGAATTTTTTCTTCCACGGTTCCCTGGGTAATAAGTTTGTAGACAAATACTGTTTTATCCTGTCCGATGCGGTGGGCGCGATCGGTAGCCTGATTTTCCACCGCCGGATTCCACCACGGATCATAATGAATGACCGTATCGGCGGCGGTTAGATTTAACCCTGTGCCGCCGGCTTTGAGACTGATTAAAAACAACGGCACCTTGCCGCTCTGAAATGATTGCACGGGCGTATCGCGGTCGCGCGTATCGCCGGTGAGGCGGACATAAGGAATTTTTAATTCCGCCAGCTTTTTGGCAATAAGTTCCAGCATGCTGGTGAATTGAGAAAACAGCAGAATTTTACGACCATCCTCAATCATGGCCGGCAGGGTTTGCGTAAGCCAGTCCATCTTGGCCGATTGCGTGACTTTTTGAGCACTGGCGAGCTTAACCAGCCGTGGGTCGCAGCAAACTTGCCGCAGTTTCAACAGGGCTTCCAGAATAAAAATGTGGCTGCGGGCCAACCCCAGATTGGCAATCTGGTTGCGAACATGGCTTTCCATGGTTACGCGAATACTTTCATAAAGATCCCGTTGAGTGCCGGAGAGTTCGATTTCCTGCACCATCTCATTTTTAGGCGGCAATTCCAGAGCTACTTCACTCTTGCGGCGTCGCAGCACCAGCGGAGCGATACGCTGGGCCAGTGCCTTGCGGCGCGCGGTATCTCCGGCTTTTTCCACTGGGTCCCGGAATAGCTGGCGGAATTGCCGATTGTTTCCCAGAAAGCCCGGCATGAGAAAATCGAAAATAGCCCAGAGTTCTCCAAGATGATTTTCCATGGGGGTTCCGGTCAAGGCCAGGCGATGGCGCGTTATGAGTTTGCGGGCCGCCTGGGCGTATTGAGTGTTGGGATTTTTGACCATTTGGGCTTCGTCGAGAATAACCTGATGGTAGGGTTGCTTGATCAGAAAGTCCATATCCCGGGCCAGTAATTGATAACTGGTGATGATCAGATCAAATTGATCCAATTTTTCAAAATGTTCTTTTCGCCCGGAACCATGTAATACCAGCACCCGCAAATCCGGTGCAAAACGCCGGCTTTCCTGGCGCCAATTTCCCATGAGACTTGTTGGCGCCACCACCAGAACAGGGCGGTCCAGACGCCCCGCCTGTTTTTCACATAGCAGATGTGCTAACGCCTGAACGGTTTTACCCAATCCCATATCATCGGCCAGGATGCCGGAAAGGTCACATTCCCGCAGGAATTGCAGCCAGTTCAGACCATGTTGCTGATAGGGACGTAATGTAGCAGCCAATCCCGAAGGTGGCATTATGACCATGGTGGAGGCCGTGCGGAGGCGTGTCAGGAGTTCACGAACCTGTTGACTTCCGGACCATTGCCAGCCATCCACACCGGCAAATTGTGCCGCCCGCAGACGATCGGCCCGCAGGGGTCCAGTTTCATCCGCATTGACGGCAAACAACTCCAGCAGCAGATCTTGAATGCGGTTCAATCTTTCCTGGGGAAGCTGTACATACCGTCCATCCGGCAGCTGAACTTCCAGTTTCTTTTTCCGAAAATACGCGGAAGAACTGTCCTCCGCAGTCAATATCTTACGCAGTATCGGAATCAGGCTGATGCGTGCACCATCAACAATTATTCCCAGATCAACATTGAACCATTTTTGATCGGAAGCGTCAGTAACGGTGGTATCCATGAACCAATCTTCAACCACGGCCCGCCGCAGCTTGCACGACTCGTCATATTCAATAATCCAACCCTTGGCAGCCAGAGCTTTCATCGGGCCGTCCATCCATTTTTGCCAGCTTTCAAAGTCGTTGTCCGTCATCGCCCAGACTGGCACACCATATCCTTCCATGATACGCAATTGGGCCGCCTTTAATTCTTCCAGGCGTTTCCGCTCCAACGCCAGGTTGCGCACCGCGCAGTAACGTTGCCCGGCAATAAACCGATCCAGCGTTGTTTCAGACTCGCTGGTTGTTGTACGCATGACGCCATACGCGAACTCGACATTTGCCCAGTGTGCACTCAGACCATCCAGTGCGCCGCTATAATCGGAATAATGGACAGAAAATCCCATCATCCCCAAATCTAATCCACTATAGAGCTTTAACACCGGTTGTGGCGGCGCGTCAAACCACTGCGCTTCAGGAACTGGAGGCGGCAATGGTAACTCGTTGGCGGCGGAAAAGGCGGCAATGGTATTATGAAAGCGTGGTTGAATCGGCGGCGCGGACAGCCATCGTTGGGCTATCGGTGTGGGAAGCTCGGTTATCACCGGCCCGATGATATGGGCCGCTGTATCTACATAAATCAACGGTGATCCGCGAAAAACCGCCGCTGCCGGGGTAACGGTCATGTTGGTACGCTGTATCAGATCGGATTCGGTAATCCAATCCGCCTTGCCTGGCCGTGGTGGTCCCCATGTCAGGGGCGAATTGGTATGCGACATGAAAAAACAACGCCCGGTGGCGACTATTTTTTCCAATACCAATGTAGAATATTCATCGGAAATAATCAGTTGATGGTATTCTGAAGACGGTGAAAATCCTGAAAACATACGGAATATGTTGTGATCATCGGCTTGTGCCAGCTTGATATATCGGTTATGAATAAAAGGATCTATCTGTCGCGGAGATCCCGGACGGCCATTCTTTTTGGTGACCGCTTTCATAACGGTAATTTCAAGTGTGTGGGGTATGTATCCTAACGCGGAAACAATATAGATAATCTGCGCACCAGCCGCTGCAGGTTTAGTATGGTGCCCGGTACTCTCCAGTTCCAGAACCCCATTTAATTGTTTAAGCCATTCCTGGATTTTCCAGGGCAGCGGTGCCTCTGGCGGCGATGGCATAATGGCCGAACCATTCGTTCCCTTTGGGGATTCCACCGCAGCGGGGCGTTGTTCCGGGTGACGTTGAAAATAAGCCTCCTGTTCCGCAATATCCTTGCGAAAATTGGTGATACTTTCCGCGCCGCCGATGGCAATCAGCAATGCTGAAATATGATGACACTGCGCACGGTGACCACACTCGCACGTTCCCACAACTTCTACCGTATCGTTTAGGCCATTTTGTACCTGGACTTGGACTGCAATAAGTGAGTTGTCATCTTCTTTGACAATTCCCTTAATTGTGGCTGTGGCCGGATCAAACTCAATGCGGCTGACCCGTTTGGCGGCAAAAAAGCCTGCTCCTTTAGCGATGCTTTCCGGAAGAAAGTTTTCGGCCAATTCGCCCAGATTCGTATTCATGTGGATAATACTTCCTCAAATTTTCTTAAATTAAATAGTGTACGCTTTTCCCGGCAGGAGGCCAAATCAATTTCATGTTTGTTATTTACGCCGCCATTTATAGTAACCCGTTCACGGCGTTGTGTGGATAATATCTATAATTTACTGGCCTCGAAATATCACATTAAAGCTGGGTCAGGCCTTGCGTCTTATGGTATCCTCTGGCCCCCCCAAAATGCCGTGTATATCGTAAGGCGGTTTTGACCATACCCGCGGGGTATATAAAGTATCCTGGGATCGCGGTCGTCTCGCCCGCCGTTGCCCCCCAAAGAACCGTTGGTACAACATTGGCAGTGGATGCTCTGGAGGCGGGTCTCGAGTGGCTTACAAACGAAATGACTGGTAACAATCTGATACAGGAATTTGTAACCGGAATATGTTCATAACCGCAAATAACAATATCCGCAATGTGAAAGGCTATGTGTTCCCATCGAGTGTTTCACTTTTGCCTGTGAACGGTTACTCATAACGAAATATAGCGGTATATTTTCATATTGACGAATTATAGGAAGAATTATTGTTATTTTCTTTGATTGTATGTTGAATCTTGATCCGATAATCATCATAATATATGCTTGTCTTTGTCTAATCGGCAAGGGATGTAATCCGCCGGGACAGGGCATTGAACTATCGTGAAGGAACGCGATCCTATGCAGGAATATGACACACTCAAACAATTAATCGACTCGGCAGCCGAGGATATATCCAAAGCTGAAGGTGGTAACAGAAATGCGGGAATACGGGCACGTAAGACCATGCAGCAAATTCGCGAAACCGCCCAAAATATCCGGATGAAGATTCTGGAATTACGCGGGCAGGAGCAGTCCGCGCCCGCATCAGACGTTACACCTCCGCAGAGTTAACGCCATAATCGCCGACTTTTTCGGCTGTGTGATCAGGCCGCTGCGCATCTTTGTGTATCGTCTGGATCACGCGGATGCGATCCGGATTAAGTATTAATGTTACACGGCCTGCGAACTGTATGGTTGTACGCGCAGTTGTAGTGCGCAGTGTATCTAATACCTCCAGCAAGTTAGCGGTGTTAATGCCGTCCATGTCACCACTGACAGAGGAAATTGCAATGCGCAGTGCCAGCGCTGCCGGCGCCGGCGCCGCACTGGCAATGACATTGCGTGCCAGGCTGGCGCCGCTACGATAGTGCCGATAGCGGGCGGTACGCAGTAATTGCCGGGCATGTTCGTTTAAAAAATCAGCCGTTGCCCGGTCATGTCGGCTATTGCGCTGCAGCAGTTCCCGGATGCGTGGTTGATAGGTTTCTAAAATGGGCAGCAACTCATGCCGGATGCGATTACGGAAAAACCGTTGATCCAAATTACTGCGATCTTCCCGCCAGGAGGTGCCCAGGCTCATAAGCCAGGTACGCAGCTTTGACCGGGGCCAGGGCAGCAGTGGACGTACTATCCGGATTTTTCCGCGGCGATCATCATCATTCATGCCGGCCAGCCCTGTAACTCCAGCCCCGCGCAACATCCGCATCAGGATGGTTTCCGCCTGATCGTCAGCATGATGGGCTAAAGCTATGACGGGGCATTGATTCTGGCGGGCCAGAGCCAGCAGAGCCTTATACCGGGCGTCCCGCGCACTATTCTCGCTGACGATTTTTAATTGGTGCGCAGGCTGGATATTAAGGTCCTGGTGATGGAAAGGCAGGTCCAACGAACGCGCCAGGCGACGTACAAAGTCCTCATCCCGTCGGGATTCCTGTCCCCGCAGATGGTGGTTGACATGTCCGACCATCAGCTTCCAATGCCAGAAATCTGATTGATTCACCGCATGTAAAAGCCGCACAAGTGCCACACTGTCGGCCCCGCCGGAACAGGCTATGAGAATACGTGCGGCGGGTTCCAGCAACCGTCGCCGGTGCAAGTATTGGTCAAGCTCTTGAATAAGACCCCGGGGCGCTGGCATAATACATCCTATGAAATACCAGTTTAATTTTAACGCCATATTCGTCCTGCGGCCATGGAAACAATTGTTCGTACAAGTATCGGACCTGGAGAGTCTTATTAATGACGTGCCGAAGCGATATGCCTGGCGATGGCCATGTAAGTTACCGTCGGTTTCGCACAACGCGCTACGGGGTATTATCCTCATTATCGTTATGGCGGCGGTGAGTTGCTGCGTCAGTACTACGATTCTCAGGGCTCAAAGCCTTAACAGCATCCTCGCTCATGCTCGAATCACGACCGCGCCGGCAAGTGGAAAATTCCGCCCTGATGATAATGTCCATCCCTTTGCGACTACCAACGGTGACACCAATCTGGCAGTACGCCATGGTTGTGTCCGGTTAAGCGATGGCCGCGTTATTTGTGGGCAGGTGTGGACGACACTGAAAACACCGTTCCGGGTCTGGCTGGCAAATATCAAGCAATACCGTGACTTGGATATACGCTTGATAAAAAGTATTCGGGTCCATGTTCTGGCCGCCCGGGAACTTCGCGCCTGGCGATTCCAGCAGGAAGGCAGTGATATTAAGAACTACGCACAACACTCCCGCCCGCGCATCAGCTTCGCGTACAGCTTTACCATGCTCAATGGCAAAACTATCACCGGTACACTCGAGGCGCCGTTGTATGTACGTTCCGCCGGACATACCCACGATCTTATTATGTATAAAAGAGTGGAAGGTAAACCCGGTGAAAAAATCTCGGCAGTGGTGTATGTGAAATCTGTTACTCTTCAAATCACGCCGGCGCTGCGGCGTTATGCCGCCGGCCTGACACGCCATTTACCTTTGATTCATTGGCGGCACATGCTGGCCGGGCCTCATAACCCGCGTGGAGTTGCGCCATGAATTCTTGCCGTGCATTTTCCACGGGAATTGAAACATGGCTATAAAGGTGACAGATGGGCATTCATCCCCGGAACATATCCACCAGACCAAATATGCGGCCAGGCAGGGTGTGCTGTGCCGAGATTCTGGTGCGGCCATATTTTTGGCAATGCTTGATTCCCCCATCCGTTTCGTAGCCTTGTACCGCCAAATTCCATTTTAGCCGCGTGGCCTTGGCCCACGCGTTAACTCTGAAAATCTCGCCCCCTCCAAAAAATCTGGCCGTACACGATGCGCCTGAATTTAATGAAAGTGCATTGACAACGTAAAGGTAGCGCCATACGCTTATGTAGATTTCTGTTCGTGGCTTTTGGCAAAAGAAACAGGGGGTATATATGCCATCCGTCGGTTTAATTGTTTTATTCGTAGTCGCACTGGTCGTTGTGATTATCGTGCTTATCGCGGTGGGCAACGTTTTTAATCTCTGGTTACAGGCGTTTTCCGCCGGAGCGGATATCAGCCTTTTTGATCTTATCGGCATGAAATTGCGGAAGGTTGATGCCCGTGCGATTGTCACCGCCAAAATTTCCATGGTGCAGGCCGGTCTACCAGTTGAGACCAATCAGTTGCAGGCGCATTATATGTCGGGGGGCCATGTCTTGAATGTCGCCAAAGCGATGATCGCCGCGCACCGCGCCAATATTGAATTGCCATGGAATCAAGCCACGGCTATTGATCTGGCGGGCCGCGATGTGCTGGAAGCGGTGCAAACCAGCGTCAACCCCCGTGTTATTGATGTGCCGAATGCCGCCAGTGGCCGACAGACCCATGAGGGGGTGGCTAAAGATGGCATTCAATTGCGAGTCAAGGCGCGGGTAACGGTGCGCACCAATATGCGGCAACTGGTCAGTGGTGCCGGTGAAGAGACCATTGTGGCCCGGGTAGGAGAGGGTATTGTGGCGGCCATCGGTTCCGCCGATACTTATAAGCATGTGCTGGAACAGCCGGATATGATCAGTAAGACCGTGCTGGCCAAGGGGCTGGATGCCGGTACAGCGTTTCAGATATTGTCCATTGATATTGCGGATATGGATGTCAGTGAAAATATCGGCGCCCGCCTGCAGACGGCTCAGGCGGAGGCCGCTAAGCAATTGGCCCAGGCGGAAGCCGAAAAACGCCGCGCTCTGGCGGTAGCGCAGGAGCAGGAAAATAAAGCGCTGGCGCAATTTAATCGGGCTAAGGTTATCGAGGCCGAAGCGCAAATTCCCATAGCGATGGCGGAGGCTTTTCGCCATGGTAACCTGGGGATCATGGATTACTACCGTATGAAGAATATGCAGGCGGACACACAGATGCGCGAATCTATCGGCGGCTCCAGCGCCACCGGATCCGGGACGGATAATCGTTCCACTGGAAACTGATTAAATTGATACCATGTAACCTTCGCCGCAATCGTGTATCGCCCGGACAAAATGATACCCAGACACACCGCATAAAAGGACTTTGCCATGGGCCAATTTCCAAAAGATCAGCAACAACTGGCGCAGGATATTCTTGCCGGACGCGTAACGATTCAACAGCTGCGGGCTGAACAGGCCCGCCGCCGGGCAGCGCAGGAAGCATTACGACAAAATATGCGGCCCCATGCCGGACCTTCCAAAGCTGTCCCGGCGCAGCCGCAATCTCCACGCCAAGGTGTTGCAACCTCCACGCCGTCGGGTCGTCCACCGGCACAGCGGCAAGTGATGGTGCGACCGGACAACACCACCGAATCGCCGGCAACAGCCCGGAAAAATATGTCTCCAAAGCCCGCCCGTAAAAACATGTCTGACTCTGGTGACAGAGCCGCTAACGAAGCGACGTTACCAGCACCGGCCACTGTGCCGGCGGTGAAGAAATCGACCACTGTTCGGCCGCCATCCGGGCGCACCACCACCCAGACTGTGCGCGCGGTCATGGCCCATCCCAGTACATTGCGCAGCGTTTTGGTATTAAGTGAATTATTGGGTAAACCTCTGTCAATGCGGCCAGACCACCTGGACCGATTTTAACCGGGAATCAGCATTATTTTACGCCATTTCGGCTAAATAACGCACAATCTGGTCTTCCGACATGTTGGTAACATCCAAGGCGACATCGGCGGCGGTACTGTACAATGGAGCGCGTACCTGCAGCAGGCGCAGAATTTCCTCCAGTCCGCCGGTACTGGTCAAATCAGGCCGATTGGCCGGTGTTCGGGTGTCGGATTGCAGACGTTTCCAGAGCACCTCCGCAGGTGCCTGGAGCCAGACAATTCGTCCATTAGCCTGAAGTTT
Organism: Planctomycetota bacterium; assembly: GCA_023489375.1. Classification (GTDB taxonomy): domain Bacteria; phylum Planctomycetota; class Phycisphaerae; order WQYP01; family WQYP01; genus JAMDCX01. Next base: position 16,651 of record JAMDCX010000093.1, read on the forward strand.
TTCAATGTTGGTTTTACGCAACACCACTCCTCCACCGGCGGCAATTACCGTGTTATCCGTTTCCACCAGATCATCGATAACCGCAGACTCCAAATCGCGAAACAGTGTTTCACCACCTTCGGCAAAAATCTCTCGAATGCTTTTTCCAGCTCTTTGCACAATACTATCATCGGTATCAATAAACTCCATGCCCATGCGGCCCGCCAGTTGCTTGCCAATGGTGGTTTTACCTGCGCCACGATACCCGATTAATACAATATTCATACCACCTCTTCAATAATATTGCCCTTAACTCCGACTGGACATTGCAGTCTCGCGACCGATTGCTGCTATCACTGATTTTAGTTTTTGGCTGTGGTCGAAAACTTGGCCGCCCAGGCGGTCCACTTGTCCGTGTCATGGGGCAAAAATTCCCGCATCATGGCCGTTTGTGCTACAAGTTTGCGCCCAGCGGCAATGGAATCCAATTGCCCGGTCGCCAGCGCCTGCACCATTACATTACCTATGGCGGTGGCTTCCACCGGCCCGGCTATTACATGCAGCCCGGTGGCATCGGCGGCCATCTGGTTGAGCAATTCATTTTGCGATCCACCGCCTACTATATGCAGATGGGTAAATTTACGGCCCGTAACCTGGGTAATAATATTTCGGACCTGAGCATAAGTGGCCGCCAGAGATTCCAGAATAGCGCGGGTGAACTGCCCTGGTGTTTCCGGTACGCGTTGACCGGTGCGGCGGCATTGCTGGGCTATTTTCGCCGGCATGTCGCCGGGGGCCAGTACCGCCGGATCCTCAAGGTTCAAAAACGCGCTATGAGCTGGTGCTTCACGGGCCATTTGTACCAAAGTACGGTAATCGAATTCCTTGCCATCCTGCGCCCACGCCCGGCGGCATTCCTGCAATAACCAGAGACCCGCGATATTTTTCAATAAGCGGATCTTTCCGCCCACAGCGCCTTCATTGGTGAGATTAAACTTCATCGCCTCTGGTGTTAGAACCGGTTGCTCCATTTCCGTCCCCAGAAGACTCCACGTGCCGCTGGATAAAAAAAGCCAGTGCTCGGCATGGGCCGGTACCGCGGCTACCGCGCTGGCCGTGTCATGCGCTCCTACCGCCAAAACTGGAATATCCCGCGCATGCGTGGCTGCAGCGGCTTCACCGGTTACCGGTCCAAGAACGTTGCCGGGCATAACCAGTTGCGGCAACAGAGATGGACGCAAAGGAATGTTGGCCAACACAGTCGGCGCATATTCACGACGACGCGCATCGAGCATTTGCGAGGTGCTGGCGATAGTGTATTCATTGGCCAGGCGCTGACACAGCCAAAAGGCCACCAGATCCGGAATATAAAGCAGATGCTCCGCTTGCTCCAGCAGGGTGGGACGGTTTTCCGCCAGGGCACAGAGTTGAAAGAGCGTATTGAGATTCATGGTCTGTATGCCGGTAATGCGATAAACTTCTTCCCGCGGCATACGGGCGAAGAACTTTTCCGTCATACCTTCGGTACGCGTATCACGGTAATGCACTGGATTACCCAGCAGTTCTCCATGCCGATCCAGCAGACCAAAATCTACCCCCCAGGTATCCACGCCGATACCAGAGACGCTTTGTCCATTGGTTACCGCCTCCGCCATGGCCTTGGCGATACCGGTTTGAATTTCTCCCCAAAGCCGCAGTATATCCCAATACAAAACACTTCTCACACGCACGGGGCCATTAGGAAAACGGTGTCTTTCATTTAAGGTAATGCCCAATGCATTGACGGTGGCCAGCATGACGCGGCCAGACTCGGCCCCTAAATCCACAGCGATATAATGTTGATCCTGCATGAAACTTCCTTTCCTGGAAATCCGACCACTTGCCTGCCTTGAAATCATAACGGCAAGTTCCACGGCCGGCGAGTCGGCAGCCGTTCCAAAATAGAGGTAGGAAAGTCCGCTTTTATTGCGGACTCCCCTCCCTCCGAACCGGACGTGCGGATTTACCGCATCCGGCTCTCCGGTTAATGGGCCCCCTTCAGGGACTGACACGCGAGTTGAT
>JAMDCX010000108.1 GCA_023489375.1 Planctomycetota bacterium
AATAACGCCATGGATCCCATTTACGTGAATTCCGATATAACAATTCAGGGTGTGGTCATCGGTGTACTCAGGCCTCTTTCGCGCTGATAACGGCGCGCGGGTAGATCACACCAGATATGTACGCCGGCGGATTTATCCGGCGGTATAGTGCCGGCGCGAAGGACTGTTGTGGATATTAACCGGCACATTGAATGTACCGGCTAACATACTGACGTGAGACTTTTGCGTATTGCAAAATTACCAGTGATCAATCAAAAATACGCCGGTTATTCATACAAACCGCGGGCGACAGATGGTCTGATGAAAAGGACCTGGTTTCGGTCATCCATCTCCTCCATACTGTTGAAATGCCGCCGGAGAACATCGCGTTTTTCGGGCATTTTTCACTGGTGCAACAATAACAGGATGAAGCCGCGGGATGGGATATTCATCAGCCCGGGCGACAGGTATCCTCATTCTGAGAGCGGTTACACATTAACCCAGTACACGCGGCGGCGAGCCGCGCCAGGAAGTCGTACCGGTTCAGCCAGTACCACCGAGTCGTATCCATTTACCTCTGATCTTGTCAACCTCAAGGCGACCATTGGCCGCGAATTTTTTATTTTCCAGAATTGATCAGGTCCTCATAGTATGACCTACGTCAAAACTTCCAGAGGGGAAGAAGGGGAACCGGTGGGGGTTTGGGGGCGGGGATTGGGGCCGGATGGCCCGCCCCCAAGGGCCTTGGCGCGGAACATTTCGCCCCGCTGCATGGCGAGCCTCGGCGGCGCATTGGTATTTGGCACACTCATGGTATACTCCTTTCAACAGGCGGCGATGTACAACCAGAACCTGCAGGAAGTCGGAGAGCAGATCGTGCTGAATAGCGGTCAGTGAGGTTGTTAGATGGCGGAATGGATAGAAAGCTTGTTGAACAAAGGGACTGAGCGGTGGCCCCATGTGCTCTGCTCGAAGTTCGCGCAAAACTTTGCTTGGGGAGTTTTCTACTTTAAGGATGGTGATCCAGCGAAAGAACAGTTTATTGCTGCCTGTCGCGATCTCTCGGTCGAAATTGTTCAGCGCAAGCGACATCTGCTTGTTGGAAAGGAGGATCTACCGCGCTATCCGTATTATTATCTCAGAGTAATCGATGACTCAGATCTGGCAGTAGATGGAGGGGATTACTTGGACCGAACGCGTGCCTGCCCCGGTGGAGCAAATTTCGGACGTTGCAACACGGGGATTATACAGTCTGGCGTTGTTGAGATTCTCAAGGATCAGCCAAAAACCGACATCCTTCAGTTGATCTCAGCCAGCCGCTTTAAAGTCTACGTTATTTCGCGTCGACTGAAAGAGACATTGGTATCGATGAACGCGACCAGCGTGGAATTTTTGCCCTGCAAAGGGGCCGGAGAGGAGTTCTTTCAACTGCGCGTCGTCGGTAAGGTTATGTCGCCACCGGATGTCGGCGCTATTGAGATAAGGAGCCGTTGCCCGAACTGTGGGGCGCTACAGCGCTACCAAGCTGAACACCCGTCTAGATTTCAGCCATCTTCATTGGCGTCTGTCGATTTTCAGCGGTCTATGACCATCCGGAGTAATGGCGAAACATACCAGCGGTTTCTAGACGTGGACATCATCTCGTCTAGGGTACAGGTATTGCTTGCGAGCGGTGAATTCACGGGCTGGAAGCGGTACTCCGACGGTCCACCCATTGAGTTCGGCGTGGTTGAGATCGAGGGGGCTCCGTGGTTGCACTGAGGAAATCAATCCATTACGTGTATGACCCAGCCACACAACGTCATACGGAAACCTGGACCGGCACAAGCTACGCCAATGCCGTCACGGATATCCAATATGGCTACAACGATCTGGGTGAACTGGCCAGCGTGACCGTGCTGAAGGAAAATGGCCAGACGCCCGCCGCCGTGCAATCCAGCACGCAATACAACGCCGCCGGCGGCAAAAGCACAACAACCCTGCCGAACACCGTTTATACCTACGATGCCGGCGGCAGATTAACCAGTACGTTCAATTCCGCCACCGGCATCACAACAAGCTATACATACAAGCCCAACACCAATGACATCAGCCAGGAAACCGTCTCTGCGTCCTCGGGGGCCTCTGTGGCTACGTATAGTTACTCCTATCGCGCTGACGGCCTCAAGACCGGCGAAGTGGATACCACTTATAACAGCGATGGCACAGTCAACGACACGCGGACATTAAGCTGGCAGTACGATGGCCTGGATCGCGTCACACAGGAAACTTCCAGCGATACCGCCGGCACCACGGCGCTGAATTACACCGACCTTTACCAGTATGATCTGAATTCCAATCGCACCACTGAAACCATCGAAAACGGCAGCGGCACGGTGACCGATACAATCACCAGCAGCTACAATGCCAATGATGAACTGACACAGGCCGTCGATGCGAACACCGGGACAACGGTCTACACATATGATAACAATGGTTCGCAGATCGAAACGCAGCACACGCCCAGCGGCGGCACGTCGCCGGATACGACCACGACCAATGAATACGACCTGCAAGGTCAGATGGCCGGCACGCAGACGACCAACAGCAGTGGCACGACCAAAGCTACCTATGAATATGATGATTCCGGGAACAGAATCGTCGAAACCAACACCAATACCGCGGGTACTACGACCACAACGTATTATCTGGTTGATACGCAAAACCCGAATGGCTATCCGCAGCCCATCGAGCAGGCCGCGACGCCTGGCAGTCCGCAGATTACGTATGTCTGGGGCAAGACCTTAATCAGCCAGACATACGCCACCGGCGCGACGATCCCCGGCGTCGGCACGGCGACAAGCCCCACGACATACTACATTCTGACCGATGCGCATGGTTCAACGCGGTTGGCGGTAAATGCCACCGGCCAAGTCGCTGAGAGCATGAATTATGATGCGTTTGGAAATGCCTTGGGCTTTAATGCGAATAGCGCATTGACCACATATCTCTATAGTTCTATGCCGTTCGATCCCGCGTCGAACAATTACTACGACGATGCCCGGTTCTACACGCCGGGCACCGGCGAGTTCACGCAAGCCGATTACGGCAATTATGGCCAACTGGCCGATCCGATGAGCTATCTGCCGTACATGTTTACCGGCGGTGATCCCGTAAATATGGTGGACCCAAGCGGGCACTTTAGTATTCCAAGCCTCACGGTTTCAATTGCTATCATGTCAACTCTCGCGGGGACCATCGGTGCTGTTGAGGGAGGTCTTCGGCACGGGGTTATGGGCGCTGTAGGGGGACTCGTCGGCAGTTTCGCAGGAACGGCCACGTCATTAGTGTTTGTGGCGCCCTTTACAGCGGGGCTGGGACCGTTGGGAACAGGGCTTGCCTTTGGCGCAGGCAGTGCCGTGGAGACCATCATTGCAGACGCATTCGTCTACGGTCCTGCATCCTTGGGGACCGAACGTGACTGGATAGACATTGCAGTTTCTTTCGCCTTGGGCACGGGCCTCGGCTATTTTAGCAGTGCCGGCAGCTATTACCTTAAGCAAGAAGTTAAGTCGCTGTTTGATAGCATGCCGCCAGTGTGGGATTTCTTGGGTAAGGTCCAGAATAAAACCGTGGATGTGCTGGAGCACCCCGCTGAAATCGAGGCGGCAAATCTCGAACAGAACGCCTCCACCATGTGGCGCTACTACGGCCCGGCGTTCCTCAAGTTGGGGAGGGAAATCATAGGTGACATCCTGTCGGATAAGGGCGAGCGGGCAATTCTTCAGCCCACGGTATATCTCGTCGTGGATGTGGGGCGAGAGATATTTGGTCTCGCTCCCTTGAGGACGGATTAAAGCCATGGCGACAAGGTTTGAACTGTCTGAGTACCAGTCGGTGCTGCGACGTTTCGCCGTCGGCAGTCCACGCGGCGTCAGTTGGGGTGACCGCATGGCACTACTACCCTTTATGCAAAAGGAGCCCGTCCTCTGGGGCTGGAAGCCCCGTCTGTTCGTGGGGGCTACGGTTGGCCTGATCGGACTGTGGCTGATGATCACGCTCTTTGGATTCATTTTCCATGCCCTTTGGCCGAAGATCGTCCCATTCGTAATAGGTACATTTGCGGCAATACCTGGTCTGGCACTAGTTCGCACGCTTCATGGATGGTTGCGTAGAACGGTGGAACTCCGCACCCGGAAGTCCATTAACTTTTCATATTTCTTGACTGAGGTCAGTGCGACGAACCCCCTTCGGCCAGAGATTGCCCGCGCAACCAGGGAGGCTCTTGGGAGAAGCTACGGACTGCAACCTGAGCGTATTCACGCCGATGACACGGAGCGGTCTCTGCGACCGTACTACGGCAGTTCCATGGTATTTGCATTTGAGATAGCTCTTGGCGTGCCATTCCTGCTTGGGAAAGACTATCTGATAGGCGACTCAGGCGTAGACGACGTGATTGTTCGGTTACGCGACGAGCCGCGAACTGTTGCCGACATCGTGCGGATTATGAATGAGGCGTACGGCGGCCAGTTGGCTAACATCGAGTGTGTGGGCGACCGATTGTAGCGTGATACCCCCGCGCCGGTATGGCCGTCGGCCGGACCGTCGGGCCGCGTTCGCGGCCTTCGCCGGTCCGTCCGCCGGTCCGTGAGGCGAACGGGAGCAAGAACGCCCTGATCCGGCTACCGAAAGTGTTCAGTTGCACCTCGGCGGAAGGGAAAAGCGGCATGAAGGGTCCCAGGGCCAGGGCAAGGTGTAGTGACCCACAGGATTGTAAGACGGCATATTTTGATAATGAGCGAAAATCGGATAGCCCGAAATGATATTGATGAAGTGAAATATGTGGATTGATGGCGAGAAATTGACTCGCGTGTTCGCTTTGGCCGCCCGTCCTCTGTTCACCTCCGGCACCTCCGTGTGAGTTTATAATAATGTGGAGAGAACTGATTTTATTTTTCTACAAGGAGGCGGTGGAGGATGGTGGAGGGATACGTGGGGACAACTGCCTGTAAAAATCAGCTCGCGGAATTGCTATCATACAGAATTGTTTCTTTGACACGTTAGCAGGGTGATGTAAAATACGCCTGTAACAATTTTCCGGGTAGCTTATGGTCGCATTGGATGAGCATTTTCGCCACAGTGCAACAGCGGTGCGAACGCATTGGCACCCCATCGGCAAACCTGTGCCATCAGCGCAATCTGCGGATCACGTTCCCACTTTGGCCGCCCGTCCTCTGTTCACCTCCGCTACCACTGTTGTGAATATCAATGGCCGCGCCCATTTCTTTGGTGATGCCCTTGGCTTTACGCCGAGCACAGCCATTAGGCAGTATCTGTACACGCAGCAGTATTACGATTTGATCAATAACACATATTACGATTGGGCACGCAATTACGATCCAATGACCGGCATGTTCGACCAGGCAGATTATGGATACAGCGGCACGCTCACCGATCCGATGAGCTCTCTGCCGTACATGTTCACCGGTGGTGATCCGGTCAACATGCTGGATTTGAATGGGCATGATTTTACCATCGCAGATATTACCGTGAGTTTTGCAATCAATAGTGCGATCACGGCAGGTTTGGATGTTGCTGGGAATGTTTTCCTTGGCCAAGATAAATCGTTTGGTGAAATTGTTGCCGATTCGCTGCTCGGCGGAGCGTTGGGCGCGATTGGCGGCCCGATTGCCGGGGAGTTTGCTGGTGAGGCGATCGCGCGATTCGGGGGCTATTTGGCGAAGGCGGGTGCCGCTGAAGCTGCAGCCAAAATCATAGGCGAGGCGGTTGCGAGGGGACTATTCGGCGCGACCTATACCACCGTTGGCGTGTGGACGGATTATTTCTTTGAACATCCGAATGCGCCCATGGGGGCGAAGGCGACCCTGGCAGTGTTCCTTTCCTCGGCATTTGTATCAAGCTTGGGTTCCGCAGTGGCCGAGCAGCGAGTATTAGCACCTTGGGTCAGCAAGGTGCTGGGCGGTGTTAATGTCGGACCGGAAGTGCAAGCTATGCTTAATGCCGTAGCATCCGGCGATTATAGCGGGGCCGCAGAATTGGCCGACAATCTTTCCGTTCAGGATTTCTGGCAGCAGGCCATTCCGAGGCTGCTGGCGTCCAATGTCGCGGTGGGAGATTTTTCCGGCAGCGTCTTGGTCGCTTTCGCAGACCGCTTTGTTGATTTCCTTGACGGCCTGGCATTGCCCGGCCTGCAATCATAATTCCTTTTGGGCGACCAACGATGTTCAAGATCGCGATCTGGTTCTACATTAGTGTGTTCTTCCTTGAAATGAACCTCATGGCGCTTGGGACGCTGATCAATCCAAATTGGCCCGTGAAGGGCTTTGGTAATGTCCAGATACTAGCCGGTACGGTGATCGTGGATTTTTTGGGGGCATTGAGTTTGGTCGCGCGGCTGATGACGCTGAAGGCGCCGAAACTTCGTGAGCCGATTGATTTGCGCAAGACACTTGAGTACTGGAAGCCAGCACACTTCATTGACGGGCCGTACCCACAGATATCGGAGTTTTTCTGGGTCGGTGGTTTTGCCTTGGCGGTGGCACTCTGGGCATTGCTCCTCATCGCGGCGTTCATCGCTTGGCAGAATGCGCCCTTGCCTGTCGCACTGCGTAACTTACTCCGGTGCGGCAGTTTATTGTGCGCGACTGGCCTACTTATCTTTTGCGCTTCCATTAGCGAATATTTGGCGATGACCTTTGTCCGTCGCCTGCGTTGGCGCGGCCCGCCAATGGACCAAAAGCAACTGGATGCCTGGAAGGCCGCGAATCCCGGCGCGCCAATGCCATGGGAGCGCGGGCGTCGTAGCTCCGCAGCAAAAGAGAAAGATGCAACCGGAAAGGGGGAAATGCCCGGAGATGAGTTATGACGTGTTGCCACGCCGATCCCATGAGCACGGAAACCATTTATGATTCCGCCGGTAGAGTCATCGGCACGGATCGCGTCAGCGGCCTGGTCATCACTGTCAGCACCAATTCAGCGGGCGTAGCCTCCGCGACGCTTACCGATGCGGGCGCCGTATACAGCACCACATCACAGACCCTTAATTTCGCCGGACAGGTGTTAAGCAGCACGGGCACCGATGGCCAGATCACCACGTTTACCTATAACCCACTTGGCCAACAAGTCGGCAGCACATTGCCCAATGGCGGCACCACCAGCACCGTCTATGACGCCCTTGGCCGCAAAATCTCTTCCACCGATCCCAATGGCCTGACCACCAATTATGTCTATGATGCCGCCGGGGATTTAATTCAGACAATATATGCCGATGGCACCACCACTTCCGCCACTTATGACGGTGTGGGCAACAAGATCACCTCCACCGATCAGATGAATCAGACCACAACCTACAGCTACAATGTCGCGGGCCAACTTACCGGTGTTACCGAGCCGGCGGTCATCAACCCCGCTACCGGCACGCTGGTGAATCCGGTCACTACATACACTTACGATCAATTTGGCGGAGATCGAAACGGGGACGCAGCTAGTATTTGACGGCGGTCAGCCGCGCACCATCTACTGCGTTTTTGTTTCGCCCCTGTCAGGAAAATTCCCGTGCCAAAACGGCAGGCGCCGCCTGAATATGTATTGGCGTCTGCCGAATCGGCGGTATACTGCCTCCAGCAGGTACTGGTGCTGGTAGCGGCCCCGAACTGATCGGCCCTGATCCATACCCGCTGTTTAATTACGAACACACTATGCGATTGACCGAATTTAGTTCGTCCCGTACCCAGTAGCATAAACATAACCAATTCCCCGCGCAAAACGGAACCCGCTTTCACAAAAGCAATCAACCTGAAACATGTCATACCCGGTAGGATATAGCAGCGCGAATCGCATTATGTATCGCAGCTTTAGTGATCTTGGATATCCAAATTTATTGGTATGACAGAGCACCCGGAAGTTGCTCCTTGCCCCTCTGCGCTTTCGCCCCTACTATAATTCGCATCGGCCTTGCCGGAAGCCTCCACGAGTAACGGCTGGAGAATTACTCGTACAGGCATAACCGGATAGTGAGTATATTGCCGGTGAAAGAATTATGGCCAATACAAGTGTATCCGATGTGCTGCGCGGCATGGCGGAATCGCCGGTTATCGTGCGTATGGTTGAAGAGCTGTCCCGCAACCGCTATGTCGGCGTCACCGGGCAATGGGGGTCTTGTGCGCTGGTCGTCGCCGCTCTGGTGCAGGCGCAAATGCGGCGCCCCGTATTAATTATCGCCGCCCATCTGGATGATGCTGAGGAAGCCATTGACCAATTGGAATTTTTCCGTCCCGGCTGCTCGGCGCGTCTGTTTCCCGCATTTGAAGTGCTGCCCGGCGAATCCAGCATTTCCCATGAACTTGTTGCCGAACGATTAACCCTGCTGGCGGATATCGGTGCCGACAAGCTCGCGGACTTTTATGTCGCGCCGATTCAAGCCCTCATGCAGCCGTGTCCGAACCCGGATTTACTGGCTCAACAGCTTATTTCCATCGCGCCGGGCGCAAAAATGGAACGCGATACGTTAATTACATGGCTGGCGGGCCATGGCTATGTGCGATTAGAAGCGGTGGAAAATCCCGGTGATTTTTCAGTGCGCGGTGATATTCTTGATGTCTGGGCCGCCGGATGCCAGCAACCGGCCCGGATCGATTTTTCAGGCGATCAGATTGAGCGCATCCATCATTTTGATCCGGAAACGCTGGGACCTGCCGATCCGGTCGATCTTTTGCGGTTAAGCGCTCTGGAAAAACGGGCCACCTGGCCGCAGGACCAGACGGTAAATTTTATTTCCACTTTACCGGAAGAAACCCTAATCTGGCTTATTGAGCCACAGGAAATTCAGGAACAGGGCCGCAGTTATTGGGATCGTCTGCCGGATGGGCGCGGCCTTTATCCCACGGATGCGATATTCCGTTTGGTTCAAAAATTGGCCTGGGCCGAAATCCGCCAATTTGGCCGTGATGACCGCACCACCATTGATCTGCCTTGCCGGTCGGTGGAACAATTTGATACCAACCCGGATGCGGCCCTGGCTGAATTGGCCGCTCTGGCGGCGGATAATCAGGTGGTGGTGGTATGCCAGAATCCATCCGAGCGCACGCGCTTAACGGATCTCATACAGGTCAAACTTCCGGAGGTGCTGGATAAAATTACCCTGCCCATCGGCGATCTGGCGGTGGGATTCCGCTGGCAGTTGACCGGCGTGATGGAGAAGACCGATGCGGAGCACACGCCCACGGATCAGCAGCACTGGCTGATTATCGTGGCGCATCATGAATTGTTTCATCGCTACCATCAGCGGCAACGCCTGCGGGGCATTCAAGGCGCCCGCCCTATTGATCATTTTTTGGATCTGCAGCCCGGTGATATTGTTGTACATGTCCATCATGGCATCGCGCAGTTCAGTGCCATAACTACGCTGAATCGCGATGGCCGGCAGGCAGAATACCTGACTTTAGTATTCGCCCGCGAGGCGGTGCTGCACGTGCCGATCACACAGGTTCACCTGGTGCAGAAATATGTTGGGGGAGCGCAGGGACGCCCACCACTATCGGTATTAGGTGGAACGACCTGGAGCCGACAGAAGGAAAAAGCTGCAGAAGCGGTAGAAAAGATGGCTGCGGAAATGCTGGAGGTGCAGGCGGCGCGGGAGCAATTTCCGGGTTTCGCCTTTAGCGCCGATACCACCGATATGAAGGAATTTGAGAATTCCTTTCCCTTTCAGGCTACGGAAGATCAATTGCGCTGTATTGCGGAAATCAAGGAGGACCTGCAAAAAACGCGCCCCATGGATCGGTTACTGTGCGGCGATGTAGGTTACGGAAAAACGGAATTGGCGATTCGCAGCGCCTTTAAGGTTTGTGAGGACGGCAAACAGGTTGCCGTGCTGGCCCCCACCACTGTGCTGGTGGAACAGCACGAAGCGACCTTCCGCCGACGCATGGCGGAGTATCCCTTTGTGATCGAAAGCGTGTCCCGTTTCAAAACTGACCGCAAAATTCATGACATTCTGGATCGCACACGAAAAGGCAAAGTGGATGTACTGATCGGTACCCATCGGCTTATCAGCAGGGATGTGCAGTTCGCCGATCTGGGATTGGTAGTCATTGATGAAGAACAACGCTTTGGCGTGGAAAATAAGGAACGCCTGAAAAAACTGCGGCTAACCGTGGATGTCCTGACTATGACCGCAACCCCCATTCCCCGCACGCTGCACATGAGTCTATTGGGCATCAGAGATATTTCCAACTTAGCCACACCGCCGCGGGATCGGCGCAGCGTGGTCACGGAAGTCATGGGATGGGAGGGTGCCAGAATCAAACAGGCCATTGAACGCGAGCTGGCCCGCGATGGGCAGATTTATTTTGTCCATAACCGTGTGTGGAATATTGAATCCGTGGCGGAGCGAATCCAGCGGTTGGTTCCGGAGGCGCGCCTTGTCATTGGCCACGGCCAGATGCCGGATCATGAACTTGAACAGGTCATGCACACCTTTGTAAAACGCGAAGCCGACATTCTGGTATCCACTACTATTATTGAAAGCGGACTGGATATTCCGTCCGCGAATACCATTTTTATTCATGAGGCGGAAACTTTTGGCTTAAGTGATCTGCATCAGTTGCGTGGCCGGGTGGGCCGCTCCCGTCACCGGGCGTATTGCTATCTGGTTATCGGTCAGGACAAGACGTTAAGTGAAGCGGCGACCAAACGACTCAAGGCTATGGAAGAATATGCGTCGCTGGGAGCCGGTTTCAAAATTGCGTTACGGGATTTGGAAATACGCGGCGCGGGTAATCTGCTGGGTGATGAACAATCGGGTCATATAGCGGCAGTGGGGTATGAGTTGTATTGTCAGTTGCTGGAAGAAGCCGTCAAATGCGTGAAAAAGCAGCCCCTTGATCGACCACCGGAAGTGAATATTGACATTGGCATATCCGGGAGTTTTCCACGCACTTACATTATGGCGGAAAAGCAACGCATGGAACTGTATCGACGCTTATCACGCTGTCACAGCATGGAAGTCATTGAGACCCTGCGGCTAGATATTGTCGATGCCTACGGCCCCTTGCCTAAAGCGGCGGAAATACTTTTCCAGCTTACCGAATTGCGCGTGCTGGCGGCCGCCTGGACGATCACCAATTTGAGAAGCCAACCTCCGGATCTTGTTTTTACCATGCAGGATTTATCCAGACTCGGTCCGCTTTTAAGTAAAGCACCGGGGTCGTTGCGGCCTGTGGATCAGAAAGCCATTCACCTGCGGCTACCACCCAATTATTTTGAGGGCCAGACACTGCTGAACGTTTTGCGTAATTTATTGGCCAACCCGCCGCCTTGATCTGAGATCATCCCTGTATAACCAGTCAAGCTGCAGATGGTATCAGGAATGCCGCTATTATAGCATACCAGGATTTATACTGGGTGACTAAAAATACATATTTTATTGCATTTTATTTATTGTCATCGCAGGCACGATTCATGTAACCATTCATAGCCCGGCCACCAAGATCGCCCACCCTGCGGCCGCGCCGCAATGAATAATGAGTAATGAGACATTGCGCTGCACTTAAAAAGTACAGGAGTCGCAATGATTATTTGCTCGTTGCTCGTTGTGACGTCGTGCCGTCGTGGTAAACTCCGCCCGTCATAACCCGTAAAACCCACGGCCAGCAGGCTGGCCGGCTTAACAGGTAATCGGTGGATTATTCCCCCCCGGCAATCGTTGTTCGTTATTTATACCGTCGTGTCGTTGTGATAAATCACTCTGTTGCTCGTTGCTCGTTGCTCGTTGTTTATCGTATCGTTGTGGCGAAATTGTTTTATTCATTATCTATTAACTTGTGGCGGCACTATGCTGACGGCAAATTATTCCGGTGGGATAAACCCACCGGCTCGCATCTTTCCCGTCTCTTTTCCTAAATGCTAAATGCTAAATGCTACTCTTGCATTCTACTCATTACTCATTATTCATTGGTATTTTGATTTAGCGTACCCCAAAGCGTCCCCCACTTATGACGCAGACTTCCAGTCTATCTGGTTGCCTTCTCTTTGTGAATGTTTACAAACCATTCTGGCTGTCTTTGACGTAAAAACTGCCCCCAAGCTGACGTTTGGACTGCGGGGATACCTTGTTACAGGGAGTACATCCTATTGGTCTTTACAATTAGCGGCAGCAGAGAAAAACGGAGAGAGTGGGATTCGAACCCACGGTGAGGTTACCCCCACACACGACTTCCAATCGTGCTCCTTAAGCCACTCGGACATCTCTCCAGAGTTTCGCCGCAGCGCCTGCTACAAGATTATCCTTTTATAATCGCAGCGTCAATTTAATACCAGACATTGCCGGCCGCACGAAAGATCAATCCGCAAGAGCCATCTACAACAGGATAAGATCATAAACGCGCAGACGTCACCTGAATGGGAATATGAGAGTGCCCATATTTTTGAACCAGCGGGCCAAGGATGAGGCGTAATTGCGTGTGTGATCATAATACAGGGATACCCTACGCTCAAAGAACAACCAATTTTCACCACTACGACACAACGACACGACGAAATTAATGGCTGCCCCTGGAACTCCCGCCGCCAGAACCCCTTTTTCTCTCGCCGTTACCTGGATACAATACCGCATCTGGGACTGGCAAGATGGTCTCCATGGGTACTTGGCCGCTGGTGGCGGGGAAACTGTGGTACGCCGGTCAAAAGGTGAAAGGACGTGGTGGTATGGCCGGCACACCGGAAATATTTGATGTAACGATTATCGGCGGCGGCCCGGTGGGTCTATACGCGGCTTATTATGCCGGGCTGCGGCAAATGAAAACCAAAATAATTGACTCGCTGGATCAGCTTGGCGGGCAATTGGCCACACTGTACCCGGAAAAATACATTTACGATGTAGCTGGATTTCCGCACGTGGTAGCCCGTGACCTGGTAAAAAATCTCATCGAACAGGGTCTGCAATATCATCCCACCGTGCATTTATCGGAAACAGTCCGCACACTGCAACGTCATGCCACCCCGGATTGTTATGTTTTAACATCGGAAAAAGGCGAACATTACACCAAAACACTGCTGATTTGCGCCGGGGCCGGGGCCTTTCAGCCTCGAAAAATATCGCTGCCTGGTGCTGCCGCATGGGAAAGCCGGGGTATTTATTATGCGGTTTCAGCGAAAGAGACTTTTGCGGGCAAGCGATTGCTGATCATCGGCGGCGGGGATTCCGCTTTGGATTGGGCCATGAATTTGCATGGTACAGCCTCACATATTACCATTATTCATCGTCGCAACCAGTTTCGGGCGCACGAAGACAGTATTGCCAGGGTTTTGGGCATGGGCGTGCCAATTTTAACATTTTGGGAATTAAAAGAGCTGGTAACAGCCGATAATGTATTACAAGGTGTTATTCTGGTGAATAACCGGAGCCACGAGGTGCGGACCATCCAGGTCGATGCGATCTTGCCGCAGCTCGGATTTATCAGCTCGCTGGGGGCTATACATGATTGGCCTATCAAAATTGAAGGCCATAGCATTTTGGTCAACCAGCAGATGGAGACCAGCATGAAAGGAATTTTCGCCGCCGGTGATGTTGCGGGATATGCCGGCAAGCTGAAACTAATCGTCACGGGTTTTGGCGAAGCCGCCACGGCGATCAATTATGCTAAAACGCAACTGGACCCCAAAGCCCGGGCATTTCCCGGGCACAGCAGTGAAATGGTTCCTCAAACTTTAACGACCATTAATCCTGGAAAACATGCAACTGTCGAAGAGGTTGATCATTTGCTATAATGATGCAGTGGCTCAGGATGAGCGAAGATGAACTTAAGGAAAGAGCAAAATTTGAAATTCAAGGGTGTAACAACCTTTAAGATGCTTGGCGTTGTAGTCCTCGCCGGGTCGCTGTTATCAGTCTGGCCGGGCTGTAAAGACGGTTCTACAAACTCTGCCCCGGCAGAACGTGGATCTGCGGCGGCAGTTCGCCCGGTGGCGTTGGAAGCGGTAGCTGTAAATGTCCTGCCCAGACCCGATAACCCCTTAAATGAAGGTATCTGGAAAAATGCCCAATGGGCTACCTTGGCCACAACATCATCACGCCAGGCGCACGGAACATTTACCAAAGTCGCGGCTCTCTTCACCAAAACTGATTTATATGTCGCCATCGTCGCCACCGGACCCTATCACGGCGATGTCGCCGCGGCTCCGGATAACCTCTGGCGGCATGACTGCTCTGAAATATGGCTCGATACGTCGCGGCGGCAAAATGGCACTAACTTTTTTGAATTAGTCGTTTCGCCGTCCGGAAAAACTCATGGCGTATGGCATCGATCTTCCTCCGCCCCGACACCGGGCCGAGGTGGCGCACCGGATCTGGACCACCCTTATAGTTTAATTCCATGGAAGATCGCCGGCTTAACAGTCCAAACGGGTTCGGGAACATGGCGCGGTCTACACGCCCGGACGGCGGTGGTAAAAATTCCCATTTCCAGCCTGCCCCGGCCCCTACGGTTCAATAGTAAAGTCGGCGGCCGATTCCGCGTTAATATCTTGCGTTATGCCTGGCGGCGCACCAGTTCCGGTCAGCATCAGCTTACCCAATACAGTCTTTTCCACGTACCACCGGAGGCCCAGGCTTTCGCCCCTTATTTGATGGGGCGGCTGGCACTGATTTCCTCCAATAACACCAACCTGGCTTTACGCCCCTGATTATATATTGCCGGATCAGCGTTGATGTGGAATTATAGTCAACGCGGCTTCTGGTGATGCATTTATGAGAATGAAAGATGCGGGAAAGTACAGATTATGGGGCAATAATGCGGATCAGATACCCGTTGGGTATAGCCGCAGAATTTACGCGCCGTGAAGTGGTGGCCGATTTGGAACGGTAACGCAACTGGCGCTGCGTCAATCCCAGCGGGTAATCGAACGCCAGGCAAACATGGTATAGCGTTACCGCGTATAATAGATTTTCAGGAGAAAGAATAATGCGTAAAGCCAGCATTTTGACAATATTTCTCATTGTATTCGTAGACCTGGTGGGATTCGGCATTGTGCTGCCTAATTTACAGCTTTATGGCCAGCAGTTTGGCATCAGTAATTATTTTTATCTGACCTTAATTGGCGCCATCTATTCTTTTTTCCAGTTTATTTTTGCGCCAATTCTGGGCCGCTGGTCGGATCATATTGGGCGGCGGCCCGTGCTGATTGTCAGCCAGATCGGTACGATTATCGGGTTTGTCATGCTGTTCGCGGCTAATTTCTTTCAAGCCCAGGCGCTGGGCATTGTTCTGATTTTTGCCTCTCGTGTTCTCGATGGCATCAGCGGCGGCAACATCTCAACTGCCAATGCCTATATTGCCGATATTACCACCCCGGAAAACCGGGCCAAAGGCATGGGCGCTCTGGGCGCGGCGTTTGGACTGGGGTTTATCTTTGGGCCTATCATCGGCGGTGTGGTGTCGAATTTTCTGGGATTGCAGTATGTGCCACTGGTGGCGGCGGCCTTTTCCTGTACCGCCTTGTTATTAACTTGCACACAATTGGCGGAATCGCGTACGCCCAACAATCAGCGTAATGACGCTGCCGCCCGACGCTTCAGTTTTCGAGGGATGGAACATGCTCTTGTGCGTCCCATTATCGGCCCGTTGATTCTGCTGTTTTTCGTCAACGGTTTTGCCTTTGCCGGCATGGAGCAGACGCTTAGCCTTTTAATTCAGCAGCGCATGTATCCAATTACCAGGAAAGCCATGGCCCGGCAGGTGGCCCAACGCCAAATGGCCGCCGCCGGAGCTGGCGTGACCCGGCCGGAACTTAAAACCACGCCACAAATGCTTACCGCTTTCCGCAAAAAGCAGGATGACCATTCCAGTTACGCCTCCGGATGGTTGTATGGGGCCATAGGTATTGTCATGGTGCTCATTCAAGGCGGCATGATCGGGCGTCTGACCCGAAAATATGGGGAATTAAAGCTTACCCTGCTGGGGCCGGTGATAATTGCCGCGGGCTTAATCATCATCGGTTTACCGCCGGTTTATTGGCACTGGACTTGGCGCTGGACCGGGTTTCTTGCCGGGGGCATATTACTGGCGGTGGGCAGCGGATTGTTCAGTCCCAGTATGCAGGCGCTGATCAGCCGCCACTGTACCGCCGATGAGCAGGGCGAAGTGTTGGGCGCCAATCAGGGCATGGCCAGCCTGGCGCGGGCGTTAGGCCCTATTCTGGCGGGGCTGCTGTTTGAATATATGTTTCCGGCGATGCCGTATTACGTGTCGGCGGGGTTGTGCTTATTGGTGACGGCGGGAATTTTTATCAACCGGACGAACTTTGCACTTCCGGCTCCAGCGACCGCTGCGGTACTCCCAGACGCTCTCCCATCCAAATAGCGCAGCCAAAGCCGCAGAACCAGCCGATGGTTCCACCGGCAATGATATCGGAATAAAAATGGGCCTGCATGACGATGCGGGAAAAGGAAGTCAACCAGGCCACGAGCAGCCAAAGTCGCCGGCCTTTAGGCGATAAATACGTCAACGCCGCCGCCATGGCAAATGCGACGCAGGCGTGGCCGCTGGGAAAGCTCAAATCTACCTGCGTATGCAGCCCGCGGAACCATTGCCACACATTCAGGCCGTCATTCAAGTGTCCATTGGCGAGTGTTCCAATGGGACGCACCCGTCCGCATACGCTCTTAAAAGCCTCGGATACCGCACCGGCGCCCAGGATAGAGCTGAGCATGATCGCCGCACCTTTCCAACGCACCGGATCATATACCCAAACCAATAGACATATAAATATGACTTCAGCTGGCACGCCCACATCCCGTAACGCCCGCCAGGTTCCCTCCGTCTGGTGATACAACTGGGAATGAAATGGCGGAGTAACTGTACGCCACCAGGAAGCGTCGGGATGTGTTTTGGGGTTTAACCGCACCGCCTGCCAGCTGTATGGATGCTGATCGCCCATGAACCAGCGTGTGGCGCGCCAGGCCATGGTGTCGAGCCGCGCATTGAAACTCAGCAGAAGAATTTCCGCTACCGCCACGATGCCCAGAATGATAAGGTTCTTTTTTAACGGCGACTTATGCCGCGGATGGACCGTGGAAACCGGTGGCTGTTTCATGATGTTCTTCGTTACCTTTTAATATATCTATGGATAGTACAACGCCGGAATTTCAGCGGGGGCGGCGAAGGACAACCCGCGACCAGGCGATTACTTGAACAGTCTCCTAGTTACTACGGCCTGAGATTTTAGCCGTTGTTTGCCGGTGCCGGCGAATCCTCTGCGGATACCGCGGCTTGAGGCGCGGGCGCAGAGACAACTTCAGGCACATTGGCGGCGGATTTTTCACCGTCCACTTCTTCTTCCGCCTCGGTGGTGGTGGAACGGCGGCGCGTCCGTTCCGACTTGGCGATTCGCTGTTGGAGTTTTTCCTGTTCTTCTTTGGCAATTCGACCGGACTTGCCTTCGAGAACCGCCACCAGAATTTCCTTCATAATCAGATCAATGCCGCGCAGAGCGTCATCATTGGCCGGGATGGCGATATCCACCATATCCGGATCGCTGTCGGTATCAATGATGCCAATAACTGGAATTTGGAGCTTACGGGCTTCCTGAATGGCGATAACTTCGCGGTGCACATCGACGACAAACAACGCTCCGGGCATCCGATCCATACCGCGAATACCCGCCAGATTACGCAGAATTTTACGGTATTCACGCTTTAAGCTGGCTTCCATTTTTTTGGAATAATTTTTCTTTACATCCGGGGACTGAAGAATCCGTTCCAGTTCCTCCAGCCGCTGCAAACGGGACCGGATGGTGCGGTAGTTAGTCAGCGTGCCGCCGAGCCAGCGCTCGGTTACCACGGGCATTCCGGTCTGCTTGCCGATTTCATCAATCACCGGACGGGCCTGACGCTTAGTACCCACAAACAGAACGTCGCGCCCGCTGGCCACCAGGCGGCTGATATACCGTTGGGCCGCCAGCAGTCCTTTGAGCGTTTCCCGCACATCAATAATGTGTATAAGATTCCGTTTGCCATAAATATAGGGCTTCATTTTGGGATTCCACCGACTGGTGCGGTGGCCGAAATGAATACCGGCATCAACGAGCTGACGAACCAAATCCGAATTGGCCATGAAAAACCTCACTGCAGCGATTTCAGAGTGCTCGCCGTCAAGGCCTCCTACCATCGCTTAACACACGCCTTACGGCGAAACAGCACCCATCGACCTGCGGAATACACATTCCACTCGACCGACTAAACGGCAAGCATTTTATAATACCATTTCAGTTGCGGTATGTCCAGACGTCCCTGATCTGTGAAGCCGCTGGGAGGGAATGCGGCCAGATTTTAGGGCGGGGGCGAGATATCCAGAATTAACGCGCGGGCCAAGGCCACGCGGCTAAAATGGGATTAGGCCGTACAGGACTACTAAAATGATGGGGAATCCGGAATTATCAAAAAAGTAACCGTTCACGAAGAGGCGACTGGGCAGGCTGGAAGCCTGCACCACAAGGGATTACCACCCTTTGGGCTTTGTCAAAACCGCGAGGGCGTGGCAATTTTTCCGGGTGTGGCCGTAATAACGCTAAATCGGGAGCAAATCACGCCGTTTGGTTCCGGCGCAGCGGGGTACTTTTACGGTACGTTCCACCGCCGGCAAA
>JAMDCX010000045.1 GCA_023489375.1 Planctomycetota bacterium
TCATCAAAGGTCATCCATTCCAGAAACAGGCCGTTGCGTCGTGCCCGTTCGATCTGTTCCAGGCCGATCAGCCACTTGGGGCGGTATACCAGATCATCGGGAATCCCCGCCGCACGGCAACGTGGCCGATCTTCATGCCAAGTCTCCTTGGGCAGATACAACTCCCCATCGAGCAGCGTATGGAAGTCCGGCGTGGCATAGCCCAGATGGACACTGACCACGCAGTTCTCGGTTTTGCCCACCGCCCCGCAGTGCTGCCGCTGCACGCAGGCGGTTTGGTTCCCCTTTTTGGCGAAACTGGTCTCGTCGAGAATGCCCACGCTCTGCCGGTGCGCGTGCCGTGCCGACACCAACTGCTGACAACGATCCCGCATCGCCGACTCGTCCCAGCGATACAGGCCCAAAAACTGCTGCAAATCCCGCGGGGGAACCCCGGCGGCGTCCGCTATGGGCTCAACGCTCTTACGCGGCAAGGGACCCAATTGACCTTCCACGTAGGTGTTGATATGCCGTCGCGCTGTGCGGCGACCGAAACAATCGTCGTACTGGTGCAGATAATGTGTCAACGCCGGTCGAATTCTCAATATCGCTTCAGCTTCCATGCCGGGGCTCCTTTCAGAAATACGGCTCCTGAAAGACTTCATCGGTAAGTTGCCCTCATTAACTTGAGCTTTTATAGCGTTGTAGTATTAGCCGGAGCCAGGCCGGCGAATCGGGATCGCGGGGGCGGTATTGGAGCCATTTTCATTTACAGGCGCCTTGATCATAGAAACTCACCGATGCTGGTGGAAACACTTGTGCATTGCGTAAGTGTGCGGGGGGGGACGCTACGCTTCAATGAATAATGAGGCGCATAGCTTAATGAATAATGAATAGAAGGATAGAGACAATCCGCCGGGATAAATTCGTTCACTCGCTTACAATCTCGCTGGCAAGCAGATCGTTTCTGATCCGAATATCCCACTTCGGATTCAACGAAGGTCAACTTGTCCTGCGACCGTACCATGCTCAAAACCTTCTGCCTTGGATCGAATAATGAGATTTATCCAAGAACTAAAAATAATATATATCATGTCCGATAAAAGTCAAGAGCGCGAAAAGCAAAAGCACCCAGCTAAAGTTATAAATTTCGTAAAACAACCCCAAAAATGCCATTATTGATAGAATAACGCCAATATTATCGGACTACAGTGCTTTAATTTATTTGCAAAAATAGTTGATTTTTTATGGCGGCGTACTATAAAAAAGGCCCTCGTTCGGCCAATCACACCATCAAAAAATACCTAACCTCTACCTTCTATGAAAAGATTGTTGTGTCCCCAAGCTATTCATTGCCATATATAATATATACATACAGATAGAATATATAAAACATATCGTAACCGTTCATGGATAAAAGTGGAAAATGCGGCAGTAAAACACAGCCCTACACATTGTGGATATTGTTGTTAATGGTAACAAACATATTTCCGGTTGCGAATTCTTGTATCAGATTGTTACCAATTATTTTGTGACTAAGCCACTCGAGGCCCGTCTCCAGAGCATCCATTGGTATTGCTGAGGCAACGGCCCATTGAGTTCGATGTGGATGGGGATGCGGACGATCCCAGACTACTTCTCGAATATGCAAACTGGCGGCGATAAGGGGCTTTTACCAACATTTATGGCCGTACCCAGTCACATCTTCAGTTCTTTCTTCCAGTCCGTGAACGGTTACATTAATGGTAATGCCAATCGGGAAGTTATTACGGCTCCATTCCTAATGGCCGGGATGGCGATGAGTCTGAAATGCCCAGTATGCGCGGCGGAGGATCGAGCCGACTCTGGAAGATGAGTCCGCGATATCCGACAACAAAGCAGGCGGGGCATTTCAGGCCCACCCGGCGTGGCCGCGTGCCTTTTTGCCCCCCCTCCTCCACTGCGCATCTCCTCGGCGTACCATGTCGTTGAGGTATGCCATCATCGCATTACTTGATGGGAGCCCAAAACACACCGTCGCGACCCGGCGATTACTCGGACAGGCTCCTGGCGGCGAATCTGCAGATCGTGTACTATTTCAGCCAAGGGTTGATACGCCGTTATGGCGTGGAGGATATAGCGATTTCCAGATGAAAGTACACTGTCACAAGCCCTCGGTTCTGGGGTTGTTGGCATCACACTTGCATTAGATATGCAGGGGGTATATAATACAAGACTATGAATAGCCGGGCTAGCATTGTTGTTTGTATTTGTTCTTGTTTCTTCCCCCCCATAGTAGATACAGAATTATTAGCAGCGGTGGATTGAAAGAACCTGTTCCCCGCGGCCTGAATGTCGGAGGTTAAACCATGCGTATACGTGTATCGCAAGTGCGAGATTATTCAAAACGAGGCGACGCGCTGCCAATTCCGAACCTCATAGCGGTTCAGACCACGGCGTATAGCCGATTCCTTCAGGCGGATACCGAACCTGAAAAACGAAAAAACGAAGGCATAGAGGCCCTCTTACGGGAAGTGTTTCCCATTGCGTCTTATGACGGTTCGTCCAAACTGGAATATATCAGTTATGAACTTGGTAAACCGCGGTATTCACGCGATGAATGCCGGGCGCTGCGTCTGACCTATGGTATGCCCTTGCGCATTAAGGTGCGCTTAAGCCGAAAGGACAAACCGGATATTGTGGAGGAATCCATTTATCTCGGTGATGTACCGATTATGACCGGCGGGGGTGAATTCATTATTAACGGCGCCGAGAGGGTTATTGTATCGCAGCTGCACCGATCTCCAGGAGTGGACTTTCTGATTCAATCGCAGGAAGGAGACCGGCCGCTGCATTCCTGTCGAGTCATTCCGGAACGCGGCAGCTGGATTGAAATTAATATCACCAAGAAGGACGTGCTGGTAGTACGCATTGACCAGTCCGGGAAAATACCGGCCACCGGTTTCCTGCGGGCTATGGATGAAAAGTACGGCACGGATGAATCCCTGATCCGCGCCTTTTATGAAACGCGCACCGTTCCGGTGGGACAGTTGAAGGCGGATTATTATGCCGTTGGGGCCATTGTGGATACTGAAACCGGCGAAGAGCTGGTGAAATCCGGGGCTCAGATCGGGGATCGCGTCGCCAAAATTCAATCCGGCAGCCTGAAAAAAATTGAAGTTGTGGAGAAGGTCGCCGATCCTATTATTCTTAATACCCTGCAGGAAGATGATTCCCACAGTCATAAGGAAGCGCTGCGTAAAATTTACAGCCGCCTGCGGCCCGGTAATCCGCCCAATGATGATAAAGCCAAAACGCTCTTCGCGGAAAAGTTCTTTGATGTGGCCCGTTATCGCCTCGGCCGGGTGGGAAGATTCCGCATCAATCGCAAGTTTGAGCAGAATGTGCCCGAAGATGTTATGACTTTGCGCCCGGAGGATATCGTTGGCAGCATCAAGTACCTTATGGAATTGCGCGCCGGGCGCGGTTATGTGGATGATATTGACCACTTGGGCAACCGTCGTCTGCGCACCATTGATGAACTGGCGCAGGAGGAATTGCGCAAAGGGTTCCTGAAACTTCGGCGCACGGTGCAGGAGCGGCTGAGCACCAAGGCTCCGGAAGAAGTGGCCAAGATTGTGGAATTGGTGAACTCTAAAAGCATCAGTAGTTCCATTGAGTATTTCTTTGGCCGCAGCGAATTGTCGCAGGTGGTCGACCAGACCAATCCGCTGTCCCAGCTTACACACGAACGCCGTCTTTCGGCTCTGGGGCCGGGGGGGTTAAACCGCAAACGAGCAGGTTTTGAAGTCCGTGACGTGCATATTTCACACTATGGCCGCATCTGCCCGATTGAAACGCCGGAAGGCACTAACATCGGCTTGATCGCTTCGCTGTCCATATATGCGGGTGTGGACGATTATGGTTTCCTTACCACGCCGTACCGTGTCGTAGAGAACGGCAAAGTCAACGGCGAACATAAGTACCTGCGAGCCGATGAGGAAATGAAAGCCGTTCTGGCCCCCCCGGAAGTGGTGACACCGGATACAGGCAAGGTTCGACAGGACCTGCTGCTGGCACGTGTTAATGGAGATCTGCAGCAGGTGCGTGGATCGGAAATTAATTATGTCGATATATCCCCCAAGCAAACGGTGGCCATCTCGGCCGCTTTAATTCCGTTTCTGGAACATGACGACGCCAACCGCGCCTTGATGGGTTCCAATATGCAGCGGCAGGCAGTACCGCTGTTAATTACCGATCCTCCGGTGGTGGAAACGGGTTTAGAAAAAGTTATTCCCTACAACAGCGGCATGGTGGTGAAGGCGGCACGGGCCGGTACCGTGACATTTGTGGATGCTACCCGAATTATTATTGACAACTCGGATGAGTATGTTCTGCGGAAAAACGCCGGCCTGAACGACAAAACCTGCATGACCCAGAAACCACTGGTCACGGTGGGACAGAAAGTCAAGAAGGGTCAGATTCTGGCGGATGGGCCTGCCTGTCGTAATGGGGAACTGGCGCTGGGACGCAATGTACTGGTCGCCTTTATGACTTTTGACGGCTACAACTATGAAGATGCCATTGTTGTCTCGGAGCGGCTGATCAAAGGTGACGTATTTACCTCGATTCACATTGAAGAATTCGATGTGGAAGTGCGCGAAACCAAACTGGGCCGGGAGGAATTCACACGCGATATTCCGAATGTCAGCGAAAAAGCCCTGAAAAATCTGGATGAAATCGGAATTGTCCGGATCGGCACACATGTACAACCCGGAGACATCCTGGTAGGCAAAGTTTCGCCCAAAAGCAAGACGGAATTGTCGCCGGAGGAAAAACTTCTGCATGCCATATTCGGACGCGCCGGCGAGGATGTAAAAAATGACTCGCTGGAAGTGCCGGCCGGAACCGAAGGCGTCGTCATCGCGGCACAACGTTTCAGCCGCCGGATGCAAATGGGCGATGAACAGAAGAAAATTCTTCAGAAAGAAATGAAAGAATACGGCAAGGGAATGGACGCCCGCATTGCCGAACTTTTCCGGAAGATGGCTAATGAAATCAATGAAGCCACCGGGCAAATCATGGTGGATCCAAATACGCGGCAGAAAGTTGGTAAATCGCATCAGGATGAAGTGATTATTGAGCAGGTCGAAAACTTTACGGTCAGCTGGATCAAAGGGGCGGAGGACGCCCGTAAACGTGGAGAACAGATCTATTATCGCTATAAAACCGTGCTGCAGTCCTTGCGGGAAGAAAAAAACCGCAAAATGGAACATATGAAACGTGGCGATGAACTGCCTTCCGGCGTGCTGGAAATGGTGAAGGTTTATCTGGCCACCAAGCGGCAACTTTCCGTTGGTGACAAGATGGCCGGACGGCATGGCAACAAGGGCGTCATCGCCCGAATTGTTCCGGAAGCGGATATGCCGTTCCTGGAAGATGGAACACCGGTGGATATTGTCTTAAATCCGCTGGGCGTTCCTTCACGCATGAATGTTGGACAGATTCTTGAAACCCACCTGGGCTGGGCTGCGGCGGTATTGGGATTCCAGGCCGTTACACCGGTCTTTGACGGGGCCACGGAAACCGAAATTCTCAAGGCGGTGGAAGAAGCCAATGCCCATGTGCGCCGCCGCCGCACGGAACTGGTGGAGAAAAAACTGCCTCCGCCCGCGGATGAAATATCGGTGGAGATGCCCGCTTTATTAAAAATTGACCTTTACGATGGCCGCACTGGCGAGCCTTTTGAGCAAAAGGTAACCGTTGGATATATGTACATGCTCAAGCTCCACCATCTGGTGGATGAAAAGATACATGCCCGCTCTACCGGCCCCTACAGCCTCATCACGCAGCAGCCCCTGGGCGGCAAAGCCCGTACCGGCGGCCAGCGTTTTGGAGAAATGGAAGTCTGGGCTTTGGAAGCGTATGGAGCCGCGTATGTCCTGCAGGAACTGTTGACCGTGAAATCGGATGATGTGGAAGGTCGCACCAAGATTTATGAAAGCATGGTCAAAGGTACCAACACTTTGGATGCCGGCACGCCGGTGTCGTTTGATGTGCTGTGCAACGAAATCCGCGGCTTAGGTTTGAATATTACGCTGGAAAAGAAGAAAGGCATATAACGTTAGATCGCAAACCGGCGGTGATTATTTGTGGTTCCTTAAGGAAGTTATCTTGGGTGCGTGGCCTGAAATCAGTCGGAATAATTGGAAAGCGGGGCAAGCATTGCGCGCGAAATATCCCCGTAGCAGTGTAAGTCGCTCTTATGATGCCGCTTTTTCCGCTCTCACCCAGAAATTTGCGGAAATACGATTGTCTTTTTCGGGCAGAGAGTCGCCCCCACATCGTGATATTCCCGACCTGGTGAACCAGGCTTTTTCTTCAAAGACTCACGCCAGGGATATCCGTCGAAGCATAAGGGCATTATATGAAATGCGACTAAATGCTGATTATTCCGCGGGATTGACCACGGACGTTGCGTCTGCAAGGGAAGCAATCCGGTACTCGGCCATTGTATTACGAGCCTGCGGAGTAATACTATGAAGTCACAATCGCAAAATTTGAGTGGGGTGTCGAAGGTGGTCGAGAAATATCTAAGGAAACACCAACCGCGAAAATACAAGTTGGTCGTTAAGCACGCAGGATCAAAACAAGACGGAGACTGGTGGTACATACTGGTTCAACCTGACAGCAAAAAAGTCAGCTTATTTGATTATGCCAGCCGACTGGCCATCACGGAGGATGAGTTAAGTGAAAATGAGCATTTAAAAGTGCTGCTTGTTCCTGTAATACCGGAATGATGTAAACTGAATTTATAACTCTTTTGGGAGTCAATAACCATGGCTGAAACAGCGATTTATGATCGGATTAATGACTACGGTGCGGTAAAAATTGCTCTCGCCGGCCCGAACGATATTCGTTCCTGGAGCTTCGGCGAAGTTAAAAAACCGGAAACGATTAACTATCGTACGTATCGCCCGGAACGTGATGGGTTGTTCTGTGAACGTATTTTCGGTCCGGAACGGGACTGGGAATGCGCCTGCGGCAAGTACAAAGGCACCAAATATAAAGGTGTCATTTGCGATCGCTGCGGAGTGAAAGTGACCCACAGCCGGGTACGGCGCAAACGCATGGGGCATATCAGCCTGGCGGCGCCCATTGTTCATATCTGGTTTTTCAAGGCCATGCCCAGCCGCCTGGGCAATCTGCTGGATATGAAAACCACGGATTTGGAAAAAGTGGTCTATTATCAAGACTATTGTGTAACCGATCCGGGCACCGCCCCATTGAAGAAAAAACAGCTGCTCTCGGAAGAAGAATATCGTGACGCGCGTGACAAATACGGAGAGTCATTCAAAGCGGAGATGGGGGCCGATGCGATACGTACGTTGCTCAATGCCATGAACCTCTCCGAGCTTTCCGTACAGATTCGTCAGGCTGTTGAAGACACCAACAGTAAACAGAAAATAAAAGATTTGACCAAGCGCCTGAAAATTGTCGAAGCGATCCGGCAATCACAGAATAAGCCGGAATGGATGATCTTTGAAGTTATTCCGGTCATTCCTCCGGATTTGCGTCCTCTGGTGCTGCTGGAATCCGGAAATTTCGCCACCAGCGACCTCAATGATCTCTACCGGCGCATTATTAATCGCAATAATCGTCTGCACAAACTCATCGACCTCAATGCCCCGGAAGTCATTATTCGTAATGAAAAACGCATGCTGCAGCAGGCCGTCGATTCTCTTTTTGACAATAGCCGCTGCCGCCGACCGGTACTGGGATCTTCCAATCGACCGCTCAAATCGTTGACGGATATGATTAAGGGAAAACAGGGCCGCTTCCGTGAAAATCTGCTGGGCAAACGCGTGGACTATTCTGCACGGTCCGTCATTGTAGTCGGTCCGGAATTAAAACTTCATCAGTGCGGCATTCCTAAAAAAATTGCGCTGGAACTTTACCAGCCCTTTATTATTCGCAAACTCAAAGAGTACGGCTATGCCGATACGATCAAATCCGCCAAAAAAATGATTGAGCGCCAGGATCGGGAAATCTGGGATATACTCGAGGAGGTCATCAAAGGGCATCCGGTTCTTTTGAATCGTGCGCCGACCCTGCACCGCATTGGTATTCAAGCCTTTGAACCGGTGCTCATTGAGGGTAACGCCATTAAATTACATCCTCTGGTCTGCAAAGGATTCAACGCCGACTTCGATGGCGATCAAATGGCCGTACATCTGCCGCTTTCCGTGGAAGCGCAGGCGGAAGCCCAGTTACTGATGCTCTCCACGCACAATATTTTCTCCTCCTCCAATGGTTCGCCGATTATCAGTCCATCCCAGGATGTTGTGCTGGGTATTTATTACATCACCACCATGCGTAAAGGCGAACCGGGCTGGCGGGAACCAGGTAAGGAATTGGCCTTCCATAATTATCATGAAGCCCTGTTGGCCTATGATCGTCGGCAAATTGGCATCCATACCCCCATTCGGATGCGCATCCCGCGATCCACTGTAGTTAATGGCCAGGGTAAAAATGCGGAGAGTGTTCCGGCCAGTCATATCATCGTCACCACGGTCGGACGCTGCATGTTTAATGATATTCTACCTTCGAAAATGCCATTCTATAACTATACCCTTTCCAGTAAAGGCGGCAGTCGCGTCATTGCCGATTGCTATCAACTGCTGGGACGCCCGTCCACGATTGATCTTCTCGATAACATGAAAGAGTTGGGCTTCAAGATGTCCACACTGGCCGGCTTAAGTTTCGGTATTACCGACCTGCGCATTCCGGAGCGAAAAGCCCAGATTATTGAAGAATCACAGAAGAAGGCCGATCGTGTGGAAAAGAATCTGCACCTGGGCGCCATAACTGAACGTGAACGCTACAACCAGCTTCTGGATATCTGGGCGCACGCGCGGGAAGAAGTTACCAAGGGTATGATGGAGGAACTTGAACATGATACCCGCGATGAAAAAACACTGACACCCATGGCCCCGAAAGACCCCAAGGGTAAACCGTATCTTAATCCCGTGTTCCTCATGGCCGATTCCGGCGCCCGTGGTAACGTTGATAACTTCCGGCAGCTGGCCGGGATGCGTGGTTTGATGAGCCGACCCTCCGGTGAAATCATGGAAACGCCTATTAAAACCAACTTCCGTGAAGGTCTCTCCGTGCTGGAGTATTTCACCTCCACGCACGGGGCACGCAAAGGCCTGGCGGATACCGCGCTGAAGACCGCCGATTCCGGATATCTTACGCGTAAACTGGCCGACGTGGCGCAGAATGTCATTATTTCCCAGCATGATTGCGGTACCCAGAATGGCATTCGTAAAAGCGCCATTTATAAAGGTGAACAAATTGATGTACCCTTGCGGGATGTTATCATTGGCCGCTGCGCCGCCGATACTCTGATGAACCCCGTGACCGACGAGGTTATTGTGCGTGAGGGCCAGATTATCACCGACGTCATCGCCCGCAAGATTGAAAGTCTTAACATTGAAACCGTCCGTGTTCGCAGTGCCCTCACGTGCGAAAGTCCGACGGGAATCTGCGCCAAATGTTATGGTGTGGACCTCTCGACGAATACGCTGGTGGAGGAAGGTCTGGCGGTCGGTATTATCGCCGCCCAATCCATCGGTGAACCTGGAACCCAGCTGACCATGCGGACATTCCATACCGGTGGATCAGCCACGCGCATCCTGGAAAAAAATGATGTGCGGGCCGGCGTCGCCGGAGTTGTTCAATATTGCGATCTCAATGCCGTTCAGACCGTTGACGCTGAAGGTAACAAACACCTTGTGGTTCTGAAACGCAACGGCGAAATTGCCATCAAAGATGCCAAGGGGCGTGAACTTGAAAAATACCGGGTTCCCTACGGCGCTTCGCTGCTGGTGAAGGAAAATGAATCCGTGCGGGCTGGACAACAGCTTTGCGTCTGGGATCAACACCGGACCCCGATTCTGGCGGAAAAGGGTGGTCGCGTGAAGCTGGAGGACATCCAGGATGGTGAAACCGCCCGCATGGAAAGTGAAGGCAAGGGCGGCAGTAAGCATCTGGTAATTGTTGAACATCGCGGCGAACGGCATCCCCGCATTGTCATTGAAGACCCGGCGGATGGAAAGATTCTGGATTTCCATTATCTTCCCGCCAAGGCTCGTATTGACGTCGAAGAAGGGCAAATGGTTCATCCCGGAACGTTGCTGGCCCGGCAGCCGCGGGAAATCAAAGGTACGTCGGATATTACCTCCGGGTTGCCGCGGGTTACCGAAATCTTTGAAGCCCGCAAACCCAAGGACCCCGCCATCATGGCGGAAATTTCGGGCACCATTGAATTGCGATCCGACAAGCGCCGGGGCAAAATGACTATCATTATCCGTGGTCCCGGCGGCATGGAAAAAGAACACCATGTGCCGCAGGATCGGCAGTTGCGTGTACATACCGGCGATCAGGTTGAGGCCGGTGATCCCCTGATTGATGGGCCGTTAGTGCCGCACGATATACTTCGCATCAAGGGCGAAGACGCGCTGCAGCAGTACCTGCTGGGTGAAGTACAGAATGTGTATCGCACCCAGAATCAGCGAATCAGTGATAAGCATATCGAAATCATTGTTTCCCAGATGCTGCGGAAAGTGAAGGTTGAAAATCCGGGCGATACCAGATTTCTGCCTACCGAGGTGGTCGATAAATTTAAATTCCGTAAGCATAATGAATCGGTGGCAAAAATGCTGCGCATTGAAGAACCCGGTTCCAGCGACTATACCGCTGGTCAACTTGTGCCGCGCGATGAACTTAAGGCCGCCGTTACCGCTATCGAAGCCAAGGGTGGAACGCCTCCCAAGACCCGGCGGCCCAAGCCGGCCACCGCCAAAACTCTGCTGCTGGGAATAACCAAAGCCAGTTTGCAAAGTGAATCCTTTGTTTCCGCCGCCAGTTTCCAGGAAACCACCAAGGTGCTTACCGAAGCCGCTATTGCCAGCCGTGAGGATACACTGCAGGGACTCAAGGAAAATGTCATTCTGGGACATTTGATTCCCGCGGGTACGGCTTTCCGGCCTTATCAGGAAATGGAAATTATCCACCTTGGCGAACCTGTTCATGAAACGGAACTGCAAATACAGGTTCCACTGCCTTCCCCGGAACCCACAGCGGCGGCTCCAGCCAAGACCGCACAGGTGGCACAACCGGCGGGAGCCTGATCGCGGCAGAGTTTTAATTGAGCGTTTCCAGGAGCCGATAGTGCATACTATTCGGCTCTTTTTTTTGACACCGCTTACTGGCGGTTACCCTTGTAAAACGGTATCCTGAACATAATGAATCAAAGTGATTACAGAGTTGAACTGGATGTATACAACGGGCCGCTGGAATTACTTCTGTTTCTCATCCGGAAAGAAGAAGTAGATATCCATGACATTCCCATTGCGCGTATCACGTCGCAATATCTGGCGCACGTGGAGTTGATCCGTCGGATTGATGTAGACCTGGCCGGTGAATTTCTGGTGCTGGCCGCCACCCTCATGGAAATCAAAAGCCGAATGCTGAATCCGCAGCCTGTAGCGGAATCCGATTCCAGTGGCAACGTCCAGGAGCTTTCCGACCCGCGCCGGGAATTGGTCGAACAGTTGCTGCAATACAAACAGTTCAAAGATGCGGCCAATACGTTGGCGCGACGGGCCGAGGTGGAACAACAGCGTTTTGGCCGCAGCGGAAGCCGCTATGAGGGCCGTACTCCGCTGGACCTGGATGATATCAATTTATTTACACTTATTGACGCCTTTAACGCCATCATGGCCAGTGTCGGCCATTCCGCTTTCGGTCATGATGTGGTCTATGATGATACCCCCATCAGTCTGCATCAGGCCGATATTCTGGACCGGCTGCTGCGTGATGGTCCACTTACTCTCCAGGCCATGTTTGCGGGTCGCAAGAGCCGTTCGGAAATGATCGGACTTTTCCTGGCCATGCTGGAACTTATCCGCATGAAAAAAATATGTATTGAACAATCAGAAGCGGCTGATGCTATTCATATCCGGCTTAATCCCGATGCGCCTTCCGCGGATATACCGCCGCCGGAAAATCTATCGACCAGTTTACCGGATACTGTACCGTGAAACATACAGGCACACGTCGGCAACGCCAATCCATGAAAGTTCATGGCCCCGCCGATATTCTGATGCGGCCTCCAATCCACCCCGGTACTCTTGTTTCCGCAACGGATGGCCCCGGTTCACAGCCGCGAGCCATTTCTGATAGGGTGCACACGTTGCCCATTACGCCCTTTACACAGGCAGGTAAGCCCTGGCCTATTCCCCGCCGGCGGTTTGAACTCTCTACACTTTTGGTCGCTGAATTTGCGTGTCTGTTGTTAATAGCGCCATTTTTTCTGATCCTTGGCCATGGTTCGCAAATCTATTCATGGCCTGTGGTGAATGCGGTTATTTTTCATACCGCAGTTACCCAGACTGTAGAAGCTGTGGAGTTGGTACTGGGTGTTTTGGCTCTGTTGACCCTGCCATTTTTCCCGCGCCGCCGTCGGGCAACACTCATGACAATGTTGGGCTTTGCCATATTGATACTGGTCTATTTTATCGTCGGTCAGCAGGGATCCTTTTGGGTGATTCTGGTGGAATATCCTGCTGTGGCGCTGCTGGCACTGGTCAGCCTGGATGCGCTGACCGGCATTCGCCCGGCAGTGGCGGACTCCGAATTTTTCAACAATCGCCAATTAGCGTTGGGGTCTTCAGTAATTATTTTATGGTTTCTGCCCACGGTCTTGCTGTTCACCGGGCATACCGTACAAGGGATTATTTTGGATCATTCATCATCCCAACTGTTCTGGTTGCTGGAGGCCGCAATGCTCGGAGCCATGGGCGATGGTATAATTGCATTAGTCGGTCATTTTTCCCGGTTTCGACGTTGGGTCAACCTTATTGGTCGCCTGTGTGGAACCTTGGCCTTAACGGTGACGATGGGCCTGGGACTTTGGTGCGCCATGCGCAATTCTGCAATCATCGGACCTCACCGGCAGTATCTGCATCCGGAGTTACTGTGGATATTTATGCTTGTCTCGGCGGCATTATTGCTGGTATGGTCCGGCCTGACCCAAATATTCATTTTCCTCGCCGCCCTTGAACGCGGCGAGATGGACGAGGAATGAAGCATATACTCTGTGCCGATACACACAACTTGCCATAACAGGGTGCCGTAAAACCAACCGTCCAAGTTGCAATTCATTATGTAAATTCATGATGTCTGCGCAACCGTTACCGGCCCGGCTACCAACATCGTCCGCCCTTGGCCACGCCGCAATGAGTAATGAATAATGTGACGTTTCACTACGCTACACTTAAAAGTACAGGACGCGTAATGATTTTCTGGTCATTGCTCGTTGCTCATCATGCGTCACCTATAATCGCGGGCGCGACCCGCGGTCGCGGCTTTATGCAGCATTCCGGTGCGATAAACCTTCCGGCTCGCATTTTTCCCGTCTCTTCTCCTAAATGCTAAATGCTACTCCTGCACTCTACTCATTATTCATCATTCAATTACATTATTATTTATCATGGTTATGGCCTCGTGAACGGCTACCAATATATTTTGTGTTCTTTGCGTCTTTGGTGTTCAAAAGTGGTTGACAACGTGGCCCCCATTGGGCGATGTTAGTGACCAGGCCGTGAACGGATACAAACGATGGGGAAATCAAGAATTGCCTAAAAAATGGCTACCCTCCAGAAGTCCGGCGACTTTGAAGACGATATTACGATAGAACACCTGCATCGCCATGCGATGCTCTGTGCGGAAACATGGACAAGCCCGCACCCTGCGCAACCGGGTTTCGCCGACGGATACGTACCACTGTAAGATGATGCAGTGCCGCAAAAGCATTTGCTCTCCATCTGGATGCAAACGTTTCGTAAGTGTTCGCATGACATTATGGTAGTCGGGAGTGTTTTCCCATTATGAGGCAATGGGTTATGCGGACCATTGCCTTCAGCAATAACGTTAAATTCTAAATTCTCGACAACACCATCGACGATTGTATGATTTAAGCGAGCGCCAACGATTCAAATACGCGTCGAATCTCGGCGCGTTCCGCAGCGGAAAGTTGGAATTGCATTGCGGCCGCATTGTGTTGCGCCTGATCCGGATTTCTGGCGCCAACCAGAGCCGCCGTTATGCCCGGTTCCTGAATGGTCCAGTTGATGACCACCTGTGCAAAACTGGCGTGGTGGGCATCCGCAATGGGCTTAATCTGCGTCAACGCCGCCATAACACGTCGGCGGTTTTCCATGGTAAATAATTTATGTCGGCAGCGATGATCGCCCGGTGGAAATTGCCGATCCGCCGGCACATTGCCCGTCAGCAGCCCCCTTTCCAGCGGAGAATAAACGAGCGCACTTATTTGATGCCGGCGACAATACGGAAGAATTTTCTTCTCGATATCACGATTCAGCAAGCTGTAGGGCGGTTGCAGGCTGGCGAGCGGAACGATGGCGCGAGCCTTTTCCATCCAATCTACATCGTAATTACTTACCCCAATAGCCCGGACTTTTCCGGCCTGATGAAGATTCTCCATGGCGCCAAAGGTCTCCTCCGCTGATGTACTGACGTCTGGCCAGTGAATCTGATAAAGATCAATATAATCAACTCCCAGCCGCTTAAGGCTCTGTTCGCATTCATACGCGATACTGGCAGGTTTTGAATTTTTGCGGATTACCACATTACGGCCCGCGGGATCCTGTTGTGGCCATGGATCGGAACCCTCCTCTTTCGGATCATCCCATCTCATACCACATTTAGTGGCGATGATAATGTTGTCACGCACATAACCCTGTATGGCTTTTCCGACCAGTTGTTCACTGTAACCCATGCCATAAACAGCGGCGGTATCTATGGTCGTGATGCCCGCGTCAATGGAAGCCTTGATAGCATCAATGGAAGTCTGTTCGTCCGCACCGCCCCACATCCATCCACCCAGCGCCCATGCACCTAAAATAATGGGAGTAATGGTTATCTCCGTTGCGCCCAGCTGACGATAGCGATTGATCATACGTGCTCCATGAATATACTTCACCGGTCCTGTTTTAGACCTGCTGGTTACTATAGAGCTACATAGATGAAAGTCAATATGGAATTTTCTACTTCCGCCCGTCCTTACAATTGTTGAGTCCCGATCGTAGCCGGGCAATGAACTTCCTCCATTTTCTGCTGACTGTTACTGCAACCGCTCGTTTCTGGTAACCGTTCATTACCACGGACATACCCCGCATCAGGAAACACGGCTGCGGCTTGCTACCACGCGCCGCAGGGTAGCGTCATCATCACCCGTTGATATTCCGCAACCGTGCACACATATAACCGAATTTACACACAACGCTGTAAACGGCTACGGAATCGGCAAGCACACGCAATAATATCCCTGCTGTTACGCACCTGGCAACGTTGACGATACAGCATAGAAACCATCTCCGACGTCCAGCGCGCACATCAATATGATGCGCAAAAGCAGTTGTTCTTGATAAGGCACGTCAAGCGACAACTATGTTTCAATCATAACCGCGAGTATTTACACCGAAACGCCGGCCGAGCTTGACGCTTCACGCGTAAGTATCGGTTGTGCCGGTTCCCATCCGGATTCCAACCCTGCTTCCTCCAATGATTTGCCGGCTGGTTCCTGCACAAAAATCGCTGTTACAATCACGCCCAGTATCGCCAAACCGGAGGAAAGAAGCAGCGATCCGCGGAACCCCAGCGTCGCGCCGATGACCGGGAAAAGGAACACTCCAAGAAATGCGCCAAACTTGCCCAGGCCGGCCGATATGCCGTGGCCTGTGGTACGCAGATTCACCGGGTAAAGTTCCGCTGCAACAATGAACGTCGTGACATTGGGGCCAAATTCGGTGAAGAAATAGCTGATTCCAAAGACGATAATAAAAGGTACCACCATGGTGCTCAACTGCGGGATCAACCCGATAAGTCCAAATGACACCGCCATCATGGCAAAACCCAGTATCTGTATGAATTTACGCCCCAGTTTATCACAGGTCATAAAGGCTGTGACATAGCCGGCCACGGCAAACAGACCGAAGATCAACACATTCCAGGCGGTACTGGTGAGGATCGAAGCATGCGGAGCCACCTGATTAATGATCTGCGGCATGCACACAGTGTTGCCGTAGTACACATAATCCAGCAGAAACCAGGTTCCCGCCGTGCCGATCAGCGCGGGAATATATTTGGACAGGGGTTCTTTAATGATCGTGTCACGGCCTGCAGCACGAGCGATGCCGGAGGAATAAGCCGCAAGATTTGCAGAAGCCTCGGCCCCCTGCCCTCTGGCCCGGGCCATCCAGCGAGGCGATTCGGGCATGGTACGGCGTAAGAAAATAACGGCTGCCGCCGGGATTGCACCAATCCCCAAAAGAATACGCCAAGTCAATTCATGACTAACGCCCGCCGCCAGCATGGTCAACGC
Organism: Planctomycetota bacterium; assembly: GCA_023489375.1. GTDB lineage: Bacteria > Planctomycetota > Phycisphaerae > WQYP01 > WQYP01 > JAMDCX01. The sequence goes on from JAMDCX010000045.1 coordinate 16,430, forward strand.
GATTACCGGGCCGGCGAGAAATCCCAGTGCCTGGCCGGAAAATACCATGCCCACCATTTTGCCGCGGTCTTCACGGTTGGCGTATTCGCTCATGATCACCGCGGAAAGCGGATAATCCCCGCCGATTCCAAAACCCATGACGGTACGCCAAAGTAACATGGCAATCGGCCCACCGGCAAAGGCGCTGCCAATGGCACCGATCGCCATCAGTGCCGCTTCAATGCCGTAAATCCGCTTGCGACCAAACTTATCGGAAATGGTCCCGAAAAATAAAGCTCCGAGAAATGTCGCAAACAGCGAGATTGATCCAATCAGGCCGATCAAAAACGCAAATTCAACCTTCTGGTGCGCCGTCGGATTGCTTCCATACATTTTGGTCATCCACGGTCCGGCGAACAGGGCTATGGCCGTTCCAATGACCGCGAGGTCATAAGCCGAGGTAAAAAAACCCATACCCGCGGTAATAATGGTCCGCAGATGGAACCCGCTGAATTTTACTTCATTGAGCGCCTCCGCAACTTCCCGCGCATGCACTTCATTGTTGACCGCTGCCATGATACTTACTCCTTGAAAACCGTGCCCGACCACAAAACTACACCGTTTTGTCGGCTGGACCATTCGTAACTGATGCTATTTATATGCGACGGATGTATAGGATGCGTTAGCGTAGTATTAATTTTTCATTAACCCTGCATGGTGGCC
>JAMDCX010000115.1 GCA_023489375.1 Planctomycetota bacterium
CATTAACCGGAGAGCCGGATGCGGTAAATCCGCACGTCCGGTTCGGAGGGAGGGGAGTCCGCAATAAAAGCGGACTTTCATACCTCTATGTGCTTTGTCACTACATGATTTTAGGGTATACTCAGAGGCGGATATTTTAGTATTTTCAATCGAGCAAGGAGGCTCCGATGCCAAAGAAGTACGTGGTTCGCCTGACGGATCAGGAACGAGCGGAAGTAAATCAGATCGTCAAAAAGTTCAAGGGCACGAACCAAAAGGTGCGGCGTGCGCAGATGCTCTTAAAAGCCGACGCGGACGGCCCGAACTGGACGGACCAGGAGATTGCCGAGGCGTTTGGTTGCCGCTGCCAGACGGTGGAGAATGTCCGGCGGCATCTGGTGGAGCGTGGTTTCGCGTTGACGCTCAACGGCGTCAAGCGGGCCGCTGGGCCGACGCCCAAGCGGACTGGATGGTCGGCAGGAGTCGCAGGTCATCGCGACGCGGCTGGGGCCGCCACCGACAGGGTACGCGAACTGGAGCTTACGGCTGCTGGCGCGGCGGGTGGTGGAATTACAAATCGTCGATACGATCAGTCACGAGACGGTACGGCGCACGCTAAAAAAAACGGCATGACCAATCGGAAGATCGAATATTGGGTGATTCCGCCTGAAGCCGACGCGGAGTTTGCCGCGGGGATGGAGGAGGTGCTGAAGACTTACGCCCAACCGTACGACGCCGCCAAGCCGGTCTTATGTATGGATGAGCAGCCGGTGCAACTGCTCAAAGAGACGCGCACCCCCATTCCGGCGACGGCCGACCATGGCCGGCGGGTGGATTATGAGTATGAACGGGCCGGGACGGCGAATATCTTCATGTTTACCGAACCGCTGGCGGGATGGCGGCAGGTGGACGTGCGGGCCACCAAGACCAAGGTCGACTGGGCGATCGCGATGGCGGGTCTGCTGGAGAATCGCTATGGCCACTGCGAGAAAATCGTCTTGGTGTGCGACAATCTCAACACGCACACCAAAGGGGCCTTTTATGAAGCGTTTGGGCCGGAGCGTGCCCGCCAGCTTGTTGGGCGTATCGAGTTCCGCCACACGCCGAAACACGGCAGTTGGCTCAATATTGCTGAAAATGAACTCAGTAGCCTGACCCGGCAGTGCGTTGCCGGCCGGCGCTTTGGTGACATCGAGAATTTACGGCATGAAACCTCCGCCTGGTCGAGCGACGTCAATAACCAGCAAAAAGGCGTCGAGTGGCACATGAAGGTTGATGAGGCGCGCATAAAGCTAGCCAGCGTCTACCCTAAAATTATGACGTGACAGAGCACTAGCAAGTATCATTAGCGAATCTTCCGGCCTCTCAAGCCAGGTGGCGGCGCACCAGATCGACTGCCTTCTCACCGATGCAATCACGTTTTCGGGTGACGAGATTCGCATTGTGGCCGAGCACGAAATAGAGGTTCGCTGATGGCCATGAGTAACACCATGCCCAGCCTGCATGTCGAAGGAACCGACGATCAGCATTCAATTATGCATTTGTTGCAGAGGAATGGTATTTCTTTTAATCCTCGGCCTGTAGATATTCACGTTGAAAAAAGTGACCGGGAATTACTTAAGGCTATCCCAGTTGCAATTAAGACCACTAAAAACAGAAGCATTGGCTTCGTAATCGATATTGATACAACTCTGGCGAGCCGCTGGGAGGCGATTCGAGCCAGAGTTAACTCCATCGCCGATGAATTTAACTTCAGGAGCCTTAAAAGCTCCTTTCCAGCATCACTTTCTCAAAATGGAACTGTTATCAGCATACCGGAGAACAGCAGTAAGGTTGGGTTTTGGTTAATGCCGGACAACTGCATGGACGGTGGCAAATTGGAGGATTTTCTCGACACGCTGGTTATGCCCGACGATCCGCTACGATTTCTCGCCGAAACCGCAGCCGGCCAATCCCGTTTATACGGCGCTGTCTTTGCCCCCCAGGATCAGATAAAAGCAACCCTTCACACATGGCTGGCTTGGCAGAAAGAACCGGGGCGCCCCTACGGAACAGCGATCATAGCAAAATACTTCCGAAGCGACAGTCCGGTCGCAAGCGATTTTGTATCATGGTTCAAGCGTCTCTTCGAGATAAGATAGACGCTAGCGCGCACAAACGCGATGGGTTGATAATGCTGGAGGAAGAAGATGATCGGCCCCGCCCGCGTCGCCCCGGAAGACAAAGATGACCAAACCCCGCTGCTGGATGCTGCGGGGAAGTAGCCATCCCCAACGGCACCGCTGGTCACGGTGATTATTCGGTGTCCTTGAGGCTTACCCGCCCCTGTCGCGTAAGCTGTGTATTGCTGCGGCGGGCTGTATGGAGGTTCAATTCAGCGCCAACGATTCCCATTGAAAATATAGCCGTTCGCGATGCTGGCGAAAGAATTGGCCGCTGGTTGCCTCCAACTTGCTTACCGGTGACGAACGGCCCGCCGCATGGCACGCTGGGCCTCGCGTTCCTTAATAGCCTGCCGTTTGTCATATTTGGCCTTGCCTTTGGCCAGCGCCAGGGAAATCTTGGCGAATCCACGTTTGAAATATAATTCCAGTGGAATAAGTGTGCAGCCGGGCTGTCTGGCTAATTCATGTTGTAAACGTCTGATTTCCCGTTTATGCAGCAATAACTGCCGCTGGCGTGTTGGATCGTGATTAAATTGATTGGCCTGTTCGTAAGTGTCAATGTGGCACCCCATCAGGAACACCCGGCCATTGCGAATTATCGCAAAGGCTCCCGCCAACTGTACTTTGCCCTGACGCACGCTTTTAACTTCACTGCCCACCAGCGCCATGCCCGCTTCCACTTTTTCCAGCACCATGTAATCAAAATGCGCCCGACGATTCGCAATACGCGGTGCATGACCACTATGGGCGGCGGCGCTGGTCTTGTTGGATGGTGATTTAGCCATAAACTTAGTATTGATTATACCGCCAATTCATAAACAACCCAGCGCAAGGTGCGTTCTGGTTCAAAAGCGGGTACCCATTCACGACATGGAGAACAACATCGCTCGCCCGTGGCCGCGCCGCAATGAATAATGAATAATGAGACGGTCTGTCGGCCTTAATGAGACGCTACGCTGCGCTAAACTTAAAAGTGCCGAAGTCACAACAGTTTTTTGTTTGATGCTCATTGTTAATCATACATCATCTACAATCGTTGACGCGATCCACGGTCGCGGCGTAACGTCGCGGCGGGTTAAACCCGCCGGTTAGTGCGATGGAGAGTGTGTGAAGTCAA
>JAMDCX010000032.1 GCA_023489375.1 Planctomycetota bacterium
GCCTGGCAACGGCTTGTTGCTGTATATCTCCATGTTCGGCATGGTCGGGTTTGTTATCCATAATTCACACCTGCCCTGTAAATTACCAGGTACTGCGCTACAACCACAGCATAACGCTTAAGGCCATAGGTCCAATATATAAACGCCGTGTTCTCTTTGAAAGTTCCCGGAATCCCGCAAAGACCGTCACCATTGTGCAAATAGTACCGATTGGGGTTGCTGTCCGTTTGGCAGCTTGGTATCACGGTGAACGTTGACGTATGTCGTTTCCAGTGGTGGATCACATAGCCACTGGCTTTGCCAGTGGTGGAATCTGCGGCCATAGCCAAGTACGATTTGATCGTTTTCCACTGTGGACCGCAGTAGAGTCATACTGCGAAATCCCCACCGCATATTGATAATACTGCAACTCCTGTTTAATGCGACGAGAATCGCGCCCAGCGGGCCGCCAGTGTGGGCAGCACAATCAGGTTCAAAAGCGTCGAGGTAAACAGCCCCCCGACGATTACCTGTGCCAGTGGGCCTTCAATTTCCCGTCCCGGCGCGCCGGCGCCCAACGCCAGTGGCAGCAGCCCCAACGCCGCCACCAGAGCTGTCATCAAAATCGCCGGCAACCGATCCACCGCGCCATCCATGGCGGTTTGGACATTCCAGGTTCTTCCCTCCCGGTTCACCAGATGCTGATAATGCGACATGAGCATAATGGAATTACGCAAGGTAATACCGAAAAGAGTGATAAAACCCACCAAAGCCCCCAATGATAATACCCCGCCGTTCATCCACGCCGCCAAAACACCGCCCACCAGCGCCAATGGAAGATTCATCAGCAACAACAGCACATTGTTGATATTTTTGAGCACGATGAACAGCAGCAGCACAATACCCACCACCGCTATGCCGGAATGCACCAGCAGATCATGCTGCGCCCTGGCCGCCGCTTCAGCGGATCCGGTGAAATTCACAAGGACCCCGGCCGGCAAATGAATTTTAGCCATAGCTTGTTGCGCCGCTTTGACATATTCGCCTGCGGTCACGCCTTTAAGATGAATGTTTATCATCTGCGCCCGCTGGCCGTTGATATGGGAAATAAGATAAAAACCGCGTCCTTCATAAACTCTCGCCACATCGGAAAGCGGAATCCAGGTACCATCAGGGGTGCGAATGGGAATTTCACGGATGCGTGCAATTCGGTGCGCAATGTGCGGTGTCATGGTAACCACCAATGGCCAGATTCGTATGCCGTGATAGATGTGCTCTATGGTGAGGCCGTGAACCAGTAAATCAATACGCGCCAGAATGTCCATGGGAGACAAACCCCATCTCTGAAGCTGTCGTCGGCGCAGGCTGATTTGTATTTCAGGAGCGTTCCAAGCCGTCTGCGGGGCCACACTGCGTGATCCCGGAACCTTTTTCAGCACGGCGGTAATCATGGCCGAAGCTTTTTCAATGTCCGCGAATTTATTACCGATAATCTGCACCGCCACCGGCGCACCGGAACCGGAAATGGTTTCGTTTATGCGCTCGGATAAAACCGAGTTGTAATAAAGCAGCACGCCCGGAAATGTCTTGATGAGTTTCGCCATGTCCGCGCGGAACTTTTTCGCCTGCGTTGGAGTTAAGGGCTTCAGGCGAACAAGATATTCACTGTATTGCGGTCCTAAAACATCGCCGGCAAGATTCGATCGACCGGAACGCTGTTCAATTTCCTGAATATAAGAAATCTTCCGCAGGCCGGCGGTAACACGATTGCCGATTGCAATTGATTGTTGCAGCGACGATCCGGCCACCAGGGCCATATGCACCACATAGTTACGCTCGTTGAGACGCGGGAAAAATTCGGTTTTCAAAAACGGCGCCAATGCCAGCCCGGTTAGCGTTACCGCTACCACCAGCATAATTACCGCTACGCGCCAGGTTTCCACCATGGTGAGCAATCGCCGATATCCGGCTTTGATATGACCGGTCAGCCAGGCGTCATGGCGGTTAACAGCAACCTGCGGCAGCAAGGTCATACACAACGCCGGTGTAAGGGTCAGCGCAAGAAGCAACGAGGACAATACCGCCGCGATATACGCCATACCCAGCGGTGTAAAAAATCTGCCAGCCAATCCACCTAAGCCAAAAATCGGCAGAAATACCAGAATGACCGCGAATGTGGCAAACACCACCGCGCTGCGCACTTCCAAAGAGGCGTGCAACACCACGCCCAGCGCGTTGCGCGGCACCGCCGCCAGCGCATTAATCCGCAATCGTCGCGTGATATTTTCCACATCAATAACGGCATCATCAACCACTTCACCAATAGCCACCGCCAGGCCGCCCAGGGTCATGATGTTAATGGTCTGGCCCAGATGGATAAGAATCGTAATGGCCGCCAGCAATGACAGCGGTATGGCCAGGCAGGAAATCAGGCTGGTTCGCCAATCACCAAGAAACAGCACCAGTACCAGAATGACCAGTCCCGCACCGATCAGCAGTGAATCCATGAGATTGTGCAATGCTACGGTGATAAAATCAGCGGACTGCAATATCTTTCCATGCAGAACCACACCCTTTTGTGCCAGCACGGGTTGCAGCGATCTCAAGGCCTTGGTTACCCCGGCGCTTACCTTTAAAAGGTTTGATCCATAAGCCTGCCCGATCATCAGCAATACGCCTGGTTGGCCCATGATTGAAACCGCACCAACCTGTGGCAAATGGCTGAGCCTTATATCCGCCACATCCGCCAGCGTGATTACATGACTGCCGTGTTTGGCTACTGTTGTTTCGCCAAGCTGCTGCAGCGATTGAATTTGTCCATGCACGCGCAACGTCATGGTCTGATTTGGTGTGGTGACGAATCCTGCGCCCTCCAGGCCTGTGGCGCTGCGTGCCGCCGCAAGGACCTGCCGCACGGTCAAACCATATTGAATCAGGCGGACGGGGATTAATTCAATACGGTAATCCTTTTGCAGGCCCCCATAAATGGCCACCTCGGATACACCATGTACCGCCAGCAGCCGCGGCTGCATGATCCAATCGGCTACGGTTCGCAATTGGCGGATGTCATTGGTTTTGCTGGTAATTCCCACCACGGTCACCCAACGAATGGAACTGTTTATCGGCATGAGTACCGGTGTATGAACGTCGGGCGGCAAAGTGCCGGAAACCTGCGCCAGGCGCTGGGAAACCGCTTGTTGATCGCGATAGATATTCGTAGCGCTGGGAAACAGCACTTTTATCACCGATATTCCCTGCAGGGAGTGCGAATAAGTTGTCCGGGCGCCGACTCCACCGGCCAGTGCCTGCTCAATGGGCGTAGTAACAAGTTTTTCCACCTGCCGGGGGCTGAAGCCCGGTGCTAAGGTCTTGATTGTCAATTGCGGCGGAACGAAATTGGGATACACATCGTACCGGGCATGGGTGATGGAATAAGTTCCATAGCCCAGAAGAATAAAGGCCAAAGCGATGATAATACCGCGAAAATGCAGGGAAAAGTTTACAATCCGTTTAAGCATCTGAAATCCGTCAATGAATTCATTCTGATAATCAACCTGATTTTTTTATCGTTGAACTTAGTTTGATGGTCAGGAGGAGTTGTGCTCCCTTGATTACAATATCCCGCGCGGGCAGGAAGCCAGTTTTTTCCGCGTACCCTTCCGGTACAGTCTCCGGATTAATCAATTCATGCATCGCAAATAGGCCGCCGCTGCGCGCGGTATAAATCCAGCGTTCTCCCCGCCACCAGATCACTGCCGTGCGCGGTATGATAGTCATGGCCACAGCTTTAGCTGCTTTTGGCATCAGCGCGGTAATCGCCATGCCGGGCCGCAAATCGCCGGGATTATTGATAAGATACAACACGGATAGTCCACGGGTTTGTCTATCCGCTCTCGGTGCCAGGGTCAGCGGTATGGCCCGTATCCAGTGCTTGTGTCCCAGCGCCCGCACACGAATCTCCGTCCCCATGGCAACCTTTCCGGAATCGGATGCGGGCAACGCCACCGCTGCTACCAGCGTGTGAAAATTCTCAATTTTCAGCAATGGTTGATCCGCGGCCACCGCTTCGCCGGGATGGGCCAATACTTGTGTGATCATTCCATTTTGAAAAATTGGAAGGGGAAGAAATCCACCGGTTTTGGTTTTCAGCTGATGCGCTATAGCGAAGATGCTTTGCTCGTCCGCTCGCACCCGTGCCTGCGCATCGGCAAGGGCACTCTGCGCCGCCTGTACCTGTTGCAATGATACCGCTTTGTTCTGGGCGTACAGCGATTTTTCCCGGACATACATGGCGGTGGAAGTTGCTTGCGCCACACGCGCCGCCGCCAGATCGGCCTTCACTTTGGTCAGTTCCAGCGCCAGTGTGATCTCCAATGTAGTGGAGACCGCTGGTTTGATACCCGCGAAACTGCTGCCCCGAATCACCGCAGCGCCAATTTGCGGCCATTGTTTTCCCGGCATGTTCAAAACCACACCCGCTAAAGGTGAGGAAAGCATCCATACGTGATCCGGATTGGTCTTTAGTTCGCCATAAAGTGTCAGTAAAGGTCTAATGGCCATGGTCTTCAGCCGCACTGTTTTAATATTCAGCGATTTTTCCTGCGCTGTGGTCAGATGGATGGCCGTGGAAGTGGATGGTGCCGCGAAGGCAATGGTGGCCGACGCGGACAAAGTCATTATTACAACGCCAGGCAGGATGGACGCGGAGAGTTTTCCAGACGGCACGGACCGGCGGCGGCAAGCGTGTAGTGCGGCGTTGTGACCACATTGGTTAGGGTGCGGCCAGAAATTATGGCCTTCTAATCGAGACCCGTATCTTGAACATCCACGGGCGATGCTGTACCAACGGTTCCCTGGATGGCAACGGCGGGCGAGACGCCCGCGGTCCCAGGATACTTCTCTAATATGTAATCTGGTGGCGGTTGTGAGGCTTTTGCTAAAAAATATGGCCGCACTACATTGGTTATGCCACCACTGGCAGAGCCGGTGGCTATCTGCGAAAGGCCGCCACAGTGTGCGACTCGGCAGGGGGCGTGGTCCATTTTTCCGACCAATGCGTAATAATCTTGTCATATCACCACCAGCTGCAATGGTAAGGGTATTGGCATTCGGACCTCTATTTTGCAATCCACGACAGCTTTTCGCATTAAAGGCCCGCGGCCGCAAGTTTAACATCCACGCCATAACGCCGACTATGTTTTGGGCTGATTTCATGGTGTTTCTCCTTTTGGCGCTGCTGGTGTATTTCCCAACGGTTTTTCCAGAACATCTTCCAGGTTGCCCAACGCCCGAACCGCGGAAAACCGGGATTGCAGCGCCGCCTGCGCAAAAGTGTTGAGCGTCAACTGTGCCTCGGCCAACGCCAGGCGGCTTTGCGCCCCGGCCTTAAAAGCGCGGCGCGTCGCCCGCAACTGCAGGCGAGCTTGATGTGCAATGGCGGATGCCGTTCGCCACTGTCGCACTGCAGATCGGTATTGCGATAAAGCCTCGCGAATCCGCGCGATAACCATGGTTTGTTTTCGCTCTAATTCGGCGGCGATCACACGACGTTGCGCATTGGCGGCGGCGATGGCTCCCTGATTCTGATTAAATATCGGCAGGGCCATCGTGAAACCCAACGTAAATTTATTGGCGCCCTGATCGAACCTATATCCCGGTCCAAGTTGAATATTCGGATATTGCCGGGCAATCTGTAATTGTAACTCTGCCTCCGCCGCCTGGTACTGTGCCAGCAACGATTGTATATCCATCCGATTCAGCAAGGCCGCCCGGCGCAACCGCTTCATATCCAATATTCGCACCGATGGCACTTTCATAAGGCGTCCATAAGATAATCGTATTCCCGCCAAGGCGCGCACCGGCAAAGCTATTACGCTAGCCAATTGAATTCGTCGTTGCCGGACCAACCCGTGGGCCGCCACCAGCGCCAAAACTGCCTGATGCGCCTGAATTTCCGCCGCGGTATAAACGGGCCGGGAAATAGCGCCGGCTTGAAAACGCGATCGGATCAGACTCTGAATCAGGGCGGTCGTAGCGGCATTTTGCCGCAACAGCCGAACCCGCTTTTGTGCCAACACATAATTAATCAGTGACTCCCGTACGCCTTGTCGTACATTCCAGGCGATTTGCCCCAGATTAAACCGCCCCGCCTGCGTCAGGGCCGCGGCCCGCATCATCCGGTCTTCCCGTCGCCCGGCGGTTTCAATGGGAATATTAAAATTAAACCCCAGTATCCACGGGTTTATGCCGGGGCCGGCTTTAGCCGCATAGTTTGGTGATAACGCCACCGTCGGATTGGGCGATTCGGAGGCGGTAATCATATTGGCGATATCCACCCCAAGTTGCGCCAGTTGCACGCGCAAAGCCGGGCTGTAATACCAGGCAGCCGCCACCAGGGTGCTTAAATTTTGTACTTGCGGAAAACCCGGCTGGACTTTCAGCGGCTGCTGCGTGATGAATTTCTTCAGGCCGCGGGCCGTCAAGGATCGGCCTTGGAATTTTGCCTGGAAAGCCGCTGGTGTCAGAGGTTTGGCATGATAAGTCGCACAGCCTGCCATCAGCAGCAGAAATACGCCCGCCATCGGCAATGGCATATTATTTCTGAAACCGGCTGAAACGATTCGCCTTATCATCATCATTGACGTATACCGTCAATGTTCGTACATGTCAATCCCGAAGTTTATGCACTGGGTGCAGCCATATATTTTTGGTATAGCCCCGCCGACAGAACGTTTTTCGCCCGGAAGAACAGGCGGTAGCGGTGGTTTGACAATATCGCTGGAAAGTGGCTTGGAAGCATTCGATGAGTTCTTGGAAAACCGGGCCACTTGGGCCAGCAGATCGGCCACTTGTTTGGAAAGCTCTGCAACCTGTTGTTGTAAGGCCACGATGGTGGCATCACGCTGGGCCAGTTGTTCGTTACGCTCCGCCAATTGACGTTTTAATTCGGCGATCTTATCCCGTTAGGTTGCTTAGTACGTGCATCCATCCATGTCACTTCGGCCAATCTGTTAATCCAATTCATTATTGGTAAGATCATAAGGAATGCTGCAATTCTATTTTGGCATATTTCATGTTAATTGATTTGCATTTCTTCTGGTGAGTGGTTACCTTTACATGAATACGGATGGTGCTGCGTATTAATGGTCGAAAGGCCGTGAACGGTTACTACTGTTTTATGGAGTTTGGCGTGAAAATATTTCAAAATCTTACATCGGCATCATGGTGTTCGCGGTCTTTGTTGTGGCATTGTTCAACCTTTATGATCTTATCTATAATCGCTGGAGTCGTTCTTGCAGGGTCACCAACCAGTGGGCAAACTCATGCCGGCGCAATCGGTCCAGGCGGGGCTCTAAGCACTTTGCCGCTGGAGCGTACCGGCACCGCCAGGCATGCCGGTAGTTGGGACCGCTCAGGCCGCAATAGAGATTGTCGCAGCATCAAACCCGGCGGGACTCTGGTGCTGCTGAACTACCATGGGAGCGGAATCATCCGGCACTTCTGGTGTACGTTTCCCGGCAGTACCACGGTGCGGTGCCAGTTAATTCTGCGCATGTATTGGGACGGAGAAAAACATCCCAGTGTGCGTGTTCCTCTGGGAGCTTTTTTCGCTGTGGGCTTCGGGCAGCAGGTGAATTATCAATCCGCACCTATGGAGGAAACCAGTGGTGGTTATAACTGCTGGTGGCCCATGCCGTTTCATAAAGCCGCGTACTGGACGATCACCAATGAAAGTCATAAAACGGTTGCCGGCTTTTACTGGAATATCGGTTTTGACACCTACCGCCACCTTAGCGAAAAAATGCTGGAATTTCATGCTCTGTGGCGTAACGAAAATCCAGTGCCGACCGGCCAAAACTATGTCATCCTCAATACCACCGGTCGGGGGCAATATGTCGGCACCGCTTTGTTTATGCACATCCTGCAGAAGCAATCCAATACGTTTGAGTTTCTGGAGGGTAATGCCATGGTCTACATTGACGATCATCCCGGAAAACACAATTATTATCAGGGGATCGGTCCACCACGACCGGGACAAACCATGCCGGCCATTGAAGGCACCGGAACCGAGGACTACTTCTGCAGCGGGTGGTACTTTGACCGTGGTACGTACGGGGCACCGTATCATGGCTGCCTTATCAAACAACCGGGATATATCAGCGCCTATCGATGGTATATTGCGGATCCCATTCCTTTCAAAAAGTCGATCCGTTTTACCATTCAGGTCGGACCGTGGGACAATGTAAAAGCGGATTATGCCTCGGTGGCTTACTGGTATCAGACCCAGCCACATCCGATTTATCCTGAACTTCCATCGGCTGCCGCGCTTCTCCCGCCACCGGGCCGATTCAGGTAATCGTTTACGGGCCATAGCCGTGAATAATGAATAATGAATAATGAGTAATGAGTAGAACATGGGAATTAGAATGTAGGAGTTAGGACGGGGAACGTGGGTGCGAGTCGGCGGGTTTATCCCGCCGGAAATGAACAAAGAACAACAACCGTTGCGACGCCGGCGCTTTAAGTGAAGCGCAGCGTAACGTCTCATTAAGGCCATAAGGCCGTCTCATTATTCATTACTCATTGCGACGCGGCCGCAGGGCGGGCGATATTGATGGCTATTCCGTGAACGGTTACTTGCAGGTTCATCAAACCGGTAGGGCCGTTATCCAATTGCCTCCGGCGCTTCAAAATTTACCAACTCTCGCTTACACTTCTCCACATGGCAATAACTTTCCAGGCACCTAAAGGCACACGGGATTTTTACCCCTCGGATATGGCGGTACGGAGATATATTGAAGATATCTGGAGAAAAGTTTCCATTCGCCATGGTTTTCAGGAAGTGGATGGCCCCACCTTTGAATTACTTGATCTTTATAAAATAAAAAGCGGCGATGAAATTGTCTCCCAGCTTTTTTCCTTCACCGACCGTGGCGAACGCAAACTGGCCCTGCGGCCGGAATTTACCCCCACTCTGGCACGCATGGTAGCCGAAAAAGCCGCCGGGTTGCCGCGGCCCATCAAATGGTTTTCCATTCCCCGCTGCTACCGTGCTGAACAGCCGCAAAAAGGTCGCCTGCGCGAATTTATACAATGGAATGTGGATTTTATCGGTGAGGCGTCCGATCGCGCGGATCGTCAATGTCTGGCCGTCTGTGTCGATGCGCTGTTGGAATGCGGCCTGACCGCCTCGGATATTCGCATTGGCTGGAATCACCGGGAACTGCTTACCAAAGCTCTGACCAGTACCTTTGTAGCACCAGATCGCGTCAGCAACGCCTACTATGTTCTTGATCGCCTGCAAAAATACGATCTCGCCGCCCGCAACGCTCTGTATCAGGAACAGCAATGTACGCCGCAGGAACGCGAGCACTTTGAATCATTCGCACGCGCCTTCGGCGTTCCGGGGGGCAACCCTGTTGGTATTGGAGACTTTGCCGGTAACTGGCCCGCCGACGTACTCAAGTCCATCCAAGTCTTTGAGCTACGCCTGGCCGACACCGGTCTGGCTGAATTATGCCGCTTTGATTTAAGCGTGGTGCGTGGACTGGCCTATTACACCGGCTTTGTCTTTGAAGTTATGGATGCCCAGGGTCAGAATCGCGCCATCGCCGGCGGTGGACGATATGACCAACTCATTGAAATGTTCGGCGGACCCGCCATGCCCGCCGTTGGCTTTGGCATGGGCGATGTGGTGCTGGAAATTCTCCTGCGCGAACGTCATAAATTACCGGAAAAACTGATGCCGGTTGCGGATGTATTTGTCATCAACGCTCTGGAAGATTCTGCAGTCGCTGATCAACTTATTACTCAATTGCGCCGTTCGCAGTGGAATGCCGCGCACAGCGTTATTATACGCCCCGGCCTGAATGTACAAACCAGCTATCGTGGTACCCGCAATATCGGCAAACTGCTGCAGGAGGCCTCTGGAAGCGGAGCGCGAATCGCCCTGATTCTGGCTCCTGAAGAAGCGGGACGAGGTATGTTGAAACTCAAAAACCTTGCGGATCGCAGTGAAATGGAAATTGCCTTATCGGCGGTGATCAATCGTGTGCATGAGATACTGACAAAATGAAAAATCATGGTCTATATTTGAATCGTTCACATGTCACTGCGTTTTCACCCGCGCCGGGGTGGCAAGCTCCTGTAACGTTGGGCAAGGAAGGACGGAAATGCTGGAATTGGCAAACCGTGTTCAGCCTTCCCTGCGGCCGGAAAAATATCGCTATTGTTTTCGGGGGAATTTAACCATGGGACCACGCAGCAAACGCACCAGTCATTATGAAGCCGCCTTTGAAGATTATCTGCGGCGTAAAGGCCTGCCCTACATTGCCGTGGATGAGGCCAAGAAAGCCCTGTTCGCCGGGGCCAAGCTCAAGAGTTTCGATTTTGTTGTTTATCATCCGCGCGGAAATAATCTGCTGGTGGATGTAAAAGGTCGTGCCTGCCGCCCGGTAAAATCAAAAACGTCTCTGCCTAATTGGACCACGCGTCTGGATATTGACGACTTGCGCCAATGGCAGGAAATTTTTGGTTCCGGCTTTACCGCCATGTTTGTATTCATGTACCATTGGCCGGCCGATCCGGAAAATTCGCCGTTCACCGACCTGTTTCAGTTTCAGGAACGCTGGTACGGCATGTTGGCCATCAGCATAACAGATTACCGCGAACACATGCGGGCCCGCTCGGAATCCTGGGGAACGGTTCATCTACCCACCGCGGCGTTCCGGCAAATCGCTAAACCCCTGGATACATTTTTTTGTATGCCTTAGGTCCAAATTTCGTAAATAAGCACGCAACCAGTGCCGTCCCAAGCACCGATGGCCAAGAATTGTGAATTGTATCGTATCGTATTATGCGTAGCCACTACTGTCCGGTTAAAGGTGGTTCAACATTTAAAAATGCCGTTGTTTCCGGGAAATATGAGAAATAATTGAACAAATGGATTTCAAATCGTGTGCCGCCACTGACTATTCCATCGGCCGCATATTTATTGGTTGAAATCATTTTCGCTGTAATTTTAACCGGACACTACTGATGCGTAGCATATATGAAAAGGTTTTGTTAAAATAACAAGCATGCATATACGCCACTTGACAATATCCGGGTTCCGTGCAATCAAAAGCCAAGCATTCGATTTTACCGACGGCTTGGGAAACATTCGGCCAATCACGGTCTTGGCAGCCCCGAATGGCGCGGGTAAGACGTCCGTGCTCTACGCAATTGTCCAATCCTTGCGTGGTGCAATGGGGGCACGAATACCGGACGTTCCTGATCCAAGTGAGGATGATGTTCATCGTTCGGATCCAACTGGCCGCAGGTCCGTATTTGCGCAAGTTGATCTTGACATTGCGTTTGGCCGGCACGAAATGGATGCAATCGAGCGCGTTTTTCGGGACACCGCGGAAAGTCGGGTACAGGAGGGAAAACCGCCCATCAATCCGCCGGCGTTAAGGGGAAACGGATTGAAGGTGCATTGGCAATATCCGCCGCCGCTTCGCAGAGACGGGACTTCGGAAGCCGCCTCCTACTTGAAAGCTAACCCAATCGCCGGAACGGTGTGGTTGGCGGGCGCAAAATATGCGTGGCGTGGTTGGAAAAGCCGGTCGCTAAAAGTCCCAGAAGATGTTTACCAGGTGGGAATGCTGCGATTCTTCGCGCAGAACCGCGATATACGTTGGGGCCTTACAAAAACTACAGATAGTGCTACCGACGATCCTTCCGTTATGAGCGAAGTAACGGTCGTAGAGGCCCTTCGCCGATTAGGCGAGTTTGCCCACGGTCAGGGTGCTCAACGCGAAGATGACCGCTCCAAATGGGAAAAGACTCTTCAGGAGAGATTCACGCGGATATGTGCTCCTAAAGAGTATAAAGGATATTGGCTGGATCACCCACGCTACGGCGAAACGCCTCTACTGGAGGAAAATGGGCGTGAGTACCCCTTCCGAAGCGCTGCCAGTGGCGAACACGTTATCCTCGATTATCTGGTGCAGTTTACGTTTCCACGCCCCGTTAATAACAGCTTAATATTAATTGATGAGCCGGAATTACATCTGCATCCTTATTGGATTCGCCAACTTTACGATGCCTTACCGCTTATGGGCAACAACAATCAATTCATCCTTACCACGCACAGCCCTGAACTTCGCCAGTTGGCGGCGGAAGATAACGCCCTGCTTGATTTGGGCTCACTTGGTTCGGTTTCCGAGGGTGTCCATGCCTAACGACCCGGTTTACAAAAACAGTAGATTCTACCGTGGATCGGCACCCGTAGCACTATTATGTGAAGGTGACGTGATTGGATATGAGTCGCAATTCCTTAGCCGCTGGTTTCGCAGCCCGAATGCTGGTAGCCTGAAGATTGATGTTTGGGCCTGCGGCACCGGGCACGGGCTGCGGGCCATTGCTGATTCCTACGGGCGGGAGGTTAAGATCGTCGGAATCGAAGACCGTGATTTCCGCAGCGACGAACAGGCCAGTGCGGATTGCCAAAATCGATTGCAAGATTTGGAAGGTCGTGGGGTCGCCGTTCGTGGCTGGTTTGCCTAGGGACGTAATGAGATAGAAAATTATTTTCTTGATGATAAAATCCTGAATCCAGTTATGGTTAATTGGTTCGGATGTAAAGATGATGATGTAAATAAAGCCCTCGATACCGCGGTTCAGTCGCTGAAAGTATTTCAAGCGGTGCAGGCATCGGTTTATGGCATTCGCCGGTGGTGGGAACATACTGACCCGGCCGTCAGCTTTCGCGGCTCTGAGTGTCTGTATGTCGGAGGTCGTCCGAATTGGACGGAAAATGGATTGGCAAGTCCAGATAAGGAACAAATAAAGGAAAAATTATTAGTAGCTCTTAATAGGTGGCGAGAACGATTTGCTGGCGACAAGACGAAAACTCCTCTTCCAGAAAAAGCGGATATGGAAAAAGTATTTGACGAATATACTCAAGTGCATCCCGTCCAAAACGTGGAGGCAGACGTTTGGCGCACCGATTGGGCCGGCAAGGAAATTCTTAAACTCGTTCGCCAGCAATTGGCCCATAGTTTCGGAAGAGATTACGGCGGCAGGCTCCGGGACATACTTAAACAACAGGGCATTGAACTGGGAGATACTATTCCCTGGCATCGGTGGAATCGCCAAACCCGCGACAGCATTGACCGCGAACTGGAACACGAAATACAATCACGTTTGGTAAAACAATTGTTTGAAGATGCTGCGAACAATCCCACTTCCGAAATCCGAACTAACCTCAACAGAATATGGACTGCTCTGACGGCATGACTGTGCCACAGTAATTTTTCTATTACATGCCGCCTCGCCAAACCCCTGGATACTTTTTTTTAACACTTCCGTGTTTTTAATAACTACCCGGTACAACTTTATTGCCAGCCCCAGGATAATTTCAAATTTCAAAATTCCAATTTTTGTTACGCGGCGAAAACCTGAAGACGTGGACGATGAACCTATAATTAACGGGTACGGCCATAAAGTGTGTCATTCAAATCGAAACTCTACTACAAAGCACTCATTGATACTGTTGGGTCAACGGCCCACTGGGGTCAACTGTAGGCGAGATGCCCGCGATTCCAGGATATTCTCGCTTATGCCAACAGGTGGCGGCGGTGGAGCTTTTAACAAAATGTATAGCCGCTTCGGATCTCGAAACCACGTCTGGAGTTGCCAGTTCACGTATTGTGCTGTAAATTCAATTACGTTCTGGGTTTTTGTCGCCCACTACCGTTTAGTGTTCCGCGCCGTGGCGCGATGGATTTTACTTAGAGAGGATTGAATATGGTCCGAATCGGCGTGGCCCAAATGCGCGAGGGGGATGTCATTGATCAACCGTTTCTGATCTCCGGCAAACAAATGGGCAATACCGTCAGCAATAAGCTGTATCTTAAAGCCACGTGTGCTGACGCCACCGGTGAAGTACATTGCCGGATGTGGAATATTTCCAAAGATATATATGAAAAATTACCCGCCAGAGGTTTTGTACAGGTTCGCGGACGCGTGGAAAATTATCAGGGTCATCTGCAACTGGTGGCCGAAACGGTGGTTCCTATTACCGACACCACGAAGCTGGATTTAAGCTATTTCATTAAGAAGACACAGAAAAATATTCCAGCCATGGCGGCGCGGCTCAAAGAAATTCTGGCCGGCATTAAGGATAATGATCTGGCGGCCCTGGTGGCTTCATTTCTTAATGACAAAGATTTTATGACGCGCTTTTGTCTGGCGCCGGCGGCGCAATCCATGCACCATGCCTGGCTGGGGGGATTGCTGGAACATACCGTGAGCCTGCTGGAACTCGGTGTGCTGATCTGCCCGCGCTATCCGGATATCGATCAGGACCTGGTATTGGCCGGGCTGTTCCTTCATGACATCGGTAAAACCGCCGAACTTTCCTATGAGTTTATGTTTGATTACACCGACCTGGGCAAACTGGTGGGGCATATTACGCTGGGCACACTCTGGATCCATCAGCGGGCCGCCGCAATTTCAGAAAAACAGGGGCGGACTTTCCGTCCTGATCTGTTGATGGTTCTGGAGCATATTATCCTTTCCCATCATGGCGTACCGGAATTTGGCGCCGCCGTGCTGCCGAAAACTCCGGAGGCTATTCTGGTTAATCTCATTGACAATCTGGATGCGAAAACGCAAATGGCACTCGATGCCGTGGCCGCTCCCACTGAAGATGCCACCTGGACTGAATATAAGAAAGCTTTTAACACCAGTCTGTATCGACCTTCAATTACGCAGAAATAGTCGGAACATCAGTCGGCGCAGCTGAACCAGCGCCACCATGGCTCGTCCGCGGCCAAGGTTGAGTTCTTTGCATACTACTTTCTTTACGATTCATCGCACCTGATAAGTATAACCGCCAAGCGGCAAAAGAACGCCAAGAACGGCTCTGTTGTGAATTTCCGTCGTGTTGTCGTGGTAAATGTCCCCGTTGCTCGTTGTATCGTCGTATCGTTGTGGTGAAAGGGTTATATAATATTCATTAGTCATTATTAACTTGTATTTTAATATTTCGCGGTATGAACCTGTGCACGGTTGCCTTGGGTCTTTATCTTAAACACCACGGACAGGATGTTGCGGATTAAAGAAGCTGCAACAACGACGACCATGTACAATATAAAAATTATACAATAAAGTGACGCTCCACAGTGTGCCAGACGATATGATGATAATTTCAATCCAACTTGCCGGAAAATATAATCACACTCCGTCACGCAGAGCTGTGAATGGGTAGTTGAAGTAATATAGATAATCGTCTATAGTAAATGTCATGTTGTTCAAGGAGCCGTTTATATGTCGGAACTGTTTAATGCAATAACCTTGCGGGATATTACTATTCGTAATCGCCTGGGCGTTTCGCCAATGTGCATGTATTCCTCGGAAGACGGCCGGGCCACGGATTGGCATCTGGTGCATTTAGGTGCGCGGGCAGTGGGGGGCTGGGGGTTAATTATGGCCGAGGCCACAGCGGTTACCCCGGAAGGCCGCATCAGCCCGCATGATGCCGGACTATGGCATGACGATCAGATAGCGCCGCTGGAACGTATTACACATTTTATTAAAAACTGCGGTGGAACTCCGGGCATTCAATTAGCCCATGCCGGACGCAAGGCTTCCACAGCCCGTCTGTTTTCTGTACCCCATCCGGGTAAAGCGCTTTCGCCCTCCGAAGGTGGTTGGATGGTCGTGGCTCCGTCACCGCTTCCTTTTGATAAGCAATCTCCTATTCCACATGAATTATCCATACCGGAAATCAAAACGATTCTAGCCGCTTTTGCCGCTGCCGCCGTGCGTGCGCTCAACGCCGGTTATGAATTACTGGAAATTCATGCCGCCCATGGTTATTTGATCAATGAATTTTTATCGCCGCTGACCAATCATCGCGCAGATGATTATGGCGGTAGTTTTACGAACCGCATACGCATGTTGCTGGAAACTATTGCCTCGGTTCGCCACGTCTGGCCGCAGCGGCTACCGCTGGCGGTACGACTGAGTTGTGTGGATTGGGTGGAAGGTGGCTGGACGTTGGAGGATTCCGTCGCCCTGGCGCGGCAGTTAAAAACGGCGGGTGTGGATCTTGTAGATTGCTCCAGTGGCGCCGTGGTTCCGCATGCGTCTATTCCGGTTGGTCCTGGATTTCAGGTGCCATTTGCGCAGACTATCCGCCGCGAGGCCGGAATCCCCACGGCAGCGGTGGGGATGATAACCGAAGCCAATCAGGCTGCGGAAATTATTGCCTCCGGTAAGGCGGATTTGGTATTGATGGGCCGGCAGGCTTTACGCGACCCGTACTTCCCAATACATGCCGCCGCCACATTGGGCTGTAAAAAGGCTATTGCCTTTCCTCCACAGTATGCACGGGCCTAAGG
>JAMDCX010000102.1 GCA_023489375.1 Planctomycetota bacterium
CCCTGCAAATACTGGGGATGACGCGAGCCTTCGTCCCAAGTTCGATCATGACCTAAAGTTTGTCTGCGATCATAGATAAACGTATTTGCTGACACTAAAGCGTATATGCAATTTTGTACATATCGCCAAATTCCACAACTTCGCGTAGCTTTTTTTCCATGGTTATCTCCAATTTTGTTCACGCCGCAATGGTTTCCGCTTGTGTCGCGTGGGCCAAGGCTATGCGGCAAAAAGTCAATACCTGACACTACCGCAAGTTCATCAGCGGCGGGCGCGGAATTGCCCAAAATACGCGGCGGCAATGTTTTTACTTCACCTCATACTCGGCGTCGATGACATCATCCGGCTTTTTGCCTGATTCCGCGGAAGCGCTTCCTCCGGCCGTACCGGCGCTGGCTGCAGCATCCGGGCCGGCGGAGGCCGCCGCACCCGCGGCAGCCGCTTCCGTGGTGGCTTTATAGGCCGCCTCGCCTAACTTCATGCGGGCCCGGTTCAGGTTTTCCAGGGCCTTTTCAATGGCGGTCTTGTCTTCCTGTTTGATCACTTCTTTGACTTGATTGAGCGCGGATTCAATATCCCCGCGTTCCTGCGGACTGATCTTATTACCATGTTCCTGCAATTCACGCTCCACCTGCAGTGTGACTGCCTCAGCGCGGTTCTTGAGATCCACGACTTCGCGTCGCGCCTTATCCTCGGAGGCGTGCGCTTCCGCCTCTTTTTTCATGCGTTCAATTTCATCCTTGGATAGACCACTATGCCCCTTGATTTCAACTTTGTTTTCCTTGTTGGTGGCCTTATCTTTGGCTTTGACATTCAGAATACCATTGACGTCAATATCAAAGGACACTTCAATCTGCGGTACCCCGCGCGGTGCAGGCGGAATCCCGCTTAACTGGAACTTACCCAGGGTGCGGTTATCTTTGGCAAATTCACGTTCACCCTGCAGGACGTGAATTTCCACACTGGTCTGGCTATCCGCAGCCGTGCTGAATGTTTCACTTTTGCTGGTCGGAATAGTGGTATTGCGCGGAATCAATACCGTCATCACGCCGCCGTAGGTTTCCACGCCCAGGGACAGCGGCGTGACATCCAACACCAGAATATCCTTGACTTCACCGGTGGTAATGCCGCCCTGGACCGCCGCGCCCAGCGCGACCGCTTCATCAGGGTTGACACTCTTATTGCCTTCTTTCCCGAAAAGTTCCTTGACCAATTGCTGCACCCGCGGCATACGGGTGGAACCGCCCACCAGCAATACTTCATCGATATCCTTGGCCGTGAGTTTGGCGTCCTGGAGAGCTTTGAGCACCGGCTGCCGGCAGCGTTCCGTAAGATGGCTGACAATGGCCTCAAACTTGCTGCGATTAACCGCCATTTGCAAGTGCTTGGGACCGGTGGCATCGGCGGTAATAAAAGGCAGATTGATGGTGGTTTCCATATTGCTGGAAAGCTCAATTTTGGCCTTTTCCGCGGATTCTTTCAGTCGCTGCAGCGCCATAGGATCTTTCCGGAGGTCAATGCCGTTCTGCTTGCGGAATTCTTCAGCGATATAATCTACGAGTACCTGATCGTAATCATCGCCGCCCAGGTGCGTATCGCCATTAATCGACAGCACTTCAAATACGCCGTCGCCCACATCCAGCACCGACACGTCAAACGTGCCGCCGCCAAGATCGAACACCAGTATCTTGCCCCCCTTCTTCTTATCCATCCCGTACGCCAGTGCGGCGGCGGTGGGTTCCGGCAGGACCCGTTTAACATTCAGACCGGCGATTTCACCGGCTTCTTTGGTGGCCAGACGTTGTGAATCGTTGAAGTATGCGGGAACGGTGATAATAGCATCGGTGACGGTTTGGCCGAGATAATCTTCCGCCGTTTTTTTCAAATCCTGAAGAATCATGGCCGAGATTTCCGGTGGCGTGTAGGTCTTGCCGCGTACTTCCACTTTGACCAATTCATCCGGACCGCCAATAACTTTATAAGGCACCAATTTTTCTTCAGATGAAACTTCGCCATGCCGCCGGCCCATAAACCGTTTAATGGAAAACACGGTATTCTGCGGATTGGTAACCTGCTGGTGCTTGGCGGGTAAACCAACCAGGCGTTCTCCTTTATCTGTAAAACCAACCACCGATGGCGTCAGGCGCGATCCTTGTGCGTTGACCATCACCTTAGGCTGATTACCCTCCATAACCGCCACCACCGAGTTGGTCGTTCCAAGATCAATACCAATAACTTTACCCATAAGAACACATCCTTTTTCAATAGCCGCATCCACCCATCGTTTGAAAAATCCATTCGATGCTCTACTTGAGCACCTTGAACAGTCTTCAACGCCGGAAGCGTACCAATATGCTAGCGGTAAGCAATAGCCATGCCGCCGCAAAATTATATATCTGAATAATATATAAGTCTTTGATTTTACAATAGTTAAAACACACATAATCAAACCATGGTCATCTGCGGATTCAGCAATTCCGACTATATCCAAGCCAAATTCTGCCAGCTTGGCAGAACCACGATGCCGGCGTAGAGTTTGGACACATAGAGGTCGCGCAAAAATAAATTCATATTTTACGGCGCGGGAGTTTTGACCGCCGGCGAGGCGTGAGCGACGTGCCTACCCCGCCCGCGGGTCTGTAAGGAGCGAACAACGAAGCCCGCAGTCAAAAGAACCTGCCGGAAAGTGTGAAGTTATTTTCGCGCGGCCCCATATACTCCGCTCGGCTTGCGGCCTCATCGCAATGAGTAAATAGTATTGAATAATGAAACGTTGTGCTGTGCTACACTTAAAAACGCAAAAATAGCAATAGTTTATTGCTCGTTATTCGCGGCTCGTTATCCCACAGCGGCACATACATGTGCCAGCTAACTTTTTCCGGTGGAATAAACCCACCGGCTCGCGTCTCCTATCCCCTCTAACCACAACCTGCGACCTCCGTCATGTCGTTGTGGTGAAATTGTTTTGGTAACCGTTCACGGGTAAAATAGAAAAATCAGCCGGGATATGCCGCTTTTCATCGCGAATACTGCCACCACGGATAACACGAATGAAATGGATAGAAATGGAAGGTACCCGTTTAGTATCCCGGAAAAGCACAGTGTATCCGT
>JAMDCX010000104.1 GCA_023489375.1 Planctomycetota bacterium
GTCTTTCACTCCATATATTTATTTTATAATAACCGCTAACACCATACTTCGGCAGCATTCTTATGAAAACCTCATCACCACAGACATCCGCTTTCTGTGGCGTGCTATTCCAGCGCTGCGGCGTCAGGCGGTGTCCGCTCTTGACATCCTGATTTTACGTCCTACTATTGCCTGGTGCTTTGTCACAGCTGAATGTTAGGGTTAGTGAGGAATCTTGGCGTTTGTGGGCGTGTTATTTCAGAGACAGCCATCCTAAAATTTTGATGTGACAAAGCACTAGAGTAAATGCGGAAGATGAAAATGCTGATTGCCTTACCCGTATTCAACGAACAACGCCACCTGCAAAAGGTGCTCCATGAAATTCGTCTGCATGCACCGGCCGATATTCTGGTTATTGACGATGGTTCGACCGATGCCACACCGGACCTTCTTCGCGCCGAATCCGATATTTTCGTACTGCGGCATAAGCGAAATAAAGGCTACGGTCAGAGTATCATAGATGCTTTTAATTTCGCCGCGTGCCATGATTATCAATGGGTTATCACGATGGATTGCGATGAACAACATGAACCCGCCACACTGCCGGAATTTATTGCCGCCGCGGAAGCCGACACTGTTGACATCATCAGTGGGTCCCGTTATCTGCTGTCGAAATCACGGAAAGATGAGCCACCCATGGATCGTCGTCTGATTAATCAACTTATGACAGACGTGATAAATCGCAATCTGAACTTTAATCTGACCGACAGTTTTTGTGGATTTAAAGCCCATCGTGTTGCGGCTATGAAAAAATTGGATTTAAGTGAAGCTGGCTATGCCTTCCCATTGGAGTTCTGGGTGCGGGCGGCGCAGGCGGGGTTGCGTATTTCCGAACTTCCGATTCGGCTTATTTATAATGACCCGGACCGGCATTTTGGGGGCCGGCTGGATGATCCGAATCACCGCTTGCGGCATTATCTCAATGTTTTTTTCCGTGCTCTGCATTGTGATGAATGCAGGCAGGCCCTGGCGGCGGGATAATGTCGATATTCGAGGGTAATATACAAATTGTTGCAGAATTCAAAACTCCATCGTATGTTTCCATGAGAGAAAGGCTTTACAGCACATGGAAACGTCCAATCCATCCACTCTGCTGATGGCGGCCGCAAGGACGCTGATTCCCGATCCGGCCGCCATTGTTGTGCCGCGACAACATGGTATGATTCTCGTTGAACCACCTGCCGCCAAACTGGCTGAATTTGTGGCCACGATGTCGGCCGGAGCAAGGCCTCCGTCCACCTTATCAGATACGCCGATACACTCCCTGGCTCACCTGGCGCGACAGGAATTATTGGATGGGATGATCCGTTTTGCCCGGGAAACCGGTTTTGAGCCTCCAGGTACGCAGACCATGGCCAGACCATGGGTAATCACAGGCCATCAGGTCGAATTTTATCACCCGGGCGTGTGGACAAAAGTGATCTTGGCCGATGCCTTATCACGGCAAAATCAGGCTTTGGCCATTGATCTGCTGGTAGATCATGACACGGTGGATCATCTGGGATTGGTCGTGCCGGAATGGAATGGTAACCGTCTGCGAACGACGATGGTGACCTGGACCGAGGCTTCCGCACTGCCTGCGGAATTTTCAGCATCGCCACAGGGTGCACAAAAATCCCGCTGGCTGGAAAACCTGCGCCTATTTCCCCTGGCGAATACCGATTCCATGCGACAATTCATGGCGTCACTGGCCACAGATTCTGATCCACGCTATGTCGCATGGATGAGTCGGGCACGCCGATCTTTTGAGCAATCATTGGGCCTGACTGTACAGCATGTGCCATGCGGTTATATCTGTTCCGGTGTGGCCTGGCACAGCTTTGTGCTGGCCTGGCTGCGCCAGGCTCGGGACTGGTGTAAAGCTTATAATATGGCCTTAAATCAATACCGCCTGGAACACAACATTACCAACTCCGGCCGGCCCATGCCCAACCTGGCAATAACCCAGCAGGAAATGGAACTCCCTTTCTGGATTTACGCCGACCATCAACCGCGTCATCGGATGGCGTTGTTCGAAAATAATGGCACATACCTGGTATACGGTGATCAACGCATAGCCGTCACCGATGTGATGGCCGGCGATTTGATCGCAGCTGGTGAAAGCTTGCGGAACAGGCTTAAGGCGGCGGCACTGCATGTGCGGCCGCGTGCGCTGACCTTGACCATGTTTGTGCGCTTATTGCTTTCAGATCTGTTTATCCATGGCATCGGAGGCGCGTTGTATGATCGAATGACCGATCAGATCATGGAGCAATTATTCGGAGTTCGTCCGGCTTATGCTTGTGCGTCGGCGGGATGGCTGCTGCCCCTGGCGGAGCAAATGGATCCTGCGCAGGCTGATATTTCCGGATTGAAATGGCAACAGCATCATCTGCGGTCCAATCCGGAACTGTTTATGGCGTCCGCACCGTTGTCCGGCCAAGCCGGAGAATTATTGAAACAGCGCCGTGATCTTATTGCGGGTATTGCACAATGTTTAACCGAAGACCGAAGTCAACAGCTCCGACGGAGTTCGCGTTGGCTGCAACGCCGTGCTGATT
Source organism: Planctomycetota bacterium (assembly GCA_023489375.1). Lineage (GTDB taxonomy): Bacteria > Planctomycetota > Phycisphaerae > WQYP01 > WQYP01 > JAMDCX01. Next base: position 2,580 of record JAMDCX010000104.1, read on the forward strand.
TCCGGCGACTGCATGAAATTAACGCGCAGTTGCGATCGCTCTTTGGCCCGCAAGCGGAGACATTGGCCGCGCAAAGACGCTTTGCGGAATTTATAAAGGAAAATATGGCCGTAGCCAATTGGCGGGAATATTTTATAGCTCTGCACTCCCATGCCGCGCTGGAACAACTGGTCGCAGCGATCCGAGCTATGGCGGCGACACCATCGCCTTACGGCTAAAGCTCGTTCCCATCCCCAATTCCTGCTTGAGTATCCCGTTTAATCGTTCCGCCTTCCCATTCTCGTAGCAGTGGTTCTTTTCCGTCATGCTTATTCCCATCTCCGCGGCCTGCAACTATATCAGGACGGGACACATTATTCATTATTCATTATTCATTATTCATTATTCATTATTCATTATTCATTGATTATACCCCGGCCGTTCGGCTGCCGCACCGGCTATTAAGCCATGAAACGACTATTACACTGTGCATGAAAATATATTCGTAATTGTTAAAGCATCGTCCCACTGGTGCCGATAAGATTGAATAAAGGATAGCTGTTCAAGGCCGCGTAATAGTTGCCGCAAGGAATATTTCAAAGTACTGGCATAATAAGGCGGTGCGGTGTGACGTTTATGTAAGTATGTGTCTGCCTTTAAGACCGGCGATACAAGGTTAACGCCATGGTATGCGGGGCGGCATATTGGCGTTGAGACCAGTGGTTGTACAGGGATACATGTTGAATTATCAATGGGATGGAATAGCCAATGAAACAACCCAAAAATTCTCCCCCTCCGATGCAATTTGACGCTCAGCATTTTCGAGTACTGTTTGAAAAAAGTGGTGAAATTACCCTGCTCATTGATGCCCAGAGTGGAGACATCGTGGACTGCAACGAGGCCGCCGTTGAATTTTACGGATATTCCGCCGCCAAACTCAAAAGTCTGCAGATCTGGGATATCAACACCTTGCCGGAGGAAACGGTGCGGCAGCTCCTGCGGCAGCTCGTTGTCGGTAGCAGGACAAATTTTGAGTTTAAGTATCGCTTAAGCAGCGGCGAGATTCGGGATGTTGGTGTTTATTCGATAGCCCTGGAGATTGCGGGGCGCAAAATCATCTACAGTGTCGTTCATGATCAGACGCAAATTAAAACCGCCCAGGCCGGAGTTATATTGTTCCGACGGGTCCTTGAATGTTACATCAACGGGATCATCATTACCGATGCGACACCGGACACCCGTATTCTGTACGTGAATTCCGCTTTTGAGCGGCTTACCGGGTATACGCTGGCGGAAGTGCGGGGAAAAAATCCGCGCTTCCTCCAGGGGCAGGAGCATAACCAGACTGGCCGGGAAGAAATTCGCGCGGCCATCAAGGAACAGCGGGCAGTGCGGACCATCCTGAAAAATTTCCGCAAAGATGGTACCGCCTATTGGTGTGAAGTGGGTATTTCACCGGTGCGGGATCAAAGCGGAAACCTCGTGAGCTGGGTGGGCAATTATAACGATATTACCGCGCGCCGGGAAGCGGAAAAGAAACTCGAGTATCTGGCTTTTTTTGATGCGTTGACAGATATTCCAAACCGTCAGCTGATTTTAGACCGCCTGGATCGGCATTTGACCACGGCGCGGCGAACCGGCGATCATGGAGCCTTGTTGTTTCTGGATCTGGACCAGTTCAAACATGTCAATGATGTACAAGGCCATGAGGCGGGCAATGAATTGTTACGCACGATGGCCAGACGTCTGCAAGGCTTTCTACGTGAGTCCGATACGGTTGGCCGGATCAGCGGCGACGAGTTTATTCTGTTGCTGCCCAATATTGCCACGACGGCCGAGCGTACCGTTGAACAGCTTCAGGTGGTTTTGCGGCGGCTTAATGATGTCATTTCCGAGCCGATTAAAATTGACCATTCCAAGTATAACCTTACCGCGAGCATAGGCATTACCATTTTCCCGCAGCAAAATGTCACCGCCGCCGATCTGATTACCCAGGCGGATATCGCCATGCACCGCGCCAAGGAAAGCGGGCGTAATACCTGCTGCTATTTTGAGCCGGTCATGCAGGAGCACATTAAGGAAACAACGGTATTGGTGCACGATTTACATGAAGCGCTGGCTCGATCCGACTTCCGCGTATTTCTCCAGCCGCAGGTTGATGTGTCTGGTAAGCTCATTGGCGCAGAAGCCCTTATCCGCTGGCAACACCGGCAAGGTGGATTGATTTCACCGGCCAAATTTATCCCCGTCGCGGAGGATACCGGCCTGATTGTGCCCATGGGTGAATTTATGCTCCGGGAAGCCTGTTGTATGCTGCGGAAATTGGAACTCGCGGGTGCCGCCTTCCGTTTGTCCGTCAACGTGAGCCTGCGCCAATTCCAGTTGGCGGTATTTCCGGAGCGGGTTAAACAAATTATCACCACCACGGAAATTAATCCGGCCCATTTAACGCTGGAAATTACCGAATCGGTTCTGCTGCACGATGCCAAAGCTGCTACCGCCAAAATGCGGGATATCAGTCAATTGGGCATTGGTTTTTCCATTGATGATTTCGGCACCGGCTATTCGTCACTGGGATATCTGAAAAATCTGCCGCTGAAGGAATTAAAAATTGACCGCTCCTTCATTCAGGATGTTCCCGGCAACCCCAATGATACCGCACTGGTGGAGGCCATTCTCGCTATCGCGCACCATCATGACCTGCGGGTGGTGGCGGAGGGAATTGAAACCGCGGAGCAGTTTGACTTTTTGAAAAGCCGCGGCTGCCCGCTTTTCCAGGGCTATCTTTTTGGCCGGCCCGTACCCGCCGCGGAGCTGGTCGACAAAATGCTTTTACCGTATAGCGGAACCAAGGCTCCGGCGGTGTGAATTGTGTGAATAAATTCATGCGGTTATCATGGCCCAGATATGAATTGCGTAACCGTTCACGGCTATGTCGACAGGCCAGAGTTATGGCCGCTCCAGCGTACCCCAAAGCTGGGGGCACTCCTTGTGGTGCAGGCTTCCAGCCTGCCCAGTAGACCCTTCGTGAACGTTACTGAATTGCAGAAGGATAGGTAATGCACGAAGGTAAGCAGGCGGCTACGGCGGAGCAGTTACATGTAATTGGAGCCATGGCCGCGGAACTTATTGAATCCGGACAGGCCGTCGGGTTGGGCAGCGGCCGGGCGGCGCAGGCGTTTGTCCGGAAACTGGGAGAGCGCATTGCTAAAACGGGCCTGAACATTGTGGGAATTCCAACCTCGGAAACAACCGCCCACTTAGCCCGCCAATGCGGTATTCCACTGGGAAACCTCTCGGACATCAGCCAGCTGGATATGGCCATCGATGGTGCCGATGAAGTGGATACGCAATTCAATCTTACAAAAGGTGGGGGTGGAAATTTGTTACGGGAAAAAGTCATCGCCTCGATTGCCAGTCGCTATATAGTGGTGGTCGGAGAGGAAAAACTGGTCGCACATCTGGGAATGCACTTTCCGGTTTTTGTGGAAGTTGTTGAATTTGCCATGCCCGTGGTTATCCGGTCCCTCGCTCGTCTGGGCGCTGTCGCCACACCCCGCTTAACTACCCGGGGAGAGCTGTTTCATACCGATAACGGCAACCCTCTGTTACACGCGCAATTGGATTCCACCGACCCCCAATGGCTTAAGCCGGAACTGCTGGATCAAAAGATTCGCTCCATCCCCGGCACCATTGAAACCGGACTATTTTTGAACCAAGCCGATACCGTGCTGGTGGCCAACTGTGATGGCTCTGTGCGCAAGCTGCAACGCTAGGCAGGAACATATAATGAATCATCCACTGGCTAAGCGTTATAAATTGTTCCCTGGAATCACCTCTTCGGGAAACGAAAATATTCTCATCACGGATGACACGGAATAAATGAATGGGAATGTACCGGTATATAATCTCCGCGACGTCGCGGGTATCCATGGTTACCGTAGCAGCAGCAGCAATATTTTCTGATATTCCAACATCGCCAGACGCGGATGCGGGTACACCACTACCAGCACATCTATTCCCGGAGGAAATTCATGCTGCGCCAGCCGCCAGGCTTCGCGCACGCGCCGACGGATCGCATTTCTCTCCACCGCGGAACCGCACTTTTTAGCAATGGATATCGCCACGCGCGCCGGCCCCGGGTCTTCCCGCCGCCACATACATACCATCAGTGGTTTATGTCGCCGGCGCTGCCCGGTTTTATAAACCGTATCCAACAGTTTTTTCCCGGAAAGCCGACCGGCTTTTCCAAAACGCAAAGACGCAGCACCCTGGGAAGCCGATGGTGCAGTCGGCGGGAGGTGCAAAGGGTCGGCAGGGTTTTCGTTCATGGCGTTACTTTAACCATCTGATATAATCACGCAACCATTGAAACTTCGCGTATGGCAAGGCTCAAGAGACCTCACAGCTTCTTGTCAAAACAAGCCATTGCGTGTAAAAATGAGCAATACCATCGACGATGGGAGCGTGTGTTTCCTCGGTGGGTGTTCGGCCATACGTCCTCGGGCAGAGGTTATTTCGCTTGAAATTCAATTTTGTGGATGCTCTGGTAAGTTTTGAATCGGCCAGGAGGATCACCATTATCAAGCAGGTCAGCCTGGCGGAAGAATATCTGGCGGATCATTTTCCGGATTTTCCGGTTCTGCCGGGGGTGCTGATGCTGGAGGCCGCCGTGCAGGCGGCGGCGTGGCTGGTACGGGAATGGGATGCGTTTCAACACAGTCTGGTGGTGCTGCGCGAAGCCCGTGGAATCCGCTATGGGACGTTTGTGGCTCCGGGAAATGTCCTGCGCCTTGAAGTTGAAGCCCTTCGCCTGCAGCCCGGTGGAAGTGAATTTAAAATTCGGGGTACAGTTGGAGACGCCACCGCTATTCAGGGCCGGCTGGAATTGGCACATAAAAATGTCGCCGATGATCATGCCGGCGCGGCCGAACTGGACAGGGTTATAATACAAGAGTTGCGGCGGCAATGGACGCAGTTACAACGTGCTCTGGCGGCGTAGCCTGGGGCAGTACCTGTGGCGGCCGCCGAATCGCTTTCAGGGAAATAATAGTTCTTTTGTGGTTTGATATTGCAACGTGGTTTTTGCAGAAGGATAACGGGGGTATAACGATGCCGATGACGGAAGAAGAAGTTTTTGCCAAAGTTCGTGATGTGTTGACGGCGGCCCTGGCGGTGGATGCCCAAGAAATTCGGCCGGAGGCCAAATTAACCCAGGACCTCGGAGCGGAGTCCATTGACTATCTGGATATTCAATTTCAATTGGAAAAAGCTTTCGGAATCAAGATTCAGCCGGGGGATATGAGCATTGAATCCTTTCTGATTAATCCGGAACTCGTCAGCAACGGCAAACTCACGCCTAAAGGGCTGGAGGAGTTGAAAAAGCGAATGCCCTTTGCCGCGAGCGATATGGCCGCCTTTGAGCAGGATCCGGATATCAGCAAATTCCGGGACGTGTTTACCGTGCAGACCTTGGTGCGGTTTGTGATGTATAAACTCCCGGCATAACAGCTGTGGTTGGACGCGGGAGATAATCCCTCCTGTCCGGAAATCCGGACACTTCGATGTATGAAAATACTCCGAACGGGGTATTTTCACGGCAGTCACGGGTGGAAACCCGTGGCCGTGAAGCGAGTCGGTGAATTTATCCCATCGGTAATATTAGCCGGTATATTGAATGTGCCGGTGCATAATGCCGCGACCATGGGCAGCGACAGGAATGAGTAATGAATAATGAATAAAAATAAGGATGGACGAAAATCTTTTAATAATGAGAAATGATTCCTTTAATCATTAAGCAAAGCGCCGCGTTGCGTCTCATTACTCATTATTCATTGAGCGGCGTCGTGTCGTGGTGGTGAATGACCCGTCGTGTCATCGTCGAACGGTAACGTTATTTTTTCACTGGCCCTATGTAGCGGTAGAGCACCTGCATGACCATGCGGTGGTCGGTACACGATAAGGCCTCAATCTCCGCCCCGCGAACCATTCGCAAAATCATACCTTGTAATTATGCCACCACGTGGAAGATTTGCAAGGTTAATGAACATGCCGATCATGGCTTGGGGGAACCATATTTTATAATCATTCCGACGCCGGTAACATTGTACTGCTGCGAAGGGCTGCGGAAGTGGGCCGTCGTAGCAGAATCTGTTCACAGGTCTCTATCGCCGGTTCAGCTCCGCGAGCAACTGTTCTAATGGCATGGCCAGTGTTTCGCGGTCAACATAAAATCTTTCGGAGCCTGGGTAGATGACAATTTTTCGCGTTGCGCCAATGTCCGCACTTCCGGTATGAAACCCGTGTGTCGGTGCGGGATTGTTGATGGACCGCTTGATTTCAATGGCCCATATTTCTCTGGCCGAAAATTCCAGTATCAGATCAATCTCGGCACCAGCGCCGGTGCGATAGAAAAACGGCCGGACCGCAATCGGTAATGTCGCGATGATATTCTGGATGATAAATCCCTCCCAACTCCAACCGACAACAGGATGGCCAAGCAATTCCTCGCCGTCACGTATGCCAAGCAAGGCATGGACCAGGCCGCTGTCACGGACAAAGACTTTGGGGGACCGGGTTAAGCGTTTTTTTACGTTCACCAGGTAGGGTTCCAGGCGCCGTACCAACAGCAGATCCACCATCAGATCCAGATACCGCGCCACGGTTTGTCCGCTGATGCTGTTGGCTTGCGCAATTTGTGACGCATTAAGTAATTGGCCCTGGCTGTGGGCCAGCATCTGCCAGAAGCGATGGAGACTTTGCGCGGGAATGCGAGGCCCCAGCGTCGGGACATCACGCTCCAGATAGGTTTGAATGAATTGCGTACGCCATTGAAAGCTGCGCGACTCGTCCGCCGCCAGAAAACTTTCCGGAAATCCCCCGCGCAACCAGAGGGTATTAAGGTCTTTGCCCTTGACGGATGCAATCTCGGTGGCAATGAACGGGGCAAGCTCAAGATAGGCGATTCGCCCGGCCAGTGTTTCAGATGCCTGCCGTTGCAACTCCATCGACGCGGAGCCAAGTAGCAGGAAATGACCCGCCTTGGATCCATCGCGGCGGCGGCGATCAATGAGCGCGCGCAGCGTTTGAAAGATTCCCGGCAGGCGATGAATTTCATCAATAATTACCAGCTTGTTGGAATGCCGCTGCAGGTAAAGCTCCGGTTCCTTTAATTTGGCAAAATCCGAAGGCAGTTCCATATCCAGATAAATTGTCTCATGTTTTTGTCCCTCGGCAACCGCATGGGCAAGGGTGGTTTTACCCACCTGGCGCGGACCCAGCAGAGCAACCGTCGGGAAGGTCTGCAGCAGTTCCGACAGCCGGGATTGAACCATTCGAGATATCATACCTTGTAATTATGCCACCACGTGGAATATTTGCAAGGTTAATGAACGTGTCGATTATTCCATTCGCGGCGTCTCTGCGCACAGCGGCAATTTTGCCCGAATTTTAATGGCCTGTTCATGCGGCGGCCTGAAGCGTTGAGGATATTGGCGAGAGGTTGGGCCAGGGAATGGAAAACATCACCCCAGCCGCGCGGTCGGCCGCGGTAGTGCGGACACACGCGACAGGTCCCAAAACTGGGTTTGCCACCATAGTAACCGTGAGTGCAGATGCCGCCATCCGTGATATTGTCATCACGCCAGAAGCGGCAACGTACTTTGCCGCCGCGTTCTGCTGTATAGATCTGCAGAAACAAGGAGTATTTCTGAATCGACATGATGGCTATCTCCGTTTATCGCTGTACTGTATGTCGGCGTTGCCGGGGGTTGACTGTGGGCAACCCCCAACCGGGCCGGCAGAAAGTTTTGCAGGGTTGGCAAAAGTTGCTTTTCACCAATTCCGGCCACTGCACACGTTACAGAAATTATCCAATTTCTACTGTGGCCCGCGGATCACAGCCGCCGGTGCGGGTATAAATCCCGCTGAAACCAGGCCCCGTAGTTTTACTGCCCGACCAGACAATTTCACCGGAATCCGGGCCGTTCTGACCGGTAATCTGCATAAAATATGTTTTGCTGGCGCTGTTATACCACACGCTGGAAATTCCGGGTGGCTGAAATTCCCACATGCGCTTGCCGTTAAAACTGCAATCAAAACAGCCGTTCCCGGCAAAACAATAGCGGTTGGAATAAGCGCAGCTTTCCGGATCAAAGTAATCAAAGACCCCATCCCACACACAATCGCCGGCGACCGCAGCGGTGCTATCGGGACAGGGTGTGAAATAAGTATCCGTGTAATTGAGAATCGCCAGACTGCTGGGCGCGTTGACGCACGGATTGCTGTAAGCCGCGGTGCCGCAACAGCATGGCTGATTGGCGGATTGCAGGACGATGCTGCCCGCGGTTCCCGGAGTGCCCTGGCCGGTTTGGGCCAAAACCACTTCACCGGCGGAGTTGAGTTGTAAAAGATTTCCAGACATGGTTTTATCTCTTGACCGGTTACCGGGAACATAAGGCTACAGTGATACTACGATCCTTGACCGTCTGTCATTTCCATCATGTACAGGCTGTAGTATTTTGGACTTCTCCGGCATCCCACAAACGTAATGTTCCGGTAGCATCGGTAAAGGCCATGCCAAAGGCGGTCGCTGTGGTTTGCGGCAGCATGGAACCATTGGGGCGGGGGCGCGCCAGCGGCACCTGCGTGCCCCAGGTGGTCTGTCCATCTATGGAAGTAACGGTATAAGTCCAGGTGGCCGGTGCGGTCTGGGTACCGTCCGCTCCGCCATCTTTGCTGATACCCACCGGGAACAGCACCGGCCCGGCCGCGTTGATCAGTACAATAAGCCGTGGCGGAGTTTCATTGGTACGCCCCGCTTTCAGGCCGATATAAAAACTTCCCTTCAGCAGCCGGTGGCCGGCGTTATCATTGCTTTCCGCAAGATTAACGACCAGAGAATTGGTATTACCGGAATCCCGCAATCCTTCCGGCATATTGACATTGGTGCCGGCGACGGAGGTGGCATTACCGGAAAATAAATGCCCGGCATATTTTCCACTTCCGGTTTCCGGGGCGGTCAACTGGACCACTACCAGACCATAGCCGCCGGGGTCTCGCGGCCGGGCCATCGTGGCTCCGGCGCTGTTCACGCGTTGGATATTGAGCCCCTCGGCCGCGATCAAGGAAGAATCGGTATTGATCTGATCCACAAGACCATTGATTTGCCGGGCTATGGTCTGCCAGGGTTCATGGTGGGCGGCCCAATGAGGTAAAGCGGGTTGCATAACAGCATCTCAATATCAGTTAATTAATGGAAACGCCGTGTTAAAATCGGTTTGGCCGAAGACCACAAAGCGGCACCACCCGTTGCCGCTGGTGGTGGAACCATCTGTGACTATGGTGCCGGCGATATCGGGCGGAATAGAGCCATCGACATTTTTGAATACGGCATATTGGTCCCAAGTTTCCGGATTGTAGGCAAAGCTGTAAGTGTTGCGATACCACACTCCATCTTGCGTACTGCCGGTAATGGGCAGACACAGCCACGTCCGTGGCGGATAGTTCCGCCAGGTGATGCTGTTAACCAGACCCGCATAAGAAAGCGTAAGCGTTTCGGGGTCCGCAGTTTGCAGAAAGTGAAAACTGATGGTGGCGTTGAGAATCAGGCGGTGTAAATCGACCACTTCGGTTTGCGCGGTGCCGCCCGCTGGCGTATACGAGACGGTGGCGAGGTTATTGCCGGCATCATAATGCCGCAGCACCTGTACGAGGCCGGCGTTAAAACTTTTGAGATAATTGGTGGGATAGGCGTCCCACTGGTATTCACATAAGACATCAAAGCAATCATAACCCTGACATTGGGTTTTGATGTTTCGTACCACGGCGTTGGGCTGATCGGGATGGGTAGAGCCGATGGCGGGAATGACAAAACCGGTGACCGAATCCGCGGCTGTGACCGCCATAATGGGGCGTTGCGTGGGAGAATATTCGGCCAGACCCGTAACCTGAAATTTACGAATAATATGGTAGCCGGTGACCGACCATTCCAGAGGTTGGGATAAAAGCAGGTCTTCTTTAATACTTATGGCCATGGGCAGGTTATAGCCCGGCCGGCCGCGGATAACTGTGAACTTCGTACATTAAAGTCGGGGAAATTGCCTGTTGCCGCGGTTATCCGCCGCCGCCGGCTCCTATAGCCGCCGCATGGCTGATTTGATCACATCCGCGTATTGTTCCACGGTTGTGCCCAATAGCGCCAATGTGAACTCTGCAACTCTGGCGGCCCTTATTTCCGCAGTCAGCGAGGCTGTAGCGCGTTACTGTCGGCGCACATTTATTCCCGCCCGCTTCATCGAACTTTATGATTCTCCCAATCGTCCGTATTTGATGCTTCGACAAACGCCGGTCCTGCTGCTTAACTCTGTAACCCTTTTTCCCACTGGTCTGTATCCGCTGGTGTGTACTGCGGATCAATTGGATCTGCGGCCCGGCATTGGGCGGATTTCATTTAAGCCGCAGGCCGCGGAATCGCTGGCGGTGCCATTTTCCTTGCAGCGCGGATACCGCCGCCTTGATGCCGTGCAGGCCGACTATATCGCCGGTTTTGGTTTTGCCACCACCAGTAGCATGGCCATCCTGCCCGGGGTGCAGAGTGTTGCTCCGGCCGCGATGACTGACATTAATATGGATCATCTATGGGCCATAGGCGTGGGATCCACACTGGTAATTGATCCCGGCACCGCTGTGCAGGAAACGGTGACCGTCAGCGAGATTACAGCCAATACCTTCACCGCCACCTTTAGCCAGCCGCATAACGCCGGTTCTGTGATCTGTGGCGTGGTGATTCCTGCAGACCTTGCCCTGGCTACCGCGCTGGCTGTGGGCAATGTGCTTAACGAGCCGGATTTAACCAAACAGCGTGAATCACAGGGTAAAACCATTGGCTATGAATATCTGGCGCGGATGGGAGATCTTATATTTACTCCGGAAATAATCAGTATTTTAGATCGCTATCGGGATTCTGTGGTATGACCCTGGAACTATTAACCCGCCGGACAATCAGCTTGCAGCGTGCGACAACCGCACCGGGGCCCAGTGGCGAAATTATCCGCTCGTGGCAGACGGTGCTGGACGCGATTCCCGCCAGTATTCTGACTTTTCATGCCCATCCCTGGAAACACCTCGCGCGCCGCAGTCTGGATGTCACGCATGTGATTATCACACCACAAAATACCGGAGCGGAATTTGGAGATCGGCTTTGTGACGGAGCTTTGTATTACCGGGTGGAGTATGTCATTAATCTGGGAGATCGCGATCAGGCGTGGGCCATTTACGCCGATCTGCTGGAGCCACAGGACGCGCTGATCGAAAGTTGACGGAATATAATGCAGGCACTTATTCAGGCTTTGATCGGGGAAATTACCGACGATGCGCCGCTGGCGGCTATATTCGGTGCTGCGCCGGCGGTTTATCTTGGCGAAGCGCCGGAATCCGCGGCGTTGCCGCTGATAATTCTGCGCCTGGGCGTCGGGCGCATAAGCTATGATTTTTCCGGAGATCAAATGGCACAAGTACCGGTGGATTTTCAAATTATCGCCGCCGATATGAATATCGCGTTGACCGGTGCTCAACGTGTGGCTACGTTGCTGAATAAGGCCACGCTTACGTTATCCGCCGGCAGTTTATTAGCTTGCTTCCGCACCGCGCCGATTCAGCCGGCCATGCCGGGCTTTAATTCCCTGATCAAGGCCCTTTACACCGCCGGTGTACGTCTGGAATGTCAGGTTTTTAACGCGGCGTGAAGTTTTTTCCTGTCCAGAATAATGGAGATGATCCCCATGCCCAGCCCCTTGCCCTTATCCGGTCTTACCGCGGCCGTTACTTTGCCGCCGGGGCTTACCGCCAATATTTATGATGCCCGCCTGGATGAAGAATTCCGCGAAAAGGATTCTGAAGCCTTTGCCGATGCCGGCTTCGGCAGCGGTATTCTTACCGGCCAGAGATTGCACGGCGTGATGGTAGGCTGGCTGACCGAAAGCGATCCGGGCCTTGCGGCCTATCACGCCGGCGTGCCGATAAGTTTTACCGCAGCCGATGGTTGCGTCATAACCGGCACGTTTAATATCACCCGCCTGCGCCTCCGTTTGCGCGTCGGGCAAATCAGTATTTTTACCGCGGAAGTTTCGTCCGTCGGCACATACAGCAAAACCTGGATACAGTCATGACCCGGCACCAACATATTAACGATCCATTCCATGCCTGCGATGTTGATAAACATGCCCGTTCGCATGGATTGGCTCCACAGGATGTGCACAGTATATCTGAAGTGCCGGCGGAAATTCTGGAACTATTGCAGCGCCACGCGGAAGAACTGTTGCGCACCAGCCGGGAAACGCATCGCCAGTCCATCGGTCCCACCGCTGCCGCAATCGTTGATCCCTGGGCTTTGGCCGGTACCGATGGCCGCGCCGGCGCGGTCTCCGGTACCGGCAATTCCAGGCCGGCTGATACGCTGCAAACACTCCTGACCATAGGCGAAAAACTTCTCGCCCGACTGGAAAGCCCAATAAAAAATCCCTTTGATTTTTTGTAACGGCGCCTGGCACGTTGTGAAAAAGTAACCGTTCGTAGACTAATAAGCGCAAAAAAGAAAAGTAACCGTTCACCGGTTAAGAAAGCAAAATTCAAAATACATGTGAACAATAAGTAATGTGTAGAATGTAGAAGTTAGGAGAGAGACGGGGGCGGCGAGCCGGCGGGTTTATCCCGCCGGAAATGAATAATGAATATAAACAAAACATTTTCACCTCGACGACACAACGGTATTATGAAAATTCACACCAGAAGTAACGGAGATCACAGGCGAATTCATAACCACAGTGCTAAACCTCTAAGAGCCTTTGCTTCTACCGTGGTAAATATTAATGAACAACGTTCTTGGCGTTCTTGGCTTTGGGCCTGTGCAAAAACAATTCCGCCGGGGTGATACAATCGTGCGGTGGAAACCCGCGGCGGGTTGGCTGGGAGGGCAAAGGGAAAACACGATGTTAATCATGCACTGGCCCTTTTGCGGTTCAATAGTGATTCACAATTTGGCTAACTGCGGATGATGTTGTTGGCCGGGCTGTATACGGTTACTTTTTTTGTAACCGTTCACGAAGTGATGATCGGACAGACTGGAAACCTGCACCACAAGGGATTCCCACCCTTTGGGCTATGTCAAAACCGCGAGGGCGTGGCAATTTTTCCGGGTGTG
>JAMDCX010000005.1 GCA_023489375.1 Planctomycetota bacterium
TAGCAACGCTGAAAGCCAATAGTGGCTGGCGTTTCTACAACCAGACACAGAGCCGTTATGCAGTTCCCCTATTGAAAAGGTGCCATGGCGTAACTCATTGCCAAGCAAATAGTTATGTAAAACCTAGCGTTGTAGTATTAACATATAAATCTGCGTTCTACTCATTATTCATTAGTCATTATTCATTATTATCACTTCGAACCGTGGGAGAATTTGTTATTATGCCCTGAATGGTTACCATTTCGTATCAGCTGTGGTGGGGACTCTTCGCCATAATCCAGTCCCGCAATTGTTCCTTCTGCCACCGGTGCATACCACCATGCTCACATTTTCCCTCGCCATAATCAGGTTCAAACTTAGCGGTAGATTCGCTTCCCGTTAATCCTTGGTCACTATCGGATTCGCCGCGGAGGGCTGGTAATGCGGATTTTTTAGAAACATCTTGGTTTATTGGGGCTTGGCCAACCTTCTGTAATTCTGCTGCTTTTGTGCGAACCACAGCTGGCGTTGGGGTTGAAGTTAAACTCACCGGCCATTGGAATACCACACGATAAAGTCGCTTACCCGGCGGTATTTGCGGATAATTACGCTTCAGTTCCGCCAGTAATTCCGGCAACGAAGAGAACCCGTCGGCTAACGCATCATCCAGTGTCAATTCCTGATAACCCGTCAGTTCTTCCACTGACAAAATTTTCATTTTGCCCAATCCGGGAGTGAAGCTGATCTGCCCCGGTGACACAATCGGCCGTGTCCAATAGCGAATCGTCTGACGTTTCTTCCCGGACCGGACCAATTCTACCAGATGTTTTTTTAATAATAACATAAGACATACTATACTATGGTTGGCTGGCTTAGAGTAGCGGATACTTGGCCGACTCAGCGGATATACACCACACAGTTTGTGATGTTATATTATGCGAAGTCAAGGATATGGGAAAGTATGGATATATGAACCATAATATGGATCAGATGTCCCGCGAATAGCCGCCGACAACAGGGCTTATGGCTTTGGACCTTGCATGAGTGTGGGTGGGATGCTATTATTCGTCTATCCGGATGAAAGGATGAATACGAATGCACATTGCTGATATTCTGGCCCGTGATAAAACCACCTTCTCCTTTGAATTCTTTCCGCCTCCAAGTGCGGCCGGTTTTGACGCGCTTTTTGAACACATCCGTCGTCTGGAATCCCTTAAACCCTCTTTTGTATCCGTTACCTATGGGGCCGGCGGTTCCACGCGCGACCGTACCCACGCTCTGGTGCTGCGCATTAAAGAAGAAACTTCCCTGGACCCCGTACCGCATCTGACGTGCGTGTGCCACTCCCGTGCAGATATTACCGCCATCCTCGACCGGTACGCCGCCGCCGGGGTAAGTAATATCCTGGCTCTGGGCGGCGATGTTCCGCGGGATGCGGCGGGTTATGACCGCACGGCGGATGATTTTCAACATGCCGCGGATCTGGTGACCTTTATCAAAGCCTTTAATCGAGGCGGCACGCACCACGATGGCCGCGGCATCGGCATTGGCGTGGCGGGTTTTCCCGAAGGTCATCCCGCCACCCCTAATCGGCTGCGGGAAATGGATTATCTCAAAGCCAAGGTCGATGCCGGCGCGGATTATATGGTCACACAGTTATTTTTTGATAATCATGATTTCTTTGATTTTCGGGAACGCTGCGAACTGGCCGGTATTCACATTCCGATCCTTGCCGGAATTATGCCCATTACCAGCTTGAAATCCATGCAACGCATGGCGGAAACGGCGCTGGGATCGCATTATCCCGCCAGGCTGATCCGTTCCATCAATCGTTGTCACGGTGATGCGGACGCCATTCGTCGTGTGGGCGTGCTGTGGGCCACCGAGCAATGCCGCGGGTTGTTGGATCATCAGGTGCGGGGTATTCATTTTTATACCTTGAACAATTCCGAAGTGACGCTGGAAATTTACCGTAATCTTGGAGCTGGCGACAGCGGCCCTCTGCGCTGCTGATCTCCGGCGGATACCATCCAGCGAAGTGTGCGCATATCCTACTGGCGGAACGGTCAGCCAATATAGAGAAACTTCTTTATTGCCATGAACTACCGTCGGCGTATATGATTCGCCGAGTTTAGTCGAAGGCGTTGACTATGAGCAAAACCAGAAAGGAACCCCAGTGGCTGCGATTTGGCACCGGTGAAGGATACTTCGACCGCAGCCACCGCCCTTTACAGTGTCTGATTTTTATGGCGCCGTTATTGATCATCTATCAGATCGGGGCGGTACTGCATCCCTGGAGTCCGGTCCATGGGCCAACGCATAATATCATCGCGTTTGAACTGATGCTCAATTTTTTCTCGTTGTTTGGAGCGGTGGGCAGTTATCTGCCGCCCATGGCGGTGGTGGCCATTATGCTGGGCTGGCATCTGGCCCGCAAGGATCCTTTGAAATTCGAGCCGGGCCTTTATGTGGCCATGGGTGCGGAAAGTTTTTTGTGGGCTGTGGCCCTGGTGATTTTATTTTTGGCCGTGGACCATGGCCTGGCCATGCAGGCTCTTACCCATGGTGTAACCCATGTCATGCAGCGGCTTTCCTGGCAGACCCAGGTGGTATTATCACTGGGAGCCGGTATTTATGAGGAGCTGCTCTTTCGTCTGGTGTTAATTACCGTGTTGAATATGATCCTGGTGGATTTGTTCGGCCTGTCCGTGGGTAAAGCTATTCCGGTGATTATTATCGCGTCGGCGGTACTTTTTTCACTGTATCATTTTCTGGGTAATGAGCAACCAACCTGGGGCGCTTTTATCATCCGAACCATGGCTGGAATTTATTTCGCCGGGATCTTTATTTTCCGCGGCTTTGGCATCGATGTCGCCACGCACGCGGGTTATGACCTGATGGTGGTGGGATTAGATTTTCTGTTCCGTCACCATCTCTAAGCGTTTTTACGCCGAAAACTCGCGTGATACCACCAGACGTTTCTTGCCAGCCTGCAGATCGTCGGCCAACCGGGCTTCTGAGGCCGCCGCATGAACGGATTTAAGTTTCTTCTGCAAAGCGATCATCTCCCGCCGGATACGCACGGAAATTTCGTCGGCGGATAAATTCTCTAATTCGTGGTACGGGATTGGTTGACCGTAATGCAGACGAATGCTGGAGTAGCGGAAAAACTTCCGATCCCGCGGCCACGCCTCAAACGCACCGTCCAGTACTATCGGTATAACCGGCACCTTGGCGCGATGCACGATAATGGCGACACCGGCGGCGATAGCGCCGATGGTGCCGTCCGTGGTGCGTGTGGCTTCCGGAAACAGATTCACCAGAAAACCGCGATTGAGGCGATTGATGGCCTCGCGCACCGCCACGGAATCTGCCCGACCCCGGCGCACGGGAAACGCGTTGGTGGTTTCAATGATGTATTGTCCCAGGCCGCCTTTGAACAGGGATTCTCGAGCCATAAAATGAATTTGCCGCTTCATTCCTATGCCAATCATCCAGGGGTCCAACATGCTCTGATGGTTGGATACCAGCAACGCCGCCCCGGTGGAGGGGATGTTTTCCCGTCCGGAGACGCGAATATGAAAACACAGCACCGAGAAAAACTGCACAAATACTTTCCCTACCGTCCAATAAAATATCTGCAGCCAGCCGCTGCCTTCACCGCGATAAACGTAGGGTATGCGGGGCGGAACAGATGGCGGCGCTGATTTGGATAGTGATGTTGCCGCTGCGGTCTTTGCGTCCGCATCGCCACACGCGTTTGTGCCGCCAGATGGTGCTGTTTCGGAATCATCCATGGGTATTATTTCCTATGATTTTCACCAGCGTCGCAACCACTTCCGGTAGCGTCATGGTAGTGGTATCCAATACGATAGCATCCGGTGGGAGTTTCAGCGTTCCTACGGGCCTTTCGCGGTCCCGCTGATCACGCTCTATCATGTCCGACAGCAGTTTTGAGGCCTCAACCAACAGGCCTTTGCGGTCCAATTCCGCCCGACGTCGCCGGACTCGTTCCTGGATATCCGCATCAAGATAAAATTTATAATCCGCATCCGGAAATACCAGCGTTCCCTGATCCCGCCCTTCCGTTACCAGGTCTCCGAACGCGGCGGCAATACTCCGCTGCCGCCGCACCAGTTCCGCCCGCACTGCGGTATTATCCGCGGCCCAATGTACCATCTCTGTGATTTCAGGCCGGCGAAGCGCATTGGAAACATCCTGTCCCGCCAGCAAAATTTTAGCCGGTTGTGTGTTCCAATCAAAAGTGAGCTTCATGTTCACGGCAATGGTTCCGAGTTCCGCATCCCTGTATGGTGTGTCAAATAGCCCCATATTGTAGGCTTGTAACGTTACCGCCCGATACATCGCCCCGGTATCCAGGTGTCGTATTTTTAGGCTCTGCGCCAGCAGTTCCGCCGCTGCGGATTTCCCCGAACCCGCCGGGCCGTCAATGGTAATAATCAAAGTCCATTCTCCTGTATGGAAGACTCGCCGCGTGCGCGGTCCAAGCGGAATTTGAAAATATTCGCATCCATAATTGCCCAGGGACTTTGCACGGTCGCCAGCTTGTTTAACCTGCGGATATCATCCCCATGGAACCGGGTTTGCCGGCGCCGGGCATTAATTCCGGTCGGCCGATAGCGCGATAGATCAAACCGGCGGCCAGAACTTTAGAACTGCTCAGACAGTTGCGACCATCGAAAACATGGCGACCGCGCATCAAGGACGCAATATGCCCCCAATCCTGGGTGATAAAAATGGACCAGTCCGTGATCAGGGCGACCGCATCAGCACCACGGGTACATTCATCCACGCCGTCGGCCCAGATAACGTGTTTGTCCAGTATGCGTCTGGCGTTTTCCATGGCCTGTGGATCATAGACTCGAACCTTGATTCCAGCGGCCAGTAGAGCATGAACGATCTCAATGCTGGGGGCCTCACGCATATCATCCGTATCCGCTTTGAAGGCCAGACCCCATATTGCAACCTGTGGATCCTTGATGTCGGAAAGGGCTTTTATCAGCCGGGTGGCATAGGCCCGCTTTTGCCCGGCATTGGCTTTCTCAACCCCACTTAACAGATGGGGTTCCAAGCCGAATTCCCGCATCTGATGCACCAGTGCGGCGACATCTTTGGGGAAACACGATCCTCCATAACCCACGCCCGCCTTTAAAAAAGATGGTCCGATGCGTTTATCAGTGCCAATGCCCACGCGAACACTTTCGATATCCGCGCCGATCGCCAGGGCCAGTTGGGAAAGCTCATTTATAAAGCTGATGCGCATTGCCAACATGGCGTTGGATGCGAATTTAGTGAGTTCCGCACTCTGCCGGCTCATGGAAAAGATGGCATATCCACGATCAATCAACGGCTGGTAAATTTCCCGCAGCACTTCCATTCCGCCGTTGGAATTGGCGCCAAAAACAATGCGATCAGGCTGCATGAAATCCTGGATGGCGGTGCCTTCGCGTAAAAATTCCGGATTATTGACCACTTCAATACGGTGCGGGCCGCTGGCCACCCGCTGCGCTACTATTTCACCTGTACCGGGGGGTACTGTACTTTTGATCACCAGGGTTTTGGGGCCATTGGCGTATTTGAGCACATCATCCACTGCGGCGAACAACATACTTAAATCCGCTCCACCTTTCCGTGACGGCGGCGTTCCGACGGCAATAAATATGCTCTGCGATTCCTGGATCGCCTCCGCAATGTCGGTAGTGAAACGCAATCGTCCCGCGGCAGCCTGAGCTAAAATCAACTCGGACAAACCGGGTTCATAAATGGGAACCTGGCCCTGGGTTAACGCTGTGACACGCTTGGCATCCACATCCACGCCGATGATTTTATGCCCTAGCGCGGCCAGACAAGTACCACTGACCAGACCGACATAACCACATCCGATAACCGAAATTTTCATGCAGGCTCCAATTTTGTTGGCAAAACACTTCACCAGAACTACCAACTCACCGGATAGTATCGGCAATTTTCGTCATTGATTGAAATTTGTCCAATGAAACAAAAAATACGGTAGAATACGGGCAAGATTGGTGCGATGTCGGTAGACTAGCTGTAATGGCTTCCGACTCACGCTTTTTGTTGCTTAGTGTACGATTTTGACCTGTAGACAGGTCTCGGTGGCTGCTGGGTTGGTGGTTGGATGTTTATAGATGAAGCGGAAATTGAGGTTATGGCGGGACGGGGTGGCAACGGCTGCGTATCTATGCGCCGGGAGAAATATGTTCCATTAGGCGGTCCGGATGGCGGCGATGGCGGTGACGGCGGCAGTGTTTATCTGCAGGCCTCCGAAGGCGTCGAAACGTTGTTGGATATGGTGGGACGGCATCATTGGCGCGCCGGCAATGGCGAACATGGCATGGGGAAGAAAAAAGCCGGCAAAGATGGGCTGGACCTGCTCATTCGCCTGCCGCCGGGCACCATGGTCTATGACGCAGACACCGGGTTACTGCTGGTTGACCTGGTGCCGGCAGGAAAGCGTGTGCTGGTGGCCAAAGGTGGACGGGGCGGACGGGGGAATTGGCATTTTACTTCTTCCGTTCGGCAAGCTCCGGATTTCGCCGAGCCGGGCGAAACCGGTGCCAACCGTAAATTAAAGTTGCAGCTCAAGCTTATTGCGGATGTGGGGCTGATTGGCAAGCCCAACGCGGGCAAGTCCACTTTGCTGTCACGGTTATCTGCAGCCCGGCCCAAAATTGCGGATTATCCGTTTACCACGCTAACCCCCCAGCTGGGTATCGCCGAACTGGATGCAGAACGTCGCCTGGTATTGGCCGACATTCCCGGCCTTATTGCCGGCGCTTCTGATGGGGCAGGGTTAGGGTTGGATTTTCTCCGGCACATTGAGCGCACGCGGGTATTGGTGCACTTATTGGATATGGTCCCGATGGATCAAACAGCTCCCCTGGATTCCTATCACGCCATCCGGGAGGAACTTTTCGCCTATAGCCCCAAACTGGCAGCCAAACCGGAAATTCTGGTGGCCAACAAAATGGATCTTACAGGCGCTTCAGAAGCCTTGGCGGATTTACGCAGTCAATTACCGGGAAAACAAATACTGGCGATCAGCGCCGCTACCGGCACGGGTTTGCGGCCACTGCTGGAGGATATTTGGCAGCTTATTGCGGCTGCTCCGTCGTGCGATCCGCTGGAAGACTCTCGGCCACCCATGATCGCCCGCCACCTTTATTCCCAACGGGAATCTGCCCCGGTATCGGCGGACGCGCAATTGGCCGAAGAAGTACAAGCTATCAAATCGGACGATGTTCGGAAGGGAACATACTACCGGCGAACCAAAGCGGACCATACCCCAAAGCGTAGTAAAAAGAAATTGTCCTGAAATCATGGAGTTTAATTGTGAGTGTAATTGCCATTGATATTGGAAATACCCGTGTAGGTGTGGGGCTATATACAAACGGGAAAAGTGCCGACCCTGCCATGCGGTTCAATCATGCCGAGATACAGTCGGAAATGCTGGCGCACTTGCAAAAACAATGTGCCGGAGTGATGGCCGGCGGCCAGAGACCTGCCGATATCGTGCTGGCCAGTGTGGCGCCGGAATGGACCATGCGTGTTACAGAACTCGTTAATCTTCATTGTGGCATGGCCCCCAAAATTATCGGCACGGATCTGAAAATTCCTCTGCAAACCCACCTTACCGATGAAACCTCCATTGGTGTGGATCGCCTGTTAAGCGCCTTGGCTGCGTATGTCAACACCGAGCAGGCCTGTGCGATCATCAATGCCGGTACCGCATTGGTGGTCGATGGTATTGACGCCGATGGTGTTTTTCTGGGCGGGGCCATCGCTCCGGGATTGGCGATGACGGCCAAAGCCCTGCATACCGGTACCGCGCAGCTTCCCCTGGCCAATCTGGAAGAACCAACCGAACCTTTCGGCCGCAATACCATGGAGGCGTTAAACCTGGGAGCTTACGCAGCCCTGCGGGGTTCTGCACGGTATCTGCTGGAGCGCTACGCTGAAAAATTGGGCCACTGGCCACACGTCGTGGCCACTGGCGGTGATGCCATGCGCCTTTTTGGCGACAGTGGCCTGGTGGATTCCTTTATTCCCGATCTGGTGCTGCAAGGTGCCGCCCTGGTATGGGAACACCATCAAGCGTGATTCATTTCAAGGGTCTTTTTCAGGTTGCAGTCCGGCAGCCCCCAATTGGGATCGTAACCATTCACAGGACCATAACCGTGAATAATAAACCATGAATAATGAGTAGTATTTAGTATTTAGGACAAGAGACGAGGAAAATGCGCGCCGGCGGGGTTATCCCGCCGGAAAGGAATAATGACTAAACAATACAATTTCACCCCAACGACACAGCAACTCAATGAACAACGAAGAACGGAGGTTGCAAGTTGCAGATTATAGGTTGCAGGTTATAAATTATTGGGGGTAGTTACTTCTGCGTTCCTCCGAATCACTTGTATTTTAGCTTTCGCTTTATCCACCCGTAAACGGTT
Organism: Planctomycetota bacterium; assembly: GCA_023489375.1. Taxonomy (GTDB): domain Bacteria; phylum Planctomycetota; class Phycisphaerae; order WQYP01; family WQYP01; genus JAMDCX01. The sequence goes on from JAMDCX010000005.1 coordinate 8,472, forward strand.
ACATCATCTCCGGCTCCCGTGGTTGACGAATCGGCGGCCCGCTGGTGTGATAACCATGATGGCGACTTCCGGGGCGTTAATTCTGGTAATTGAAGATGATCCTCCGATTCGGCGGTTCCTGCACCTTACCCTGGAAGGGCAGAATTACCGCGTACTGGAAGCGACCACGGCGGCAGAGGGCCTTCGTTTATTCGGCCAGGATTCACCCGATGCGATTATTCTCGATCTGGGCCTTCCAGATCGCGATGGATTGGCATTAATTAAAGACATTCGGCAACTTTCGCAACTGCCGGTTATCGTTGTGTCGGCACGTGGTCAGGAGCGGGAAAAAATCGACGCCTTGGATGCCGGAGCCGATGATTACCTCACAAAACCGTTTGGTGTGGGAGAACTGCTGGCGCGGTTGCGAGTGGCACTACGCCGGTCCGCCGATATTCATCGACCTGATCGCGGTGTGCTGGAGGTGGGAGATATCAACATGAATCTTGATACACGCACGGTAACCGTCGCCGGGAAAAATGTGCATTTGACCCCGCACGAATACCGACTGCTTCTGGTACTTCTGCGGAATGCCGGTAAGGTTCTGACCCATAGACAATTGCTGAAAGAAACCTGGGGAACCGGATATGGATTTGAAACCCACTATGTGCGGGTGTGCGTGAATCAGTTACGCAGAAAGCTGGAGCCGGACCAGTCGCAGCCGAAATATATTCACACGGAAACCGGCATTGGCTATCGCTTTAATATTGAGGAATGACATTCCATGGTGTGAGCGTGGAAGGTTGGTCGTGACGAATCGGCATCAGTACATCATCAGACCACGATGTATAAGCCCAGGTAACTGGCCACGGTACTTATGTGTCGGTGGTATTGAGGTTTTCATAAAACCAGAATAAGAGTATAAATAATGACTGTTGTTTACCGGAATCCGCCGGACTGACCGGGGTGTGGGCTGTTACGGTCCGTGAGGTCTCCCTTGGCGGTTGGGCTGGCATGAAGTGGTCAGAAGTTTTAAGAATGGAATAAACGCATGGATATAAACGAAACCAATAAAGTTCATCCGGAATTACATGTTGATGCTGATTGGAAAACTCAGGCCCAGGTCGAAAAGGAAAAACTGGCGGAACAAGTCGGTGATGGCGTCGCGTCGGGAATGACTGATAAAGACCCGATTCCGGAGGCTTACGCGCCGCCCATACCCGCAAGTTTTGATTTGATTGTCGAACAGTATGCGGCCCAGGCGCTGTTGGCCATGGGAAAGATTCCCCAACCCGACGGCCAGAAAAAGATCAACATCGGGTTGGCGCGATTTTTTATTGATTCGCTGGCGGTTCTGGAAGATAAAACCAGAGGCCATCTTACCGATTCGGAACAGCGATCACTGCAGGCAGCCTTGACCGATTTACGTTTGACCTATGTCCAGGTTTTAAAAACGATGAAAAAATAAAATTTAATCTATCTGCAACGTACCAATCAGCTCACGCAGGCTCCAGTGGCCCTTCCGTTGCAGATATTCCCGCAGGCCGTCGCAGATTTTATCAGGAATTGCCGGATCGATAAAAAGTGCGGTTCCCACCGCCAGACCAGTGGCGCCGGCGAGAACAAATTCCACCGCATCCCGCCAGCTCTGAATTCCACCCATGCCGATGATCGGGATGTGGTGCGCTTTGGCCACCTGGGTGTACACCCGATGCACCATATACACCGCAATAGGTTTAATCGCCGGCCCGCTTAATCCGCCGGTGGCGTTAGCCAACATGGGCCGGCCTTTTTCAATATCAATAACCATCGCCGTGAAAGTATTCACCAGGGAAAGGCAATCTGCCCCAGCCTCCACGGCCGCGCGTGCCGTCAGCGCTATATCGGCGACATTGGGAGAAAGCTTAACAATCAGCGTGGCGCGCCGGACGCGCCGGCGCACCATGGTTACCAATTCCCCCAGGCGTATGGGATCGGTACCAAAACTTAAACCGTTTTTTACATTCGGACAGCTGACATTGAGTTCAATACCCTGCACCACAGGCAGTTCCTGATCCAGACGCTCTGCCACATCGGCATAATCTTCCACACACCAGCCGGGAACATTGACAATCACGGGTATGCCCATGCGCTGCAAAATTGGGATTTTTTCTTTTATAAAACGTTCCAGACCAATATTGGCCAGTCCGATGGCATTGAGCATTCCACCCCGGGTTTCAATGACGCGACAGCTTTCATTACCTGGGCGCGGCCACTTGCTGATGGACTTGGTGACAAAGGCTCCAAGTTTCGACAAATCAGCAAAATCTGAATATTCGTCCGCATAGCCGCAGGTTCCAGAAGCCGTCATCATGGGATTGGCCAGGTGCATATTACCAATCTGCACGGACAAATCTGGTAATATCCCGGACGTGGTGATGGACGATGCATTATTCATATTGAAAGTGTCGCAAAGAAAGGCGACGGCGTCAAATAGCCATCTGAAAACTTTGTTTATGGGGTGCGGTCAGAAATTGCGGCATACAAATGAATATCTATTTCCTGAACATCCATTGGTACTGCTAAGCAAACAACCCCTTGGGACGACGACGGCGGGCGAGAAGCCCGCGATCCCAGGATACTTCTCCAATGTGCAAACAAGCAGCGGCAGTGTGGCTTTTGCTAAAAAATATGGCCATACCCGAAAACTTGTTTATGACCGACGCGTCTAAACGCGAAATGCTAAAATTCATCCGCAGTCACGCATCAGCTGGGTCTGAAAACTCGTAACTATTTATGGGGCCATTCTCATAAAAATAACCGTTCACATGGTGAAGGATTATACATAATCGGGCGTCGACCACCGCATGGCCATAACGGCGTGATCCAGACTTGCGACTCTACCATTCCTTATGAATCCAGGAATGAGGATAATAAAGATGCAAAATAGCCTCTCCCCGCCAGCCGCGTTGAGCTAAAGCCTCGGCCCCCCATTGGGACAGACCAATGCCATGGCCGAAACCGTGCCCGTTGACCAGCTGGATATCATGGCCGTCGGGACGAATAGCAAAGAAACTGCTGGGTGGAGCCGGCACAGTGCGCATGGGATCCAGGGCCAGGGCCAGACGAAATTCCTCCGCGCGCATTTTTCCAATATGCCCCGCCGCATCCCAGAGTGTAATAATCATAGGGCGGCGGGTAATCGGGTTGCGTTGTGTAATACGCACTGAAACAATCGGGCCGAGTTGCGCCAGGTAAGGAATAGCATTTTTTTGTCCCCACCAGTTTACCGCCTGTGATACCTGTTGCAGACTCAGGGTCATAGTGGGCCAGGTAAATTCCGGACAATTGGCATCCAGCGTGCCAAACACGCGGTTAACCAGAGGCGGCACGGACGGATCCCCCCAGGCTTCCGCAGCGCTCTGTGAAGCACCACCATTGCAGGCGGAATAAAAAGCACAGAACGCTCCCTGCTCCTGACGATCACGCGTTTCCATAATCTCGCCATTGGTAGCCCGCACCGCATTCCAGGCGCGTGGCGTTTCTGCGCCTTTACCACCGTACACCTGTGAATTCTGGCCGCCGGTGACATCCCAGGCATGTGTACGACCATAGGTTTCAATTTGATACAGAGCATACGTGCGTGCGGCGATCGCCTGCGCACGGTAGGTTGCCGGCAACCAGTTACGATATAACTCGCGTGACAGCACTCCGGCCAGATAACTCTCAATGGGCAGAGTGTTAATGGCAGCATACCGTCCATCCGGCAAATGCACAATACGGATATTTCCACGATAGAGCCGGGGATTGATATACGGCGGCGTAGAAGACTCCTGGGTAATACGCACACGTATCCAGGGTTCGGGCATCCAGGACGGTAAAGGAATAATGCCGGGGTAAACCGCACCGAGTATTTTGGGTTTGGGCAGAATCTTCGGCACGGCGGGAAACGCCGGCGGACCGAGACTGACGGTGGGTGCGGAAAAAGGTGGTGATGATATGGAATTGACACGCGGCGGCGGTGGAATACGACGGAGGGACAACCTGGATTGTACAGGCTGACAGCCGGATAAAAACAACGCGCTACCAGCAAGGGCGGCAGTAAAAAAAACAATCGCCGGCCAACGGCGTACGCACACAGGACGGATCATCCATGACCTCTAGTTGTTGGAGCCTATGTTATTCGACGCTCCGCAGCGTAAGATTAAGTTCTTTGAGCTTCTGGTTGATTTCATCCAGACTGGTCTGGCCGAAATTATCAACGGCCATGAGTTCCGCTTCGGTCCGGCAGGCCAGATCCGCCACCGTTTGTATGCCCAGTTTTCCCAAGGCCTTGGTAGAGCGCACGGAAAAATTTAATTCCGATATTGGTTTATTAAGAACGGCTTCCGGAACTTTAGCGATCAAGAGCCTGATAATTTCCGCCCGCCGCTGCTGCCGGGCCTCTTCCGCCGCCTGTCCCAGCCGCAGGCCCTTTTTGGTAAGCATTTCGCGAATTTCATTGAGACTGTTTTCGCCAAAATTCTTGTAACTGACAAGTTCGGCTTCCGTAGTACGCACCAGATCGCCCAGAGTGCGAATATTCACTTTCTTGAGACAGTTGCGGGCCCGAACGGAAAGTTCAAAATCGGTAATGGGCAATTCCAGCAGCAAGTTACGCGGAAGAATGCGCCGATCCATGTCGTCCGGAACATCCATATACATGGAGCTGTCAACATGTTCATAATACATCTTCGCATGGGGGTTGTTGGGCTTTTCCGACAGCAGCCGATGCAGACACTCCTCAGCCTCATCATAATAGCCATTATCCTCATAGATAACGGACAAATTCAGCAACACCCCTTCGCGTGTGGGCTGGTGTTGGGCCATGGTTTCATAAATAGTCAGAGCCAGTTCATCATCCCCCAGCAGATCCGCATAATACGCCAATTTGAAAGCCACATCCTCATTTTCCGGATCGGCTTCATAAGCCGCTTCCAGTTTTTCCGCCGCCGCCGGAATTTTCCCCGCATGCACCAGTTTCATGGCCTGTTCATAAAGAGTTTTAGCCTTGTTGATATCGCGCGGACCGGAGGATTTAACCGCCGGCACGGCTATGGTTACAGTGGTCATTGTGTGTGTCTCCGTTACAGCCGTTACCGGCCCGACATAGCAATTCGACAGGCCTTCCAGGTACCTGCCCTATAGACCTTACATAATACCGCTGGCAGGAATTATTAGCAATACGCTTAAACTCCCAGGTCGAAATCGGGTGCGGCAATTTTTCCGGGTGTGGCCGTAATAACGCCAAATCGGGGGCAAATCGCGCCGTTTGGTTCCGGCGCAGCGGGGTACTTTTATGGTACGTTCCACCGCCGGCAAAGCCGGCGGCTATGTGCCGAGTTCCCGCACGGCCATGAGGCCCGGAAAAATTGCCACGCCGTCGAAATCCTTTAATGGTACGGGCGCCGCCATGCCCTGCTGGTTCAATTCTTCAAGTGCCGCACCGATATTCACGCCGCAATACCGCGTTATTCCAGTTTGGCCGGGTAGTCATGGGGCGATCCGATGAACGTATGCATCCAGTTTTGTATCCATTCACGAAGGGTCTACTGGGCAGGCTGGAAGCCTGCACCACAAGGGGTGCCCCCAGCTTGGAGGTACTCCGGAGCTGCCATAACCGTGAAAAATTAACAACGAGTAATGAGCAATGGGTATTATTTAGCATTTAGTACTTAGCATTTAGCATTTAGGACAAGAGACGAGGAAAATGCGAGCCGGCGCCGGAAAGGAATAATGATTAAACAAAATAATTGCACCATAACGACACGACGGCACAAGTCGCCGACTTACAATGCCGCTATGATGGCCGCGGTTACTTCACTGCATGTTGCCTGACCGCCTAAATCTCCGGTAAGTGTCTTCCCGGCGTTAAGGACCTTAAACGCTGCTTTTTCAATGGCGGAAGCTTCCTGGCTTAAGCCGAAGGTATAGTTAAGCATCATAGCCACGGTAAGAATAGTGGCCACCGGATTGGCCTTATTTTGACCGGCAATATCCGGGGCGCTGCCATGAATGGGTTCATAAAACGGCACCGCCGATTTCCCGCTGCCATCAGGTTCGCCCAGTGAAGCCGATGGTACCAGTCCGATGGAACCGGCGAGCATTGAGGCTTCATCGCTTAAAATATCCCCGAAGGTGTTTTCCATAACCATGACATCAAAATCCGAGGGCCGGCGTAACAGTTGCATCGACGCATTATCCACATAGATATGTTCCAATTGAATATCCGGATATTGCCGGCCCATGGCGGTGGCCAACTCACGCCATAACTGGCTGGTGGCTAAAATGTTGGCTTTGTCCACACTGGTTAACCGCCGGCGCCGTCGGCGGGCGGTTTCAAACCCGATTTTCAGAATCCGGTTAATTTCCGGTTCGCTGTATGGCAAAGTGTCTACAGCCTGGCGATGCGGAGCGGTGCCGCTGATTCTCTGCGGCTGGCCATAATATAGTCCTCCGGTAAGCTCACGGATTATCATAATGTCAATGCCGCTTTTGATAAGCTCCATTTTCAATGGGCAACGCCCGGCTAAACCAGGCGGCAAAAGGATGTGTCGTAAATTGGCGAACAGTCCTTTGCGCAATTCCAGCAGGGCCACGCGTTCCGGTCGATCTTTTTGCGGCAGGGTTTTATCCCGTTCCGGAAGTCCCACGGCCCCGAATAAAATAGCCTGATTGCGTCGACAAATCTCACGCGTAGAGGCCGGCAAGGCTGTGCCGTGCTTGTCAATGGCCGCCCAGCCGACATCGGCGAATTCCGCATGAATAACATGCTTGAATTTATCGCCAACGGCATACAGTACGCGCATGGCAGCGTCAACAACTTCCACGCCAATACCATCTCCGGGCAACACCGCAATATGTATATCCATAATATCGACTCCGCAGGATCAAACTTACCAGGCGACAAACAGTAATCTGAAAATGTTCCGCATGCAACCGTAAGACACCGGTGTACCGGCAGCGGGCGTGGCAATTTTTCCGGGTGTGGCCGTAATAACCCTAAATCGGGGGCAAATCACGCCGTTTGGTTCCGGCGCAGCGGGGTACTTTTATGGTACGTTCCACCGCCGGCAAAGCCGGCGGCTATGTGACGAGTTCCTGCACGGCCATGAGGCCCGGAAAAATTGCCACGCCGCCGGCAGCCTTCGGGCCTCAGGTCTTGACCATATCCAGCATGACCAGAGCCAGGGGGCCAAAAAGCACCACCGGCAGC
>JAMDCX010000001.1 GCA_023489375.1 Planctomycetota bacterium
AGCAAGTCATATTGGGAATCCCGTCGACTCATGCGGCACAGTAAACCAGATTTCGCGCCAATGCGCAACTTTAAGATTGTGTTAAGAACGTATGGGTTTCCTGTTAGCATTTTTCCGGACAGTATTGAAATGTCGCCCCGTCCTTCAGCCGCCGGGAACCCCTTTTTCCATGCCGCGCCGCCACGGGTGATTCGGTCGCGGACGGCGCGGCTTTTTACGCTGAACTTTCGGCGTGTTGTCCGGTGCCTGGGCGGGACGCTTGGGCACCGCTCGCCAAGTCAACGTTTTGCCTTTGTATGCCATGCCGCCGCCGTTCACGCCGATTCATTAAAAGTTTTTCCATCCGACCGGTATAGCCTAACCAGCCAGAGACGTGACATTTCTATTGAAACACAACAGTAGCCACGACGGCCATCTTTGAACCTCAGGCATCCACGCAATCACGGTCATCAGACATAGTATTGGATGACCGCGTAACCCGCTTTGGACGCTCTATAATGCTTGAGCCGGTACCGCCCGCGAGCCACGCCGCGCCGTTGACGCACCAGGCAATGAGGCACATACGAACATGCACCATATCGGTCACTGTTGTATTCCTTAAAATGTCGCATGGAGAGTTATCATGACATAAGCCGCATTGGCAATTTGCGCCACCGGTTGCAGATTTCTGGGATCGTTATACGGACTGTTCCCGGCATAACCAGCACCAAAGGCAATACCCACCGCCCCATGTGCCGAATTGTCCAATCGGCATCCCCAACGACATGGATTGATCATTAAGCTGCCGTGGCAACAACGCACTGCTGGTATCCAAGCCGATATATACTCAACACGGCGTCTGATGATACATTATGAGAAGTGAAAGATGCGAGAAAGTGCTGATTTATGAGGCTATCATGTGGATTAGATGTCTCATTAATAGCCGCATTCGTTATAAGTTGAAACGTAAGCTACCGTCGGGCTGTACCGCCCGGTATCGGCAAGCCGCAGTCGTCCGGAAAAATCCAACAAGCTGATTTGCGCCGACGTGGAATCGTTTCTTACCCATGATTTATTTTCAACAAATCCCTGGTTCCATGTTTCAACATTATTCCCCAAAGTCCAGGTGTCCTGGGCAAGATACTGCGTTTCACCGGCCCGGCAAAACCCGGCGGCGGTCGCCAGGGCCAGTGCAGCCAGAAGCATGAACACATCGGTACTTCGAGAACCCAAGGCGTGGTTCATCTTTATCTCCATGCGCCAACCGCAGAATGGCAATCAAACAAAGCCCTGCAACGGCGGATACAAATCCAAGTATAAGCGAAATCACCATGCTTTCACGGCGCAGAGTCTTCATGTCGGGATCGATAAATTGCCCAGGCCAGTGCCAGAGCACATACGCCGCTAACCAGCCATGGAATCCATGTCTGATAGGACATCCGTACGCCCGCAAATCCCGGCACCGTGGTGGTAATCTGATGAACCAATCCACGGTCAAACGGTAGCACCAGCGGAATGATCAGAAGGGATACCATGTTCATGACTTTAATTAATGGGTTGATTGCGGGCCCCGCGGTGTCCTTCAACGGATCGCCAACGGTATCTCCGGTTACACTGGCCTTATGCCGCTCCGAGCCTTTGCCGGTCTGTTTCTCCTCATCCCGCGGTTCACATTCCACGACTTTCTTCGCGTTATCCCACGCTCCGCCGGCGTTGGCCATAAACACCGCCAAAAGCTGACCGGAAAGTATGGCCCCGGCTAGAAATCCGGCCAGAGCCATGGCACCAAGGGAAAATCCCACCAGCACCGGCGTTAAAACAGCGAGCATCCCCGGCCCGATTAATTCCCTCTGCGCCTCGAGCGTGCAAATATTCACGACCTTGCCATAATCCGGCTTTTTTGTGCCCGCCCAGATTTCCTTATCACGGAATTGCTCGCGGCAGGTCTGGACAATTAAAAATGCCGCCCGGCCCACGGCCCGAATCGTCATGGCACTGAATAAAAATGGAACCGCTCCACCAATAAGCAGTCCAATAAACAGAAGTGGATCGGACAGATTCATGATGCCCGATACGCCGCGGTATACCGCCTGACTCAAATGGGCATGGTCGGATCGGCCGCCGGAACCGATTATCGTGATAAACGAAGCGAACAAACTCACCGACGCGATGACCGCACTGCCGATCGCGATGCCTTTGGTGATGGCTTTCGTGGTGTTGCCGGTCGAATCCAGGTCCGACAACACTTCGCGCGCCGAGAGATACCGTTGCTCTCCCAACTCCCGGCGGTCATAACCCATTTCACCAATACCATTGGCGTTATCCGCAACCGGCCCGAACACGTCCATGCTGATGGTATTGCCCGTGAGGCTCAACATGCCGATGCCGCACATCGCCACGCCATAAGCCACAAAAATCGGATTGGTGTGCGAGAAGATCATCACACTGGCAAGGATGCTGCCTGCAATAATGACAATCGCGACGACACTGCTTTCCAGTCCGGTGGCCAGCCCCTGGATAATGTTGGTGGCGTGGCCGGTGGCACAGGCCTGAACCAGTCCCCGCACGGGTCCGTGATCCGTGCCTGTGAAATATTCCGTGCTCAAGTTCAGCAGTACCGCCAGAATCAACCCGACGATCGCCGCCACCGCCGGTCGCATATCCAATCCCGCAACCCCCATGGACGCCCAACCGGGGGTATGGGTTTCAATGGCGGTCAGGACATGACTGGCGGCAAGTTCCGGACCGTTGAATCTCAGGTAAAAAAATCCCAGAGTACAAAAGCCGATGGTGCATAGTATCGCGCCAACGCGGAAACCGAAGTTTAAGCACTGCATGGCCTGCCGCCCCCCGCCTTGGGCCGGCGCACGGACGCTGGAAGTGGAAATGATATCCGACACCACGCCAATCGCCTGTGCCAGAAGGGGAAACAGAACGCCTTTATGGCCAAAACTCGCCCACCCCAGAATCATTGCCGCCACAAGGGTTACTTCGTAACTTTCAAAAATATCAGCGGCCATCCCCGCACAATCACCGACATTATCTCCAACGTTATCCGCAATGGTTGCGGCATTGCGCGGGTCATCTTCAGGAATGTCTTTTTCAATTTTTCCAACCAGATCCGCCCCGACATCTGCGGCCTTGGTATAAATGCCGCCGCCAACACGCATGAATAAGGCTATAAGTGTGCCGCCAAAGGCGAAGCCCAGCAGCACATCCGGGGCGCGATCCCCGTAATACATGAAAATAAACGTGGCCCCCAGAAGTCCCAGGCCGTCAATGAGAATGCCGGTGACCGTGCCGGTGCGATAGCCCAACCGCAGAGCTTTTCCAAAACCCTCATTGGCCGCCGCGGCTGCCACGCTTAGGTTTCCGCGCGTGGCCAGCAACATGCCGACGGTTCCCACCGTCAGTGAAAACATAGCGCCACACACAAATGCCAGAGCACGGCCAATCGGCAAACTCGCGCCGAGTTGCGAATGCCAGTTTGCGGTTATCAGCAGCAGCACGGCAATGATCCCGATAATCGGCAACAGCGTTTTGCGCTGCCGGCTTAAGTAAGCCCTTGAGCCTTCGCGGATAGCTTTGGCTATATCCTGCATGCGGGGCGTGCCACGATCAGCCCGGCTGACAAATTGCATCAAATATGCCGCGTATAATAGTGCCAAAATAGCAATACCAATGACAGCAAATAGAGCGATACGCTCAACGGTTGAAAAGTGCGGCGACCATAAAAAGCCAAACGGGGTGAACGTGGACGAAGCGCCGCGCAACGTGGCCACCGTTTGAAGTAGATTGTGCGCCTGCCCACCCGCCGCATTGGCCACCATCCACAGGCCGGCCAGCACGCACGAAAAAAACAAAAATCGCCGATAGCGCCGAAAAGTGCCGATAATTCGTACCATCTTCCACTGCCCTAAAAGAAACGGAAAAATACCTAGTGCATACAATCGCCCATAATGACTGGAATGTCAACTTTGGGTATACTGTTTCAATAGAAGTGTCGCCCCGGCCTTCAACTGCCGGGAACCCCTTTTTCCATGCCGCGCCGCCACGGGTGATTCGGTCGCGGACGGCGCGGCTTTTTACGCTGAACTTTCGGCGTGTTGTCCGGTGCCTGGGCGGGACGCTTGGGCACCGCTCGCCAAGTCAACGTTTTGCCTTTGTATGCCATGCCGCCGCCGTTCACGCCGATTCATTAAAAGTTTTTCCATCCGACCGGTATAGCCTAACCAGCCAGAGACGTGACATTTCTATTGAAACACAACAGCGCCGGGCCGAAACTATTCTGACGGCTGAGATTATAAACTGGCGGCAACGCCCATGCGGCTGACAATAATACCGGCTCTCAAGAAGTTCAAATATAATGCCATAGGAATGGGACCGTAATAACTTCCCGATTGGCATTACCATGGAATACTCCACCACCGGCCAAGCCGGTGGCTATTTTGACGGACGGTGCTCCGGAATCCACGCACCAACCGGTACAGCCACTTTGTGGAAGTTATTGCGGTCTCGTTGCTAAAAAGGGATTTGACGATACAGGGCTATGAAAATGATGAGGAATAAAGAATTGCAAAAATTATGGCCACACCCCATCCGTGCGGTTTATTTTCATATCACTTGATTTATCCGTGGTTCTACCACATACTATTTAGCTTTCACCAGCAGTCGGGGTTACCCGGCGCGGGCGGATGTTATGTTGAGTCAGGGAGCCTTTATATGGCTTACGCAATTGTTGAAGACAGTGGCACACAATTCAAAGTTGAACCTGGAGATCGGCTGGAAATAGATTTGCGCCCATTGGCCGCCGATGCTACAACTGTCACCTTTGATAAGATTCTTCTAGTTTCCAATGATTCCGGCGTGAAAATTGGGCAACCGGTGGTGGCGGGAGCCACCGTTTCCGCCAAAGTCATCGGTGAAATAAAAGCCGATAAAATTTATGTCGAACGCCATACCCGTCGCAAGGGCTTTCACCGCCGCGTCGGCCACCGGCAACGCTACATTGGCATTCAAATTGAATCCATCAACGGTTGATGTCGGTCTTAAGATTGAAAACCAACGGATGCTCCGAACCATAATCTGCAGATGTGGGCGTACTGGACAACCACCGTAGTCCGTGACTCCATATTTCCAGTTACTTCGTCTTGTGGTAGCATTTTGATACCAGGCCATCCTCGCGGACGGCTCGGGCAGGTTACGGCTGCCGAACCACCGTGCAGGCATAAATAATCGTCACCGCTGCCGTGAGACTGTGGCGAAACAACACGCAGGAGAAATGATGGAAATGCCTTCCGAAATGCTCGTTTATCAAAATCCATTGGTCGCTCGTAATGCCTCCGCGGAAATGCTGGAAGTATTTTCACCGCAGAGAAAATTTTCCACCTGGCGAAAAATATGGCTGGCACTGGCGGAGGCCCAACAACAACTCGGCATGCCCATCACCAATGAGCAGATCGCACAGATGAAAGCCCATTTATATGACATCGATTTTGCGGAGGCCGCCCGGCAGGAGCAGAAACTGCGACATGATGTCATGGCCCACCTGCATACCTTTGCTAAAGCGGCGCCGGCGGCGAAGTCCATATTACACCTCGGCGCCACATCCATGGATATTGTGGACAACGCCGATGTCCTGCTCCTGCGGGAGGCGTTAGATATTATTGCCCGCAAATTAGCCATCGTGATCGACCATCTTGCGGGTTTTGCGTCGCGCTGGCGGGATTTGCCGGTACTGGCCTATACACACCTGCAACCGGCACAACCCACCACCCTGGGGAAGCGCGCGGTGCTGTGGTGTTATGATTTAGTCCTGTGCCTGGCGGAAATTGAATTGCGTCAGCAAACATTAATGTTTCGCGGAATTAAGGGTACTACCGGCACCCAGGCTTCTTTTCTAGAGCTTTTCGACGGTGATCACGAAAAGGTCAAACAGCTGGAATTCATCGTGGTGGAAAAGCTGGGGTTCAAACGGGTGCATCCAGTTTCCGGACAAACTTATTCCCGCATCATTGATATACAGATCGTCGCCGCATTGGCCGCTATCGGTGCAGCCGCCCACAAATTTGCGCAGGATATCCGTCTGCTGGCCGCCTTCAAGGAAGTGGAAGAGCCGTTTGAAGATGAACAAGTCGGCTCCAGCGCCATGGCGTATAAGCGAAACCCGGTACTCTGTGAGCGTATCACCGGTCTGGCCCGCTGGCTCATGGGTCTGGTCCAGCAGCCGCTGTTTACTGCGGCCCAGCAGATGTTTGAACGCACGCTGGATGACTCCTCCAACAAGCGGTTGTCCATTCCCGAAGCTTTTTTAAGCGCTGATGCAATATTAGACCTGCTGGTGCATGTATCGCGTGGCTTAGTCGTCAATGAGAAGGTCATTGCCCAACGGCTTATGGCGGAGTTACCCTTCATGGCCACCGAAAATATTTTGATGGATGCGGTCAAGGCCGGTAACGACCGGCAGGATTTACACGAACGGATACGTCGACACTCCATGGCGGCAGCGGCGGAAGTTAAACAACATGGCCGTCCCAATGATCTTATAGCCCGGTTGAAAACCGATCCCGCGTTTAAGGCTGTGGATCTGGAAGGCGCCATGGAACCGCAACAATATACCGGACGATCCGCCCAGCAGGTACAGGAGTTTGTCGATCACATCGTCGAACCTATTCGCCAGCGTTATCAGGGCCGAATGCAGCATGATGTGGTTATGAAGGTTTAACCATGCCAGGACCATGCGCCGTTCAGGCGAACAATCCGGTATCGGTTTCCCGTGTGACGCGTGAGGGACAGGCGATTAAATTCTGCCTGCCGGCGGGCCACGCCGGCCAGCGCCTGCTGGAAAGCGAATCCGTCATTATTCCCATGCGCAATTTCCATGGCGATCAGTGGTTTACGCTATGTGTATCATCCCAGGTTGGATGCCGTATGGGTTGTACTTTCTGCCAGACGGGAATGCTGGGCCTGCTGGCCAACTTAACGGCACAGCAGATTGTACAACAAGTTCAAACCGCGCAGGAGTTATTACGCTCCACCACCACGGAATTCTCCATACCAGGCGTTATCCGTAACGTGGTATTCATGGGCATGGGAGAACCCCTGGATAATTTTGAGGCGGTAACGGAGGCGATCCGCACGCTATGTATATCCCGTGAATTTAATATTCCGCTTTCCCACATTACGGTTTCCACAGTTGGACGTGTGGATGGTATTTACAAACTGGCCCAATTGAATTGGCCGTCCTTACGACTAGCGGTGTCGCTAACCGCGGCTACTGATGCTTTACGCAACAGACTTATGCCCTTAAACCGTTCCGTACCGCTGGAGAAACTGCGTCAGGCTCTGATGGACTATCCGCGCACGCGGCGCACACGCTTCCTGATTGAATATGTGATGCTGCAGGGCGTCAATGATTCACCGGCCGACGCGGAAGCGCTGGCGCGATGGTGTCAGCCATTGCCGGTGACGGTCAATCTCATTGCCTACAATCCCCAAAATCCAGCGCATTACACAGCCAGCAGCACAGAAACGATTTTCGCTTTTCTGAAGTGTCTGCGGGCCATGGGTATTCTGGCCAAACGACGGACTACCGTGGGGCAAAATCTGATGGCAGCCTGCGGTCAGCTGGGTAACACGGAACTGTCATGAACAGTATCCGTTCACGGCCTGGCTGATTTGTGAACCGTTTTTGAGCCACGAAAGACAGGACGGGTTACAGGGGATAGATGCGGCACGACGGCCGCGCCGTAATGAATAATGAGTAATGAGACGGCCCGGCAGCCTTAATGAGACGTTACGCTGCGCTATACTTAAAAACGCCGGAGTCTTTACAGTGTTTAGCCGTTGTTCGTCCCGCCGCCGTGGTAAACTCCGCCTGTCATCCCCGTAAAACCCACGGCCAGCTCTCTGGCCGGCTTAACATGTAATCTGTGGATTTATCCCCCCACTGTTCGTGCCGTCATGGTATTGATCAATATTGATCCTATTTATGGCATGGGCATCTGGGTATCTTACGCTTGAGTGTACACAGGCAGAATGCCCGTGCTACAAACCGCCGTATTCTGGATTCTTCACCCTTAAACTCAATAAATTGTAAACCGCCACGAAACACGGGAGAAGTCTGTTGCCAGGCCGGTAACCATTGCCATACATTCAGTATTTCAAACTCCTGAAACTAAAGCAATGTGCGCGGTCGGTAATCCTGCTTTAAGGCAATTTTGGCGAGGCGTAGCGTTTCTTCCGCCACAACGTTGGCGCGAGCTGTACCTTCCCGCAAGACTGCTAAAAGCTGCGCCGGGTCTTTTTCGTAAATAAGCCGCCGCTGACGCATGGGGTCAATCAAGGCCACCAGCACCTCCACGAGTTTCTTTTTGCATTCCACATCACCAATGGCACCGGCGCGATATTTTTCCATAGCCTCCCGCACCCAAACGGTATCAGGATTAAATGTTTCATGAAAAATCCACAATGGATTATTTTCTGTGGTACCGGGATCGGTGGCTTTTTTCCGATTAGGATCGGTGTACATGGACATGACTTTTTTACGAATGGTATCCGGATCATCACTTAAATAAATCGCATTATTCAATGATTTACTCATTTTAAGCAACTGTCCATGCGGCCCCGGGCCTCCAAGGCCGACCAGCCGCCGGACGCGACCCAGCCGTGGCTCAATAATTGGAAACAGCCCCCCGGCCCGCACATATTGTTCATCCGGTGTTTGCGGATCAACACCGCAATACATCTGATCAAAACGCCGCGCGGTTTCGCGCGTCAGTTCCAGATGGGCCAGTTGATCTTCTCCCACCGGTACCAGGGCGGGACGAAAAGCAAGAATATCCGCAATTTGACCAATGGGATAAAGTAGAAAACCAAAGCTGTAACTGTCTCCGAGATTTTTATCCCGAATTTCATCTTTGATCGTAGGGTTGCGCATCAGCCGGGAAAATGGCACCAGCATACTGAAAAAAAAGGTCAATTCCGCAATGGCCGGAATTTCTGACTGCACAAAAATAGTGCTTTTCCCGGGATCAATTCCAGCGGCCAGGTAATCAGCGGCAATATCCAGCACACTCTGGCGGATATCCGTAGGCTGTTGGGCCCGCGTGGTAAAGGCGTGGACGTTGGCGATGATAAAATAACAATCAAACTGATCCTGCAATTGCACGCGATTTTCCAGCGATCCGACATAATGTCCGAGATGCAGGCGGCCTGTGGGCGTGTCGCCGGTAAGAATTCGCGGTTTGGAGGCACTATTTTCTGTATACTGAGCCATAAATACTCCAGTTCATTCTCCAGCCAGGACGTGAAAGCATTATGCACTACCATTGCGGATTGTAAACCCCGCAGCATACGCCCCGCGTCGATTATTACGTCATTGAACATCCACTGTCATATCTGGTGAAACTATAATTCCACCAGAATCAGCCGGGGATGCAGTGGAAACCCACGTGGTGTGGCCATGGAAACGCCGAACATATTCATGCACCAATATGAAGAATCACAGGCAACTCTGCGGCATTATTTGCAAGTTATCGATGAGGACTACGCCAAAGCTGTTGTCCTGCCGAAAACAAACGCTTTATAAAACGCCGCAGTACACACCGGAACTGATGAGGTGCGGCCATATTTTTTTGGTGGAGCGAGATTTCCTGAATTAACGCGCGGGCCAAGGCCACGCGGCTAAAACAGGAATTGGCGGTACAGGACTACGAAATTGATGGAGGGATAAAGAATTGCCAAAAAATCAGACCACGCCGGAACTGACGCGCCTGGCGGTGAAGCTAATTTGGAAAACGCCGGAAATTCAATGCAATACGCATGTATGCAGGCAGGTACATATCAAGAAATGCTCGGGACAGGAATCGAACCTGCACTCCTTTCGGAACCGGAACCTAAATCCGGCGCGTCTGCCAGTTCCGCCACCCGAGCGAATGCTGGCAGGCATTTTAACATGTTCATACATTTTTGCGCTGCGGAAATACGGTTACGGTTTTATGGGGGTGCGGCCGGAAATTGTGGCATTCAAATCAAGCCCCTTAGGAATGGGCCCGTAATAACTTACCGATTGGCATTACTATTAAATACTCCACCACCGGCAAAGCCGGTGGCTATATGACGGATGGTGCTCCGGAATCTACGCACCAACCGGCGCAAAGACTATTTGGAAGTTCTTATACATCAGTTCCTTATCCATTGGCAATGTTATACCAATGGCTCTGTGGTGGGCAACGGCGGGCGAGACGCCCGCGAACCAGGATACTCTAATACGTAATCTGGCGGCAGTTATGAGGTTTTTGCCCAATAATATGGCCACACCCTTTTATGGATTGAACGATTCCGTGGTCCGTATACTCAGGCCGATTTTTCCAATACCACCAACATTCGAAACGCCAGCCATTTCGCCAGAGGAGAGAGAATACTCTCCAAAGCCTTAGCTGCCGGAACTGCCGCCAGCGGCATTAACACCGGCTTGGAAAAGCCCCCGGACAGGGGATAAGCTACCATGCTATGTACGGTTCTTTCACAGATCGCCAGATTTGGGAACCGTCGCTGAAATTTCTCGACACGGCGGAAAAAGATCAGAGTTGGAATCGCCTGATTGGCATTAAAAGCGCCCAGTCCGGTAAACGCCGCCGGATCGGTACCGGACAAATCCTGGGGTTCACGAAAAATACGCGCCCCCATATCCACCGGTTCCGGGTGCGAAATCCGATACAATACGCTGGAAAGTGGGGAAATAAATGGCTCCACCATCACGATACGCCCGCCGATGGCAAGAATCCGGTTGGCCTCGGAAAAAAATGCCAGCGGAAATGGAATATGATGAAGCACATCCTGCAGGACCAGGTTATCAACAGATCCATCCGCAAAAGGCAGTCGCATCGCATCCGCCGCCAGATCAATATGTTGTGTCGGCACGATATCCGTAACAATAACATCCGGATAAAAAGATTTAAAATTTCCTGTTCCTCCGCCAATTTCCACCACCACCCCATGAGGGTGTCGCCGGTTGCCGGAGCGGCGTGTCAACCGCGCCACCATTGCGGCAAAATACTCATGGTAGATGGAGCGCAGCAAAGGTCGATTTTGCCAGGCGCGGGCGCGGGCATAGAGTATCTCACGATCTGACAGGGTATCGGCATGTTGCAACATTGGACGCGCCATAACCAAGCCCTTACCAAGTTGACAAGATTTGGTAGTCTGGGGTCTACCGGCGATAAAGCCGGTATGAATCAGAACCCGACTTTTACATCAAAGCCTTCCGCCTTAATTTGTTTGACTAACCCATGCAGGCTATCCACCGTGCGTTTCATTCGGCCCGTGAGTACCAGAATAGAATTGTAAAGTCGCGGGTCCTTTACCAGACGTCCGGCGGTACCGTGGCCCTGGGCAATCGATGCGGTGATGGCTTCAACATTTTCCAGAATACGGGTCAATTTTACGCTCAGTACAACAATTTTCTGTTGCGTCGTTTTTGCCACGGTATCAATATCTGTAACGGTGGTTCCCGCCTTAACCAATACGCCATTGAAACGTCTCACCGTACCGGGCAACTCCTTAAGTGTACTTTTGAGTTCCGCGGAGGATGCGGCTACATTGGCCAGAATTTGCCGTACCTGCTGGTGCAGTGTTTTGCTGCTTACCAGACGGTTAATGGAATTAATAGTCACGTTGAGTCGTTGAATTAACGCACTGATATTATTGATATCCGAGGCCCTGGCGTCGCCGCCTTCCGCCTCGGCTTTAGTCAGAGTTACCGGCTTGAGCAACGCATGGAGATCATCCGCCACACGATCCAGTTTATCGCTGAGAATACTGAACTGTGTTTTCAAAGAGGAAAAATCCCGCACAACTGATTTGGGTAATAGACTATTGGATGCAATACGGGCGTGCAGGAGTGCCGAACCGTTGGTGGGAAGGAACTTATGGGCCACCGTGGCGGGCAAGTACAGCGCCACATAGGTCGCTCCGATGGTTTTGGTACTGATTTGGGCCAGGGTATTGGCCGGCAGACGCACATTGTGATAAATGGCGATAATAATATTGGCCGACCGCATATCAGGAGTCAAAGTTACATGTTCCACCGTACCCACGGGGACACCGTTAAAAGTTACGAGATCTCCATAAGTCAGCCCGTCCGCTGTGGGCGCCAGAACGGTTACATCGTAGGGCGCATTGGGACCGAAACCGGGTATGCGCCCCAGCAGAAATGCACCCCAGGTGATTAAGGCCAATGCGGCGATAATCGTCAGCCCTACGACGGTATTACGTAATTTTTCACTCATGCCTGATATTCACCCTGGTTCATAATACTTCCAAGATTTTATACGCTTCCGCCTCCGATGTCTCTATGTTCATTTCAGCCAGGGCTGGCGTCGGAACTTTTAAAGACCAGAGGGGCCTTTATGATGCTGATCCGCACGGTCGGATTCCATGTCCCGCTTTTCCCACACCCGTCCCATGATACTACGCCACGGGATGGCCTGCGCCACACCAACGATCAGGTTTTTAACGATAGGTTCCGCGACATCCAGTATGGAATCGGTGCGCCGTGATGGAGTATCAGGCCCCGCGGATTTGTTGTCGCCATCGACAACATGATGCGGCGGTGCCGACGTTTCTGTAGTCTGCGAGGTTTTCACTACTATTGGCTCGGTGCCGACATGGCGGCGGCTTAACAGCTTCGCCCAGAGCAATTGAAACAGGCCCTCTCCCGGAGTAATCCCCCCCACCAGTGTACCCAGTGTGGCCGCCACCCCCATTGCCGGGCCGATATGGCGGCGAAGTACGTTAGCCGGTGAATACCAAGCCCGCAGATAACGTCCTAAATGTGTGGCATGGTCATCCATTTGAGCTAATGCCGCATCACGCCGCCGCTGCAATTCCACCAGTTTTGTTTCAATATTCATCATTGCAGCCTTTCTTGCGATGGTGATTTTTCGGCCTTCGCCGCCCCATGGCTATTTCCCGATCGGGATACCAGAAAAACCAGGCCGCCAGCCAACAGTAAATGGCCAAGGCCGAAAATCAACAACACCCACAACGTTGGAATAAAAGTTTGCAATCCCTTAAAAATGGTAATTTCAAGAAATACCATTCCTGTCAAGGCCAGCACCACCGCTGCGCCCAACAGCCCCATCTGTACCAGAATATCCCGTAATATGGCCAGCAGCCGCAACGCCATAATCTGAACTTCCAGTTCCATGATTTCCAGCATCGCGCGAACAAGACGGCGGATAAAATCATGACCGGTCCGGGCCGTTGACGCTTTATCTGCCTGCGTGGTACTTTCTTCGGCGGAATCAGCAGGCATGACAACGGCTCCTAAAACGAATGTGATACGACACACTCCAAGTGGTGCTTATCATACCACAAGTGCGGTCCAATGCTGAAGACTAATAATATACACCATCAACATTTGGCGGTGCACCATAAACATAAATCACCTTAACCACACCGCACATGGAAGTGTCATAATCCAACTTTCGCTCACTTATGCGGCTATGAACTTGCCTGGAAACCGGCCGGGTAATGGCCGCGTAGCGACGACGTCATTTGAGGCTCCCATCAAACTGCGGTTATCAGGGGAACAAAAAACACACCCATCCCCTCTTGAACCGTAAATAAAATGTATGTATTGCGGCCGAATATTACCAACTCATCTTCAAAAGTCCGATCAGACCTTCGCTATTCCAGCTATTACTCGGACCGGCTCCGGAATATTAATTTACTCGGACCGCAAAGCCCCGTTCACGCCGTTGCAACCGGTTAAGATCAGTCACAGCGACGAATCAACAGCCCCAGCAGCAATCCCGCACCGGCGGCGATGGCTACCGCCGCCAGAGGATTACGCCTTACCAGCGTAATAACCGCCGTCTGAGAATCGGTAGCACGTTCCCGGATGATCTCCGCTTTGTCATGCACCCAATCGGATGTTTGCGCTTTGATTTCACCGACACGATCAGCAGCCGTTCTACTGACTTCACCGGCCAAATCCGCCACGGCTGATTTAGCCACGGAGTACTTTCGGCGCAGTTCATCAGAATGTGCAGTGGTAGTCGTGGAGTCGCCAGCACTTTTGGTACTTGTTAGTGTATCCGACATGATAAAGCTCCTTATCAATAACAAACTGCAAATACAACAGCCGAGATAGCCATACGCTTCACAGCCCACGCTCTTGTTCCTCCCTGACTTATTATTCGCTCCGGTTCCCCGTAAATCAAGTTTAATAATCTATAAATATAATCGGACGTAGCAGGCGGAATTAAGCAGTAAATTCTTATAAAATCAGCCAAGATTATCCATATTTATCGCAGAAAGGCCATACCACGAACGATAGTGCGATAGAGATAGTCGGTATAGTCAACAACGTCTCTCACGGATACGCCGCCTTGTATTGTGATTGTTCCCCGTTATCGGTCTGTGAACGATCACTATTTCAGAGAGGCTTACCGGCGAGAGGCTTTTATCTTCGTAACCGTTCACGGGCTACAAAACACCAATAATCAAAGCAATAAGGTGGTGTCTGGCGTTCAAGAAGTGTATAAACCATGAAAAACAGGCCACAAAGCCGGGGGGGGACGCTATGTTTCGCCACCATTGTTTATGTACTTCTTTCGGCGGAAACATAATCACATAAGGAATGGGACCATAATAATTTCCCGATTGGCATTACCATTGAATACTCCACCACCGGCAAAGCCGGTGGCTATATGACGGATGGTGCTCCGGAATCCGCACACCAACCGGCGTAACGACTATTTGGAAGTTATTATGCTTCAGTTCATAAGCGGCTTGACAACTTGACAAAGCTATGGCAAATTTTCATTGGTGTCTATATAATAATATAGATGGCCACGGGCTGTCATCACCGCACCGGATAGTATGAGTGTGATGAAACAAGAAGACTGTTAAAGGATGGATATGGTACGTCAAGATATTACGTTCAAGGACTTTCGCCGACTACTTGAGCTTTTGCCTCCAAAGTTAACGATCAGTGAAGTTGCGGCACGAACTGGTGTTTCCTACACTACAGCTTACCAGCGGGCTCATCGGCTGAATTATCAGCATACGCTTTCTGTTCCGCACCCCTTTTCTCCCCAGAAAATTCAAAAGATTAAAGCTAAATTGGAGCGCTTACCGTCGGGATTATTCTTATCGCAAGTAGCTAAGCGATTGCATATTCTCCCGCGCCACGCCCGTAGATTTTGTATCCAGTGCAACTATAAACTCCAGCACGAATGCAAGACCGCGCGGCTGGCACCGAAATTTGCCCGGTTGCCACCAGGATTAAATGTGAAACAAATTGCCCGGCGGCTGAATATTACTTGTGATCAAGCTGGCCGATTCAGTCATAAACTCGGTTATAAGTTTCAACCACTCAAGCGGCACGGACCGATAAAAGTTTCCCCAAAACGCTGGCAGCAGGTGGACTGGAAACTCTGGGATGCGGAAATTGCCCGCCAACTGAATATTTCACGGGAACGGGTACGGCAGGTTCGCCATCAACTCGGTAAAACCGGTTTATCATGCGGTCGTTCTCATCATAAACCCGCGGCACCAAAATCTGCCATGCACTGAGCGGCTTCCGGCGACCAATAGTTATGGCCCGCGGTCATTGACTGGATGACGGTAAAGAGCAGAATTTAGTATCGCCTGACGATAAATATATTATATAGT
>JAMDCX010000058.1 GCA_023489375.1 Planctomycetota bacterium
TGATAGCCAAAACCACGCGATTCGGTGTCGGGACTTAACTGCACCATACCAAAGGGCATGGAGGGGCCCGGAAATAAATTAATGCTGCCGCCCGGACCGGTACCGGTGCCGATAAATGGATTGACCATATCCGCCAGCGGTTGTTTTTTCAATACAGCTGGCTTTTCAGGCTGGAATGAAAAATCACTTACCGTCTGCACGGCGGTGGCGGCTCCACTGGCCCCAGTGAAACCAACATAGGCACGATTACCATTGACCGCCAATGGAATATCAATTTGCTTGCACCACGTAAAACGCTGTCCGGTTATTTCATCTTTTAACGTGGCGGTTAACGTTAAACCGTTATAATTCAAATGAATACGAATCGGGTGGCCGGAGCGGAAATCAACAGGACCGGTGCTGTCATATCGGCCGGTGGCACCAGCAGCACGAACATTAATTCCCTGATGATCGCCCGGCGGCAGCAATAGTGTGGTATGCTTTTTAAGGAAACTTTCACCGGTCGCGGATTTTTGTGTTCCATTATTATAAATATTGATTTCAAATGCCGCGCTTCTGGCAATGCCCGCATAACCCAAGCCCCCGCCTTCCGCGCCCAGCGCTGTAAACCCGCGTGGATCGTTTTGAAATACCAGTGCCACGCCATCGCCGCCGCCATTGGCACCACCGCCAAGTTTTGTCGCCTGATATGTAAAAGCCGCGCGAAAGCCGCTGATACGGCAAGGAATATCATTGAAAATGCTGGTGGCTTGATAACCATGCCCATCGGTCAGCATGATCACTGCCGCATCCGCTTTAAGTGCCGCTTTGTGTCCCAGCGCATTGGCTGGTGCAAAGGATACAAAATCTGTCAACGGCGAAAGTACCGCCGCGCCAGACACGCAGGCTGCGCCAAGCAGTGACAGCCACAGTATTGCTATTCCCGTCAGAACCGTTGATTGCGCCTTCACCATGATCATGTAACTCCAAGAAACTGGTTTCCTTCATTCTGCCTACGCGAGGGCCAGAATTATTTGATAAATTCATATTTTAGTCACTGATCACAGCATTGCAACACACATCTCCTGCGGTGAGTCTTACCAGGTGCAGCCATACTACTTGGCAATTCTTGATCCCCCTTCCATCATTTTCGTAGTCCTGTACCGCCAATTCCTATTTTAGCCGCGTGGCCTTGGCCCGCGCGTTAATACTGGAAATCTCGCCCCCGCCTGAAGATAGGCTTGTCATTGCAACCGTTTTATTATCGTAAACGGTATTACACTATGAATTAATTGTTCGCCCTTCCACACCCAACGCCGCTTCACGGATGGCCTCGGGTAAACTGGGATGGGCGTGACAAGTTCGGGCGATATCTTCGCTGCTGGCTCCCATGGCCATGGCCATGACGGCTTCGGCAATCAGGCTTGAGGCCTGGGGGCCAAGA
Organism: Planctomycetota bacterium; assembly: GCA_023489375.1. GTDB lineage: Bacteria > Planctomycetota > Phycisphaerae > WQYP01 > WQYP01 > JAMDCX01. The sequence continues at coordinate 1,424 of JAMDCX010000058.1, forward strand.
ATGTGGACGCCCAGCACGCGGTCGGAATATTCATCGGCTAGAATTTTAACCAGGCCGTGCGCTTCATCCATGCACATAGCCCTGGAATTAGCAGTAAAACGAAACTTTCCAATCCGGAATTTTACGCCTTGTGCGGTTAACTCCTCCTGTGTTTTACCTACCCACGCCAATTCCGGTGCGGTATATACCACCAGCGGAATAGTACCATAATCAACATGTCCCGCCTTTCCCGCCATGAGTTCCACTGCTGCAATGCCCTCTTCCTCGGCCTTATGCGCTAACATCGCTCCTCCAACCACATCACCAATGGCAAAAATATCCGGTGTGGAAGTTTGAAACGCTTGATTAATGCTTATGCGCCCGCGGGCATCAGTCTTTATACCTGCCGCCGTCAGATTCAGCCCGTCGGTATACGCTTTCCGGCCCACCGCTACGAGTATCACATCGGCGGCCAATTCGGATTCCGTCGCACCGGAACCGGGCTTGACCTCTTTTGGTGCATAACGTACACGTAAACCATTTTTATCTTCTTTAACGCCTGTGGCCTGCACCTCGAAATGAAAGGTGATACCCTGTTGGACCAAGGTTCTTTCCATCAATTTGCTCATCTCTTCATCTGCTCCCGGCAAAGTCGTATGGTAAATTTCCAGCACTGTAACTTTGGTTCCCAAACGGCTCCATACTGAGGAAAGTTCCAGCCCGATAGCACCCGCACCAATAACCACCATTTTTTCCGGTACCCTGTCCAACGCAATGGCCTGATCGGAACTGATGATATGTTTACCGTTGAATTTCAGGTTTGGCAGCTCCACCGGTGCCGAGCCGGTGGCGATGAGAAATTTTGCCGCCGAAACAGTCCGTTCTCCGGTAGACGAAGTAACTTTAAGCGTTTTTGGGGAAGTAAAGGCCGCGGATCCAACGATACGCTCTATTTTATTTTTTTTAAACAGGGCTGCGATTCCATTCGCCAGCGTAGAGACAACTTGATCCTTTCGCCCCATGAGCACGGGTAAATCCAGGCGCACATTCTCACATTGAATACCGATATGACTGAAGCGATCACGGGCCGTCGCCAGTTTTTCCGTCGCCTCCAGCAATGTTTTACTGGGAATGCAGCCTACGCGCAGACAGGTACCACCCAGTTTCAATTCTTTTTCAATACAGGCTACTTTCATGCTCAATTGCGCCGCGCGTATCGCTGCGGTATATCCGCCGGGGCCGGAACCGATGACCACGAGATCAAAATCCACTGTTTTGGCCATAATGTTTATCCTTTTTGTTTTCACCGTCGAACGGAGCGTCGGCATGAGCCGAAATTCTTTCTACACCCGGATCGACATTTCTGGAGCAAAGTATATCATCGCCCCGGTTCCCGGCGACACCGGAAATTATTTTTACTATATTCACGCTGTGTAGTGGTGGCAAACCGGAACTCCCGGTACGGTTCAATTCTTCCGCTGTGAATAGCATTGTCTGTATCCACTTTTTCACCGCCGCCGGATACCGCCGCATAAAAAGGTTCCGCACTCTCATGTTCCCAACATACACGCGGCATGGCATGCGGTATGTGAAAATTCAGTTGGTAGCGCCGGCAAAATATCCCAGCAGCACTTTTTCCAGATTCTCCGCTATTTCCTCACGGGAGCCTTTGGCGCTGATAACACGATAGCGCTGCGAAAAAGTCCGGGCCTGTTCTAAAAAGCCGGTGCGAACTTTCTCATGGAATTCCCCCACACGCTTCTCAATGCGATCCTGAAATAAGCCAGGTTGGAGAGCGGTGCCTTTTTTGGCAGATCCAATGCGTTTAAGTGCTATATCCAGAGGCACGTCCAGAATAATCGTTAAATCCGGCCAGAGATTGTCTGTGGCCGCACGGGCCACATCTAAAATATCCTGTTGCGGAATTCCACCGGCGGTGCCCTGATAGGCTAAAGTACTGCTGGTATAACGGTCCGCCAAAACCGTTATGCCCTTATTCAAGGCGGGTTTTATTTCTTCATAAACCAATTGTGCTCTACTGGCCATATACAGCAACATTTCAGAACGGATGTGCAGACCTTCACCCCGACTGGTCAGCAATAATTCGCGAATATGCTCACCAACCGGAGTACTGCCCGGTTCGCGTACGCGTATTACCGGTACTTCCAATACGCGGAGTTTTTTTTCCAGCCGATCCATCTGCGTCGTTTTTCCGCAGCCGTCCAGGCCGTCAAAAACAACAAATTTCCCCGCGAGTGCTTGTAATCCGGAAGGCATGACTTCTCCAGCGACGTTATTTACCACGACGGCGTTTTTCCCGGGCGCGGCGCTTCTGCTCCGGCGATAAGCGCGATGGAAGCAGACGCACCGCGTTGCTGATATTTCCCGATGCCAACGCACCAGGACTGATATTTTGCAGATCCTGCATGGCTCTGTACCGGCCCTTCAAGGACATGTTGTTCATCTTTCTGAACATATCCCGCGCCTGGGAAAAACTGCGGATCAGGCGGGACACCTCATCCGGAAGCGTGCCGGAGCCTTTGGCAATACGCCGCCGCCGGGACGCGTCGACATCATCCGGGCTTTTGCGTTCTTTAACCGTCATGCTCTGAATAATGGCTTCCACGCGATTAAGCTCGTTTTCCGGCAGTTGCACATCTTTGAGCGCCGAGCCAACGCCCGGCAACATTCCCAGAAGCTGCTTGAGTGGACCCATTTTGCGAATAGAGCGCATCTGCTCTAAAAAATCATCCAGAGTAAAAGTATCCTTGGCCAGTTTTTCCTGCATCTCGGCAGCTTTGGCCTCATCGACATGCAGCTGGGCTTTTTCAACCAGGGTAAGAATATCTCCCATGCCTAAAAGGCGCTGCGCGATGCGATCCGGATGAAATTCCTCCAGGGCCTCCAGTTTTTCCCCCACGCCGAGGAACTTGATTGGTTTGCCGGTTACGGATTTAACTGAAAGAGCCGCGCCGCCGCGCGTATCGGAATCAAACTTGGTGAGAATGACTCCATCCAGTTCCAGTTTTTCATTAAATGTCTTGGCGGAATTAACGGCATCCTGCCCGACCATGGCATCGACCACCAGGTAAACCTGATGCGGTTTAACACTCTGACCAATCTGCTGGAGTTGCCGCATCAGTTCTTCATCTATATGCAGCCGACCGGCAGTGTCCAGAATCACCACATCGCGGCCATTCTGGCGCGCATAATCCAGAGAACGCCGACATATAGCCACCGGATTGGCATGGATATCCTCTCGATATACCGGAATATCTGTCTGCAACCCCAGCGTGGCTAATTGTTCCATGGCGGCGGGGCGCTGGGTATCGGCCGCTACCAGCAGCGGATTTTTCCCCTTTCCTTTCAGATACAGTCCCAACTTGCCACAGGTGGTGGTTTTACCTGAACCCTGTAAACCGCACATCATGATAATAGTCGGCGGCGGATCAACATAAAGAATGCGCGTATCCACCGGCCCCATTAATGCGACCAGTTCATCAAAGACAATTTTGACCATCTGCTGGCCGGGTTCTACCGAACTAAGCACTTCTGTGCCGATGGCTTTTTGCAGCACGCGGTCGGTAAATTCCTGGACCACATCGTAATGGACATCCGCTTCCAACAGGGCGTTGCGCACGGATTCCATGGATTGGCGAACATTGCTTTCGCTGATGCGGCCGCGCCCTGAGAGATTCCGAAACAGATTGGAGAACTTTTCTGATAATTGATCAAACATTGATTTTATCCATCAGATACTCATAACGTTTCGTGGTTATCTTTGCCGCGACCATGACATATAAAAGCTGTAAACTTATACTAGAATCTCTGGTTCGCGTTGTGTCGCCGCCGGCGGTATGACTCTACGGATTGAATACCGGCAAAGCCGTTCCCCCCTCGGCCCTGGACGCCGCAATTTTGACGTAACCGGAACCCAGTTCACCAATGGGATCCGGTGGCAAAATATCCACCACTTTTTCCCCTAGCCTGGCTTCACCACGCTGTACTTTAGCCTGGAATTTTTTACATTCCTCTAACAGCGCGTCGAGAATTTGTTCTTCCGGAACGTTGGCGACTTTTTGCCCCTGCACATAAATAATGCCGCGCTTATCACCGGCGAAAATCGCCACATCCGCCCCTTCACATTCGCCGGGACCATTGACCACACAACCCATGACCGCGACTTTAATGGGCACCGTAATTTCTTCTTTGAGCTTCCGGTTGACATGCTGCACCAGTGTAAAAAGATCCACCTGAATGCGCCCGCAGGTGGGGCAGGCTATAAGTTCCGCCCCCCGGCGCTGCCGCAGACCCAGAACATACAACAATTCCAGCCCATCCTGCACTTCATAAATCGGATCATTGGCATAGCTGATTCGGATAGTATCGCCGATGCCGTTGGCCAGCAGGGTGCCTAATGGAACTACGCTGCGAATCGTGCCGGTTTCCTTAGGTCCGGCATGGGTGACGCCCAGATGCAGCGGGTGCTCAAAACGCCTGGAAATTTCAGTATAAGCGTCAATAACCAGAATGGGATCGATGGACTTGGCGGAAATCACAATATCATAAAAATTTCGCGCATAGAAGATATCCAGATATTCTTCGAGCTTGGTAATCATAATCGCCAGAATATGGCCATGCCGGTTGTTGCCAAATACGCCCCCCAGTTCCCGCATGCGTTTTTGTTTGTCCTTGCGCTCTACAATAGAGCCTTCATTGACGCCGACGCGAATAGGCACTTTGTGTTCTTTGCAGGCGTCGATCACCATTTCCACCTCTTTGCGGTCATTGATGTTGCCGGGGTTGAGGCGGATTTTGCTTACGCCGGCTTCAAGGGCTTCCAAAGCCCGCTGAAAGTGAAAATGCACATCCGCCACAATCGGCACCTGTACCTGCTTGATAATTTCTTTTAAGGCTTCGGTATCTTTACGCTCCGGCACCGCTACGCGAACTATATCCGCGCCACCGGCGGCAAGTTTGTTGATTTCCCGCACGCACTTGTCAATATCATGGGTATAACCGCTGGTCATGGACTGCACTGCCACTGGAGCAGCGCCGCCGATGGGCACATTTCCAACCATTACCTGCCGGGTTTTCCGCCGGGAAATCATCGCCATTCTCCTAAGGGCCTCTGGAGTCATAACACGCGGTAAACTCCGCGAACATACAATAAAACATTATAATCCTTCCCGCGCTATCCCGAAAGAATGAACACGTTTGGCTGCAACGCTAGGTGCGGCTATTTATTTTGGCAATTCTCTATTTTCCCATCATTTTCGTAGTCCTGTACCGACGAATTCCATTTTAGCCGCGTGGCCTTGGCCCGCGCGTTAAATCTGGAAATCCTGCCCCCGCCCCAAAATATGGCCGCACCCGAAGGCCTCAGAGAAGCGTAGAAGCAAATTCCGGCCATGGCCATCATCAGTATTATTTAATTAGTATTGTAAAATATTTCCGGGCGATGCGGCAAAAACAATGAATTATGAGTGAGGTTTTGAAACTTCATTACTTTTGATCATTGATTATTCGTAACCGTTCACGGGCTTGAAGGAAGAAGAGAAAGGTCTGGTTGAGTGCAACCATAAATTTTAGTAAAAGTCCGACAACCGCCATCAGTTAGTATATTCGAGAAGTATCCTGGGATCGCGGGCGTCTCGCCCGCCGTCGTCCTCCAAGGAACCGTTGGTATAGCATTGCCAGTGGATGTTTTGGAGACGGGCCTCGAGTGGCTTACATGCGAAATGATTGGTAACAATCTGATACAGGAATATGTAACCAAGAATATGTTCATAACCGCCAATAACAATATCCGCAATGTGCAAGGCTATGTTTTCCTATCGAGTGTTCCACTTTTGCCCGTGAACGGTTACGATTATTCATCATTGTTTTTCACAACAGAGGAAGTGGAGGAAATCAGAGATAACTGCCCCTAATAATCTGTAACCTCCGTCGTGTCGTTGTGGTGAAATTATTTTACTCATTATTCATTGTTTATTATTCATGGTTATGCCCCGCATCCAGATGGTGTTGGCGATCCTTCGCCCAGGTTTGCACATCCAGAGTCTCCATATACTCATCCGCCACACTATCAACAGTGGTCCCGGATTTTGTAGGGGGCTTCCGCCATTCAGGCCGATGCTCTCCGCAAATTTGCAGATGAATATGCTTTAACATGGGGCGACACCAGCCACATCCTGTGCCCGCGGACAGGCAATCGGATATCTGCGAGGTATGTAACGGTTTTTCAATGCGGCAGAAGGTTTCAATCTTCCGCAGCCGCACATGAAAGCAAAAGCATACAATATCATCCGGTTGTAAAGCCATACTTTGATTATAACGAGTCTGGCGATACTTTGTGGGCCAATATTCATTTGGTAACCGTTCACGGCGTATGTCACCAACATCGCCCGTAGTTTGTAGTAAGCCGACCCGCCTGCGGGCCGTTTGTTAAAAGACCGCGATTCAGTGAGTTTATTCCACCGGGATGCTACATAAAGCCGCGACCGCGGGTTGCGCCAATGATTAGAGGTGATGTATGATTAACCACGAATGATGAAGTACAGAACAATGTGTAAAAGCAGGACATTTTCACCACCACGACAACACGACACAACGAATGTTAGGCAGTGAGGTAATCCACAGATTACGCAGATTTCACCGATTACATGTTAAGCTGACCAGCCTGCTGGCCGCTCTATAGTCAATGAGTAATGAGTAAAACGCGGGAAGGTGAACGCCGCGAGCTGGTGGGCGATGGAGTTTGCAGGTTACAAGACGGGGGACGAGGCGAGCCGGTGGGTTTATCCCACCGGAATGAATAATGAAGAACAAACAACGTGCAACGGAGGTTGTACGTTGCAGTTGCAGGGGACGCGAGATATGTTAGCCGGCACATTTAATGTGCCGCGGAGAATAAATGGTGAAGTATGATGAACAACGAACAACGAACAATGATTGATGCACAAGATCAATTGTCTTTGCGGTTCATAACCTATTGATTTCACGACAACAATTAAGAATCCAGAATTCAGAAGTCCGCAGCACGGGCATTCTTCCTGTGAACTTTCATGGGCAAGATGCCCACGCCACAATATTATTCATTACTCATTGCGGCGTGGCCGCACGGCCCCTGTAACCCGTCCCTCCTTTGCGGTGCATAACTGTTCACAAGGTGTTCATGCCGCCAACGGTTACCGCACCGCGATGATGCCTTTGGCACGCATCACCAGATGGCCGGCGTGGATCAGTTCGGTTTGTCCCGGCATGACCCGCACATCGTACAACTTTCCGCCGATTGGAATATTCCGAATCTTTATCTTCTCATCCAAAGTGCCATTGAGAGCAATCTGGCCGTCCGGGCGGATGTCGCAAATATCCTCCAGACCGATCAGGCACAACAGCGGCCCCCAGGTTGTATGTGGCACACCTGAACCCTGCCCGGTAAAAAAGTAATTTTCATTCCAGGTATGGGCTTTTCGCCAGTTGCGCATGAAAAGCGCAACACTTTTGGCGGCGAAGCGATTTAACAGTTCAGGGGAGGCATAACGCTTAAGCCCCTGGAACAGGAGATAATTGGTAGCCGGCCATATTTTCCCGCGCCAATAACTCTGCTGTTGAAATGTCGGATTGTCGCGGGGTATGCTGGGGACGACATAATGCCCCCAGAATTGGTGCCGGTTTTGCAGCCGCGCCAACATCCTGGCCGCCATCGCCCGGCTCGGAGCGCCGATGATCATGGGATAAAAATTGGTAGGTGAAATCTGCGTGGAAAAAATACGTTTCGGTTCTCCAACTCTCCGCCAGCGCAGTTGCACCATGGCTCCGCCGCTTTGCCGGCGATATTCCAGTTTGATCCCATAGCGATGGCCGGCCACCAGACCGATGGCCGGACTGATATAACGTGTGACCGGCTTAACTTTCCAATGGTTAATCAGCAGTTTTCCATCCACATACAACCTGGCCCCCGCCACCGAAGGCAGATAGCCTGGCGGCTCGTATGGAACAAACGGGTATGTGAGATTAAGCACCAGCCGGTAATGACCGGTTTTACGTGGTGTGAGAAATCCCCGCCAGCGCACAGTCATGGGGGAAAGTGACATTTGCCCCCCAAAGGCTGGTGCGGGAGGAAATGAAAACCAGTTGAAATCCACCGCCTGATCCACGCGAGTCAGCACCAGATGGTTAAAATTGATGCCGCGATAGTATTGGCCCTGAATACCGGGTTGGCCATTGGCCAAACTGTAAGCCCGGCAGGGAATGGGAAGGTCCGTGGCCTGCGGGTGAAAAAAGCGGTTTTCATACATGCCCGCCTGTGGATTCCACAGCAAGTGGTTAATGCGGCGAATCATTACGGCCTTCTGATGCAAATAATGCGCTGCGGCCATCGGCTTGCCGAGCACCTCTGCGATGCGTGCCAAATATCCGGCATCTGCGGCCCACAAACTGTTCAGGCCGACATCATTAAGTTCCATGGTATGCGTCCTGGGATCAACACGGGCATTGTCATACATGGGGCTGTCGTCCATGCCGCTTTCCGGCCCATTGCGATATTCCAGCAGGCCGTCTCTGTTGACATCGCGAAAAGGCAGGCCGGTGGCGGGATTGGTGGCAAACCACCAGTTGTGCCATTGCACCAACCGGGGATAAATCCGGCGCAGAAAACCAATATCCGGATCGCGCTGATAAAGTTTCCATACACACATTGCCGCGATGGGCGGCTGCGCCCGATTCGGCGTTCCAAAATAATTCTGCAGCATGCCGTCCGGGAGTTGGCCGGCAAATACCAGATGAACGGTTTGCCGGCTCCGATAAGGATGAGCAATGGCCCCCTGCAACGCTGCAAAAAAGCTATCCCATTCAAATACATTTTGAAGGTTTGGCAAACTCCATCCCCGCATGGCCAGATAACCGGTGATATTGGTGGCCGGGCCATAGATCCGGGCGAAATTCAAATCCCGGTTGATCGGCTTGAGAAAATTGCCCCAGGAGCCATGGGCGGAAACCCGTGTGGCCTTATACCGGCGACGCGCACGGGTAATAATTTGACCCGCCTGTTTCACCTTGCCCAAAGCCGCCGTTCCCGCGGTAAAATACAAGCTTGTGCCGGGCTTGAGATTAAAGACCAGTGCGGCATACGTTCCCGTGCGTGCAGCGCTGGATGTACCATTCTGTATGTTTTTAACCAATGCCGCATGAGAAGAAGCGCTGATTTCCTTCACCGGAGTAAGAGTGGTCAATAATTTCCAGTGGGCGACCACTTGGCCGTTCTGCATTCCGATACCCTCAAGGCCATGGCGTGTTAAAGAATACCGAACTGGAAATTCCGGCCAGGATGGCGTAGCTTCCAAAGCGATACGCAGGGGTTGGGATGATTCCAGTTGGCCGACTATAGTTTCCCCCACCCGGCTCCACCGGAGCCGCACCTGCCCGGTGCCTGCATGCCAGACCAGGCGGTTATACCAGCCGCCGGCGGCAGATGGACCATACCCTTTCATATCTGCGACAAACGCATGATAGCCATCTTGCAGCTGGCCATGTTGCATCCATCCGATACGCAATAAAAACGCGGCCTTGTGATCTACAATAAACGCAATGCCGTTCGGAGCGTCCGGATAAAATGGCCCGATGCGAATAGTAGACGTTCTTCCAGTAGTCTTCGCGTTCGAATTTAGCGCCGGCAATATCAAGCACGACAATAAGGCCGCAACCAAAACCGTTCCCCGGTCCAGCCAATATATTAAAAATCTTTGCAACTTCATATTACAGATCGGAAGAGCACACGTCTGAACTCCAGTCAGTTCTTCCAGTAGTCTTCGCGTTCGAATTTAGCGCCGGCAATATCAAGCACGACAATAAGGCCGCAACCAAAACCGTCCCCCGGCCCAGCCAATATATTAAAAATCTTTGCAACTTCATATTACCTTTCATAATCATAATCATCATTTAGTTAATGAATTATCCAACAGCAATGTTGGAGTGTATCTGGAATCTGGTGCGTGGCAACGGCCCCGGTCGCATGACGACAAAGGTATTACCTTGACAGGTGTTGTTGGTAATTACGGCACCACGGCATCGTTTGGTAATACCAATGACTTTGCGCTTATCATGGCACATAAATTGACAACCAGTGATCGTCACGGGGGCGCCGTCACATATAATTATGGGTTCGTTGTGCTGTTTGGAATTCCAATTATTAAAACAACATCCGACCAGACTCACCGGACCCGTGCCTTGTATTGTTCCAATTCGATTGGGTGCAGGCCCCCAAAAACCGCAATTGGTAAAGCATATTGGAGCGGCGTTTTTCGGGCCAATGACCAAACCTTGCGGATCTTTCCCCGTGAATGAAGAAAACCCTCCATTGGTGATATGCAGTCCGCCGTTAAAGGATTCGGCAGCCTCGACCACAATAGAGTACTGGGCCGAATCAGCGGAAATACCGTCAAAGGTACCGTAACATGTTCCCGCGGGGGTCTGAACAAAGTGATAACCGATATGGTACTGGAATGAAAAGGTGTTAAAAACACATTGCCAGTCGGTACGTCCGAAGCGAAAGGCGGTGCCGTGATTCTGTATCCATGCGGCCATGGCATGACCACACGACCAGAAAGGCCAGACAAAATGAACATTTTCAATGCGGCTGACGTCATAGCACTGGTCAACGTAAACGCCGGTGAGAATCGGCCGGCCGTAAACGCGGGCGATATAATGCCTCCGGGCGAGCGTCAGGTCGATGCCCTGGTAGGCATTACTGATGTTGACGTCGATAATCGATAATCCTGCGGAACCATCGCCGCCAACCATCACCTCACCTGTTGGCGGTTGGCCTGCATTCTGGATGGTCCAAGGGTATGGACTCGGCTCTGACGCCTCACCGGGTTGTTCCGGATAGTAGATGGCAAGGCCACGAATTGAACAGTTCACACCACATACACTGATAAAAGCCGGTCCATCCGGCTTCCCCCTTCCTTCGACAGGCATGAATACGGTACCAGCCCCAGCCTGGCCAAAGAAACCACCTGGAGGACCCGCAAACTCTCCAACCAACGCTGTATTGGAAGGCATTACCAGATGTCCCTTAAATAAATACTTTCCTGCTGGTACGTGGACAATGCCACCACCGGCCGCATGTACGGTATCCAACGCTTTTTGAAAGGCGGCGGAATTATCCTTGCGGCCATCGCCCCGTGCGCCAAAATCCAGTACATTGCGGGCAAATGGCAATAAGCCTGAGATGTTATCGTGCGGCGAGTCGGCTGGAGCAGTACGCCCCGCCGTGTTGCCGACGGCACCACGACCTGTCATGGCTAAAGCAGCCGCAGTGGCGGTGGTAGCCATCCAATTTCGTCGAGAGAAGTTTGTCATTGATAAAGATACCTTTCCTGTTCAAATATTAAAATACTCTTATAGGTCAGCGATAACAAGACATAATTCCTACCAGATTACGAACGAACAACTGTTCGATCTGCCTTTTGGAAAGCGCGGCTATGTCAGCAGTGTATTATTGAATAACCAGTTCACCACCCCATAATGACTCCGGCGTAGCCCCATCTGGCCTTGATTTGAGATATAGGTTGCCATACCACAGCCCCGCTGTTGGAAAGCTCATGCGCGCCTGCGGGTAGGAAATCATCATTACGCGTTACGTGATTCGATGCAACAGCACCTGGGAATGGAAATCCCACTAATCCTCCTGCCGTGATGGAATAGTTGTTCAGGAAAACTTCGTCGGTGACCAGAATCGACGCCGGATTGGACAGAGGGTTCAACGCCGGTTCTCGATCGGTGTTATAGTTAGCATAGACATATTCGCCGGAAGTCCCTGGGTCGTAATTCTGTGAATTGGTCTCCAAGGCATATAGGTCTCCAGATGGTTTATAATTCTGTCCGCGATCCACCCAATAACAGTAGCCGGAGTAAAAAGTCCAATTGGTCAGAATGCCACTACTGTTGTAAAAACTTGGTTTAATGAACGCATTTTGGGTGAAACCACCCGGTTGGGTGGAGAAAAGCATTGAAATGCCTTGAGACGTCGGGTTTAGTATTCCTGGCCGCGGATTCACCATATTGCTTCCCTGAATGCCAAAAGAATCGTAGTAAAGCAATGCCAAGCCCGAATTTGGATAATTTACATAGCCGGTACTGGGGGTCCACCCGGCGAGGACACCAAAGGGCCAACCGGCACTAAAAGATAGCGGGTACTGTCCACGAAATTCATTAGAATATTCCTGCAAGGCTATACCGATTTGCCGCATATTGGAGGCACATTGTATTCTCAATGCCAGACTTCTGGCCTTGGCCAAAGCCGGCAAAAGCAGCGCAATGAGAATGGCGATGATGCTGATGACCACCAGTAATTCGATAAGCGTAAAACCGTGCGTGGATTTACGACCTGCTTGGAAAAAACGATTGATATTCATAATGATTCTCCAATTTTTGGGCACAAGGCCCGACCAATAAAATATATTCACACCGTAACTACAGTACGGTATCAAAAGCGGTGGGGCATCCCGGAGTTCGCCCGAAATGCGCCCACCGCCATCGAATATTGCGCTACACGCTCCGGCGGATTGCCCGCTTGCGGCTAATCAACAGCAGGCCTAATCCACCGATTGCCACCAGACCCAACGTGGCCGGTTCCGGCACGGATGACACAATCACCGCATTATAGAAAGGGCCGTTGGGCCCTGTGTAGTCGACTACGATCGTTCCATTGCTGTCGGCTGATACCGTGTCGTAAATATCGTATATTCCGTTGGATGTGGGATTGGCAAGTGTGTCTGCCTGAACTGCGGGTGCTCCGTCGTAGGACACCTGGTCAGGTCGGCTGGAACTGCCTACCAGAGAGACAATATTGTCCACGCGATAACTGCTGCCGGCAGTCAGGCCGGTGATCGTCACGGACATGTCATTGGCACTGTTACTGGCGTCATAAGCCTGTCCGGCGTTCACTAGATTCAAAATGTTTGTGTCCTCCGCACTCGGAGAAACATTCGTGAAGCCGGCGTTGCTTGATGTGTCCGCGACAAAGGGGGTAAACCATTGTGGATTTGTGGCGGCGCGGCTAACGTTTGCATTTGTGGCGGAAAATACAACCCCCTGCCAGGTTAGTGTACCCGCCCCGGTATTTAACGCCGAATTGCTGACGGGGGTATATATCGCATCGACTACGTTTGACAGTGTTACACTCGTGGAACCGACTGGGGCGGTTGCTGTGGGATCACCCGTTGTCAGTTGGATTACGCTGGCACGGACAGCAGCGGAAAATCCCAGCGTCATAAGCACCGCAGTGCCGATAGCCGCCAGGGAACAACCATGAGAAACGGATGAACGATTGGAAAACATAAACGACTCCTTATTCTGCTCCATATTGGAGCTTTGTGTTTTGCCCATTGGCCGAATGGACGACGGTTTGCCGCAACCATCTGCGGCGGATATGACGATATTGGATTTACTATTCATACCTCTTTTTCCTTTCGTTATATGAGGCATTATTTTGCTCTCCCACTGCCCGCCAATCAACACGATTGGCAAAACTGCAGTTGAGAAGCTCCTTGAATTAAACTTTAAGCCGGCCCACCTTGGCCAACTCATCGGAAAAACCTTACCGCCCTTCGCCTCCTTTCCCTAACACCCATGCTGACGGCCGGCATGTTAATCACTGCCGCATTGTTGTATGCGGTGAATTCAAACCATTCCACGACTGTTGCGGCCAAAGCCGAATCTACCAACAACTCCAAGTGCATTGCCGCAATAATCACGGCAGGCAGAAACGTGTTGATAGTCTTCATAACCATTCTTCTTAAACATCTCTCCTCTTATCGAGAGAGAATTCAGAAGCCTTCGAATTCCATCGCGAACTGGAATCAGTCCGCTGTAAAATGGAATTCGCGTCTTCTGACATGATGAACTGTATACCATTGTCAAGAAGAAATCAATAGCGTTTTGCGACAAAATAGTAGCATTTTATGCCATATATTTATAATTGCGAATATATGCGGAATTTGGAGGGGTAAAAACATGAATTTGGTGTTAAAAATATCCTGACCATTCACAGTTCGACCACCAACATCGCCTACCCTGCGGTCGCGCCGCAATGAATAAATAGTAATGAATAATGAGACTTTACGCTGCGCTGCACTTTAAAGTGAACCGCAAAAGATTCAAAGAACGCAAAGATAATTGGTTAGGAATGGGACCGTAATAACTTCCCGATTGGCATTAACATTGAATACTCCACCACCA
>JAMDCX010000043.1:0-13520 GCA_023489375.1 Planctomycetota bacterium
GCCAACGCCCCATCTGCGGCGTCGCCGCGGTTCAAAGGGTCAACGGACCCAGTTTTCACCGCGGCTTCTTGCATCTGGAGCGTTTGCCGCCAATCAACCCTAATTTGTAGGCGTGACAGAGCACTAGTCCATGGCCGAATTTTTGCTGTGATTGCCCTGGATAGGAATTGCCCATGTACTGCCGCCTGGGTGATCCTTGACAGGATTGCGGCGGTCTGGGTAAAAGCGGACTTTGGCAGGTGTGGTGATGGTGTATTATCACTGGCGTACCTGTAGCTTTCCTGGTTTTCTGTTAAAACATTGAATAAAAACGGGTTTGATTGGATTTTCCGAGGAAACTGATGATCGGGTGGAAGTGCGGTTTATGTCCGACCAAGTGAAGAACAAAGGTCATGATCTGGTGCTGAGAAAACTCCACTCCATGCAGGAGCGACAGGGCGCCATCCAACGCGAATTGGAGGAGGCTGGTGCAACCGGCAATCCGGCCCGCATCGTTGAATTGTCACGGGAAAATGGCCGGCTGGAAAAATCTCTGGTGCTTTATCGCGCCTACCGCAAACTGGAGCGGGAAGCCGCCGAAGCACAAATGATATCTCAGGATACCTCCGAAGATGTGGAATTTCGTCATCTGGCGGAATCTCAATGGATTGAGTTAAAGGATCGCATGGAGCAATTGCTCGAACAGATACTTGCCGAATTTCTTGCCGGTCAGCGTGGAGCTTCTGATTCCATGATGCTGGAAATTCGAGCTGGCACCGGCGGTGATGAAGCGGCCCTGTTCGCCCGGGATTTAGCGGAAATGTATCGGCGTTACAGTGAAAAAAACAACTGGCGGTTTGATGTGCTGGATTTTTCTCCCACCGAACAGGGCGGGTTCCGGGAAATTATCGTCAATGTCCGCGGCACTGGCGCTGTGGAATTGCTGGCTATGGAGGGTGGCGGGCATCGTGTACAAAGAGTCCCGCAAACGGAAACTCAGGGACGCATTCACACCAGCGCCGCCACCGTTGCCGTGTTGCCCGAACCGGATCAATCCGCCATTGAAATCAACCCCGCTGATGTGCGTGAAGATGTTTCGCGTGCCGGCGGGCCGGGTGGACAAAATGTCAATAAAGTGGAATCGGCGGTGCAGCTTACGCATATACCGACGGGATTGGTGGTGCGTATGCGGGAAGAGCGCAGCCAGCATAAAAACCGTGATAAAGCCTGGCGGATTCTACGTTCCCGCGTGTTTGAATTTTACGACCAACAGCGCCGCGCCGCCCGCTCCGATGCGCGGCGCGAAATGATTGGAAGCGGAGATCGTAATGAGCGTATCCGCACCTACAATTTTCCGCAGAACCGCCTGACGGATCATCGTTTGAATCGTAATTTTCCACTGGAGAAAATCGTTGCTGGGGATATGTCTGAACTGCTCCTGGCGTTACGCGATCGGTCCCGTGAGCAATGGCTTGAATCCATGTTGGACGCATAACGGTTGGGGCTTGCATATTCCATAACCGTGTAACCGTTCACGGCCCGGCTACCAACATCGCCCGCGTTGCGGCCGTGCCGCAATGAGTAATGAATAATGAAACGGCCTGGCGGCCCTAATGAGATGTTGCGCTGCGCTATACTTAAAAGGACAGGACTCGTAATGGTTTTCTGTTCGTTGTTCGTTGTTTATTATCCCACGGTGGCACCATGCCGCTGGCTAAATGCAAATGTCAAACTACCGCATCCTCGTCCTGTCCCCTGTAACCTGAACCTGCAACCTCCGTTGTGTCGTTGTGGTGAAATTGTTTTATTCTACTCATTACTCAGTATTCATTACTCATTGACTATCCGGCGGGATAAACCCGCCGGCTCGCATTTTCCCCGTCTCTTCTACTAAATACTACTCATTACTCATTGTTTATTATTCACAATTATGGCCCATGAATGGTTACAGTTTTTTACCCGCAGCAGTACAAAACTGATGTAATAGGTCCAAGGGGTTCAATGTAGGGAGTTGGATTGACTCCGACGGCTGCAAAAGCGAACCTTGTGCGGCGGCAGCCTTGGCACTCAAGCGTTTGTTGTTGATACGAATTTTGCCGTTGGCCGTGGATGGCGCCGAGGTGGCCGGTAGATCGGAACCCAATAATGGTTCGCCGATTCTGGTTTCATCCAGCCGGGATTGAATTCGTCTTGCATATTCCGGAGATAGTTCAAAGCCGAGAAATTTCCGGCCAAGTTTTTTAGCGGTTACCAGAGTTGAACCACTGCCGCCAAAGGGGTCCAGCACGATTTCCCCTTCATTGGAGGAGGCTTTAATAACCCGGCCCAGCAGTTGTTCCGGCATCTGACAGCCATGCCAGCCGGCACGTTCCTTGAATGTCCCGCATACGCGCGGAAAATACCAGACATCTTCCTGGGGTTGAAATTTATCGGGAATGTCCTGCGGGCGTAAAATCCAGGTATCGTCCGGGAGCCGGCCATCCGGATTGGCACGGCTGTCACCATAAACCAATGTTCGTGCCGAGGGTACACGGATCGCGGGAATATTAAACGTGAAGTGTTGAGGATCTTTTACAAAGTGTAACAAATGCGTATGGCTGCGGGCAAATTTGAATTTGCACTGCACCCCGAAAGTGTAATACCACACGACCCAACTGCGGCAACAAAGCCCAAGCTCGCGCTGAAAAATGATCTTCAATTCCGCCGCGAAATCATCGCCGATGGCTAACCAGAACGTACCATCCGGTTTAAGCGCCCGTACCACACCGGCACCCCAGCGCCGCGTCCAATTCAGATAATCATCCGCAGCCCGCTTGTCTTCATACACGTCATACGTATATCCGATGTTGAATGGTGGATCGGCAAAAACCAGATCTATGCTGCCGGCGGGAATTTCCACCAGGCCTTCAATGCAATCACGCTGTTGGATTTGATTTAATTCCACCGGATTTTATCTCGTATTGCGGGTTGTCTACCGCGCTGGAATAAAAATTCGTTCACCGGCGCGCAGGTACCGTGGGCTGGGACCGATGATCCGTCGGTTGGCATCATAAATTTTCTTCCACAACGCTGAATTGTGGTAAAACTTCCGGGCAATGCCGAACAAATCTTCCCCGGATCGTACCACATAGGTACGACCGCCGCGTCGAGATGCCGAGTAATGCCGCGAACTTGACACCAGTGCGCCGTGTCGCGGCAGATGAATTTTCTGACCAATGCGCATGCGTCGCGGATCCAGGCCGGGATTAGCCCGCTCAAGGGCGCGAATCATACGTTCGTTGCCATAAATCCGTTGGGAAATTCCCGCCAGAGTATCACCGTTGCGGATAATGTAAATGCCGCCATGGCGTGCCGACCTGCTACCAAGTGTGGTCCGGGTATGCGTTCGGCTGCGGTGATGGTGTTTGCTTATCGTGATGCCGGTAGTGCCGGAGTTACCGGTCTGATTTTGACTGCTGACATTTACCGGTGGCAAATTCAAAGTGGCGTTGCTGTTGGCATTCGCTCCGATTCCACTATTCATGCCTGTATTGTTCGTTGCCGCCGTCGGTGTATTTGAGGTATTAAGTACCGCCGTACCATTGGCATTGCCATTGGTGTCGGTTAAAGCTGCCGCCGGACCTGCTGGCGGCAAGGTTGCCGTCGCCGTCGGCTGGGCCGGAGCCGCTGTCGAATTGGCGGTCTGATTCGCCGCTGCGGCGCCCGGCATGGTGGCGGGCATGGAGGTAGCGGGCAGAGAAATCAAACCGGGCTGTGTCTGACTGGGCTCTGTGGCCACCGGTGGCACCGCGCTGGATCCCGGCAAAGTGGGGGTTTCCACTAGTGCCGGTTGAGCGCTGGGCAAAGCATTATTCACAGCAGTTTGGCTGGAAGAATTATGAAAGGCAAAGTAAATGATGACCAGTACGACAAGAATCAGTACCGCGACCAGACCGATTTTAGCATCGGTACGCATGGTATACTCCCATACAAGGTTGCGCACGGCTGTACCTTCCGGAAACCTGTCAAATTAGGGCCAGCGGCAACCACGTCCTGACAGGTCCATCGCTGATCTGCCACCGCTCCATGCGGCAATGCAATTTCAGCGTCTCATATATTACACCAGCGACAAAATTTCAACAAGGATGGCGCCATTCTGTAGAAACCTGTAATCGTTCACACCTGCGGGCTTACCGCACGACATGACAAGCAAAGAGCAACGCATGTCGGGGGGGATAATCCACAGATTACGCAGATTTTACTGATGACATATTAAGCCGGCCAGCCTGCTGGCCGCTCTGTGGTTAGGACCTGACGCATAATAATTTCCAAATAATCGTTGCGCCGGTTGGTGCGCAGATTCCGGAGCACGGTCTGTCATATAGCCACCGGCTTGGCCGGTGGTGGAGTATTCAATGGTAATGCCAATCGGGAAGTTATTACGGTCCCATTCCTAAGTTCACATTCGGCCATGTTGAGCCAACGGCCGTGCTTGGGGGTGTGAACCACCTGTATCTTCTCGATGAGCCTTCGTGCTTCTTCCGGTGTGAACTCCTCATATAGGCTGCTCATACGATGAGTATTCAGATTGTCCATCACCAGTGTAAACCTATCGACGGTGGGTTACAGCTCATCGACCAGCTTTTTTATCTGTCGGGCGAAGTCGCGTTTAGTTCGCTGCGCCGTGACGGTAACATGCCGTTGCCCGGTCAGCGGTTCGTTGAGCATGAACGGTTACCAGCACTGCAATATCATGCGGAGGTACGTGTTCGCGTGTAACAACCATCTGGTTGCGTCTTCTTGGCCGATGTATTTTGATAGGGATGGAAATGGCATAACGTCCTAAACATAAAGGGTCGCGCGTTTTTATTCACGCTCGCCAACCGGCCCGGCAACTTGTAAAATGCGGTTATGAAAGTAAGTCTCTTTGTTACCTGCTTGACCGATCTCTTTGCCCCGGATGTGGGTCTGGCGGTGGTCAAAACGCTGGAATATTTCGGATGTACCGTTGATTTTCCCACGGCTCAGACCTGTTGCGGGCAACCTTCCTATAACAATGGATTTATGGATGACGCCCGTGCTCTGGCGGCCCGGATGATTGAGGTATTCCACGATGCGGATTATGTGGTCACCCCATCTGGATCATGCTGTGCCATGATCCGGGATCATTACGTGGAGTTATTCCGCGATGATTCCGCGCAGCGTAAAATGGCGGAGGATTTTGTCGCCCGGTGCTATGAATATGTCGAATTCCTTACCAAAATTCTCAAAGTGGACCTTACCGGGTTGACGCTGCCCAAAGAGGAAAAGTTCACCTATCATTACACGTGCCATTTGCGAGCTCTGGGATTGACTGGTGAACCGACTATCCGGTTGTTACAGCAAATTGGCGGTGTAAAATTTATAGAGATGGAAAAGGCGGAGCAGTGCTGCGGTTTCGGCGGTACCTTTGCCATCAAACATTCTGATATCAGCGGCGCCATGGTGCGGGACAAGGTGGCCTGCGGCAGCAAAAC
Organism: Planctomycetota bacterium; assembly: GCA_023489375.1. Taxonomy (GTDB): domain Bacteria; phylum Planctomycetota; class Phycisphaerae; order WQYP01; family WQYP01; genus JAMDCX01. Next base: position 5,475 of record JAMDCX010000043.1, read on the forward strand.
CGGCGCTGATACCATGATCGTTAATGACGGCGGATGCGCCATGAATATTGGCGGTGCGGGCCACCGTACCAGCGCGCCTTTCCGTGTGCAACACATCGCGCAGATTATTGCCGCCGCTATTGAACATTCTGCGGAGGTCCAACATCCATGACCAGAGCCCTTGAAACCTCCGATCCCAAACGCCGCATGGCCTTGCCGGTGTTTCATCCGGATTTTATGACTGAAGCACATGTGGCTTGTGCGGATGAGCGGTTGCATGCGGCTTTGGACAATTCCGTAACCAAAAAAGACTATGGTCGCCGCAGCACTCTGGCGGAATTGCCTGATGCCAACGCTCTGCGTGAACTGGCCGGACAGATCAAACGCCACACGCTGGATCATCTCGATTATTATCTCGAGTTGCTGGAACGCAATGTCATCCAACACGGCGGGCAGGTGCATTTCGCCGCCACCAGCGAACAGGCCAACGGCTTTATTGTGGAAATTGCCCGGCGCACCGGCAGCAAACTGGTGGTTAAAAGCAAAAGCATGGTCAGTGAGGAAACGGAACTTAATGATGCGTTAACGGCGGCTGGAATTGAGACGCTGGAGACGGACCTGGGCGAATTTATACTGCAGGTGGATCACGATCATCCTACGCATCTGGTCATGCCGGTGATTCATAAAAACGCGGCGGACATCGGCCATATTTTTGAACGCTATTTCCAGACCGGATATACAGACGATCCGCAAAAACTTGCGGAAATGGCACGCGTGTATCTTCGCAACCGTTTTAATCAGGCGGACATGGGCATCAGCGGCGTGAACTTCGCCATCGCCCAAACCGGTTCTATTGTGTTATGTACCAATGAGGGCAATGGGCGCATGTGTACTACACGGCCCCGGATTCACGTTGCGTTGATGGGTATGGAGAAAGTAATTCCGGCTTTGGATGACCTGCCGGTGTTTCTCAAACTTCTGGCCCGGTCCGCTTCCGGACAGGCCTTAACGCAGTATACCAACATCATCACCGGCTGTCGGCGGCCCGGCGAGCATGATGGCCCGGAGGAATTTCATCTTATTATCATGGATAATGGCCGCGGAAAAATTCTGGCGGGCGCGTACCGAGATACGTTGCGCTGTATCCGCTGCGGAGCCTGCCTGAATGCCTGTCCTATTTATCGCAAAGTCGGTGGTCGCACTTACGGCAGTGTATACCCCGGCCCTATTGGCGCCTTATTAACACCGCTGTTTAATGGACTGGAGAATCATAAATATTTGCCGCACGCCTCCAGTCTGTGCGGCGCGTGTTTCGAAGCCTGTCCGGTAAAAATTAATATTCCCGAATTTCTCATCAGACTCAAAGGTGATCAGGTTCAACAGGGAATTACTTCCGCCACTGAACGCAGAATATTTAAGCTCTGGGCCTGGGTGTTGCGGCACGCCTGGAGCTACCGGCTAAGCCAATATGGCCAAAGGGTGATGATGAGGCTGATCGGAAATAAAGATGGCTGGATCAGAAATCTGCCGCCGCCGGTGAGTGGCTGGACTGCGCAGAGGGATTTTCCCATGCCTCCCAGGCATGACTTCCGCTATCTTTATAAGCAGTATCGAACGCAGCAGCGCGGAAAATCTCGTTAGTTTCCGCCGTTTATGGAAGGTTTTACCAATATGGCCATGGATTTCAGGCAGTCTCCCGATTATGACAGTGGACGTCATGATTTTCTAACCACGATACGCCATGCTCTCGGGCACAGTGCGCAAGGTGCGCCACCCGCACCCGATGCGCGGCCGGAAATCCGGGAAAAAATACTGCGGCAGGTGCCGGCGGGAGATTCGCGCCGCGTGGAACGGTGGATACAACAGGCCGGTGCTAACGGATTAACCGTTATACGTACCAATGCTGACGGAAGTTACGCGGCTATAGCGAAATTGCTTTCCGGACATTCGGTAAAATCCATTATGTTGAATGTGGCGGATTTGCCGGAAGACACACTCGCCGCGCACTTACAGGCCGGAGGTTATCAGGTCCATCTCTGGACTGATCCTGATTGTGAAAATCTTGTTTTCCAATGTGATGCCGGCATCACCGATTGCCGCTATGGTCTGGCGGATACCGGAGCTTTGCTGGTCTGGAGTGATCCCGGATTTGGACGCTCCACCACCCTGACAATTCCCCTGCATATTGTGCTGTTACCGGCGGCACGGATTGTCGCTGATATGATTGATGCGTTGCCGCATGTGCTGCGCGATACCGGCGGCCGTATGCCGTCGAATGCGGTGATCATCAATGGTCCCAGTAAAACCGCCGATATTGAAATGAATCTCATCACCGGCGTGCATGGTCCGAAGTATCTTTATGCCGTTGTGATTGATTAAGCTTGATGGCCAGGAGATAGAATAATGCAGCGTAAGATTGTCGAGACAACTTGCGTATGGCGTAATTGTTTTCAACCATAAAGCGACGATGACTGCGACGAATGTTGGTTTGATGCTGATATAAGGTAGTGGTTATGAGGCGGCTAATCATCCGGATCGTGGTACTTCTACTGGTGCTTGGCGGAGCGGCGTATGGTTTTTATCGCTGGAAACAAAGTCAAAAACATGGTCCAATTACAAACATTTGCCTTTATGGAAACATGGATGAGCGCGATGTGCAACTGGCCTTCAAAGAGTCCGGGCGTATTACGCGAGAACTTGTCCATGAGGGGGCAACGGTTAAAAAAGGTCAGCTCGTGGCCACACTGGATACAGATTGGCTGGTTCATGAAGTGGCTCAGGCAAAAGCGGTTCTTGCGGCCCAAACGCAGGTATGGTTGCGCCTGAAGCATGGAAGCCGACCACAGGAAATAGCGCAGGACCGGGCGCTGTACGCCGCGGCAAATGCGCAAGCCGCCAATGATCTGGTCAATATGAATCGATACCGAAAGCTGCTGGCTACGGGAGACACCACCGCTATTAATTATGACAACGCAAAAGCCTTATGGACCGTGGATCATCAGAAAGCTCTGGCCGCGCGGGAAACGTTGCGACTCGCGATACTGGGGCCGCGCATGGAAGATATTGCCCTGGCGGCAGCGAAACTGCATGCCGATCAGGCTCAATTGGCATTGCTGGAGCAATACCTCGCCGACACTGATCTAAGAAGTCCAACCGACGGGGTTATCCGCACGCGGATTCTTGAGCCTGGTGATATGGCCAGTCCAGAAACTCCGGTGTACACGATTGCCATTATGAATCCCAAATGGGTGCGGGCGTATATTCCGGAAAAGGATTTGGGGCTTATTCATGGCGGTTCGAGGGCGTGGGTGATGGTGGACAGCTTTCCCAATAAAAAATTCGCGGGATGGGTGGGATATATTTCGCCTATCGCCGAATTTACTCCGAAAACTGTTGAGACAACACAGTTACGCACCAGTCTGGTGTATGAAGTTCGCGTGTATGTGAAAGACCCCCATGACCAACTACGGTTGGGAATGCCGGCAACGGTCATTATTCCGGTCAAGTCAACTGCTGCACAGACCAAGTAATATGAGGCCATAAATGGATTCCGCCGCACCAGCCTCGGAACTTATTATTCACTGCCGGGAATTACACAAATCTTTCCCCAACGGGCGTGGCGGTACCACCGTAGCTTTGGCGGGCGTATCCCTGGAAGTGCGTCGCGGATTAATAGTGGCCCTGGTGGGGCCTGACGGAGCGGGGAAAACCACGCTTATCCGTTTAATCATGGGCTTGTTGCCGACGGATTCCGGTGATATTGCAGTACTGGGAAATAATATTGTTCAGCATCCGTTCGCGGTGGAATCTGATGTAAGCTATATGCCGCAGAAATTCGGACTGTATGAAGATTTGACCGTACAGGAAAATCTGGATCTTTATGCCGATTTGCACGGCGTGTCGGCACTGGATCGTCAGGAGCGCTATCCGGAATTGTTTGCCATGACCAATCTGGGACGCTTCACCAGGCGACTGGCGGGCCGGCTTTCCGGCGGCATGAAACAAAAACTGGGCCTGGCTTGCGCTTTGGTGCAGTCGCCTCAACTATTGATACTTGACGAACCAACCGTCGGCGTTGATCCCGTGTCCCGTCGGGAATTGTGGGCGATTCTTCTAAATCTCGTGAAAACCAGATCCCTGACGCTGCTGATCAGTACGCCCTACTTGGAAGAAGCGGAATTTTGTAACCAGGCCATGGTCATGTACCAGGGAACAATATTAACCGAAGGTTCTCCGCAGAATGTGGCGGATTACGCCAGAGGCCGCACTTTTCGCATCGCCGCACCACCGGATATTAAACCCCGTCAATTGGTGGCCAAGCTACTGTCTTCTCCTCTGGTTGCCGATGCGGTGCCGGAAGGCGGCAACGTGCGCCTGGTGCTCAAAGCCGATGCGCCCGGTATTGCTGAAATAACGGCAGCAGTCAATGGGTTCGTAATTGAACCTCACCTCGCCGACGGCTTTATGGTCTTATTGCGGCAGGCGGTTGCTAAAACTCAAACCGAAGCGGTCACGGCCACAGTTGGTGGAGTCTCCGGGCGATCAAAAGTCGAATCTGGCGGCATACCCGCAGTGCAGGCCTCTTCCACGAGTGGCGAAGGTATATTGCGACCATCCACAGTTGCCACGATGCACTCTGATAATACGGTTGTGCAGGTGCATGATCTGGTGCGGAAATTCGGAGAATTTGTCGCGGTTAATCATGTTAATTTTGAGATACGAAAAGGAGAAATCTTCGGATTGTTAGGCCCCAACGGCGCCGGTAAAAGCACCACGTTCCGCATGTTGTGCGGCCTGCTGCCTCTGACTTCGGGAACCCTGCGCGTGGCCGGATACGATCTGCGCCACGCCCGGGCCTCGGCCCGACAGGCGGTCGGGTATGTGGCGCAGAAATTTTCCTTGTATAGCCAATTAAGCGTACAGGAAAATCTGGCCTTTTTTGCCAGTGCCTATGGTTTACGCGGCGGACGACGGAAGCAACGGATGCAATGGGCCATTGCGGAATTTGATCTGGCCAACCTGCTTTCCAAAATCACCGGCGGCATACCAGATGGATATAAGCGACGTCTGGCCATGGCCTGTGCACTCTTGCATGAACCGGCGATTCTTTTTCTTGACGAACCAACCTCCGGCGTTGACCCTTTGGCGCGACGGGAATTCTGGCAACGCATTACCGCAATGGCGGATCAGGGGGTTACAGTAGTGGTCACAACGCACTTTATGGAAGAGGCGGAATACTGCGATCGTATGGTCATTATGATGAACGGCCGCGTGCTGGCGGGCGGAACTCCAACGCAAATCCGTAAACTCTCCGCAAACCCCGAAAAACACGATGGTACCATCGAGGATGCATTCATTCAGGTAGTATTGGAAGAACAAAAAGCGGCTCTGAAAGCGAGTGCCGTCGCATGAGTCATAAAACTAAATTGAGCAAACTGCGGCGAATCACAGCCATGAGCCGCAAGGAAGCGCGGCAGATGATGCGCGATCCCAGCAGCATTGCGTTGGGTATCATTCTCCCGTTATTGCTTATTCTTCTGTTCGGATATGGCCTGTCTCTGGACGCCCATCATGTTCCCGTGGCCGTGGTAATGGAGGATCATTCTCCCGTGGCGCAATCCGTTTTCGGCGCCTTTGCCGGTTCAAGATATTTTCAGCCACAGGCGGTAAACTCCATGGTCCAGGCCAACAAGCTGTTAACGGCGGGAACGGTTGATGGAATTGTCCGATTGCGCCATGATTTTTCCCGAAACTTGCGGGCGGGTCATGCCAATATTCAATTTACCACCAACAGCATTGATGCCAATCGTGCGCGACTCATAGAAAATTATGCCAGCGGCGTGGTTTCCGCCTGGCTGGCCCAAAGAGAGTTGACGCATGGGCAGCACTATTATCAGCCGGTAACAATTCAACAATATATTTGGTTTAACCGCAGTCTGGACAGCCGCTATTTTTTGATACCAGGCTTGCTGGTGCTTATCATGACGCTCATTGGTGCCCTGATGACAGCGCTGGTCGTGGCCCGGGAATGGGAGCGTGGCACGTTCGAGTCCTTGTTTGCCACGCCCGTTCAGCCCGGTGAAATCGTCATCAGCAAGATCATTCCATATTTTTGCCTGGGCATGCTCGGCCTGGCGGTTGCTGTGACGGCAGCCCGTATGCTGTTTCATGTACCGATGCGCGGATCATGGCCGGTTCTGATTCTGGTCTCGGCTTTATATCTCCTGGTCGCACTGGGAATGGGGCTGTTGATTTCCACACGTACAAAAAATCAGTTTATTGCCAGTCAGGCGGCACTGTTGCTGACGTTTTTACCCGCGATGATGCTGTCCGGATTTATTTTTGATATCCGCAGTATGCCGCCGGCTATTCAGGCGATCACCTTCGTGCTGCCGGCGCGTTATTTTGTAGCGCTGCTGCAAACCCTTTTTTTAGCGGGCGATATTTGGAGTGTGATACTCCCCAATGCGGCGGTACTGGTGTTGATGGCCATTATTTTCCTTGGATTAACCTGGCGATTAACCATAAAACGATTGGTATGAGATGAATGTATTATTTCGCATTCTGGCCTTGATACGCAAGGAATTGATGGCAATCTTCAAAGACCCGCGCAGCAGGTTTGTGGTGTTGGGGCCGCCGATATTGCAGATGATTGTTTTTGGTTACGCCGGTACTTTTGATCTTAATCACGTACCCTATGTGCTCGTGGATCAAAGTCATTCCAGCGACGCTGCACGCTTTATCAGTCGGATGAATGGATCCGGTATATTTACCTGCGTGGCTGCTGTGGGAAATATTCAGCGGGCACGTCCCATATTGGATGCCCGCCAGACGCTGCTGATACTTCAGATTCCGCAACATTTTCAGCGTGATCTGTCGACTGGGCGCCAGACGCAAATACAGGTGATCGCCGATGGCCGAAATTCCAATACCGCAGCTTTGGCCATCGGTTACCTCAACGAGATATTGAATCAATTCAATGCTAATGTTATGGCCACGCATTCCACCGGCACGCCTCCGCCGGCGAAGTTGCGGATTCGCTCCTGGTTTAATCCGGATCTGCTTTCCCGCTGGCAGATCGTCCCCGCGATGATCGGTTTAATTACCATGCTGGCCGTAATGATTCTCACCGCCATGACGGTTGCCAGGGAGCGCGAACAGGGTACATTTGACCAGCTGCTTGTAGCGCCTTTTACGCCGTTGGAAATCATGGCTGGCAAAGTCATTCCCCCAATAGTCGTGGGCTTGGGACAGTCAGCGGTTATTTTTCTCATAGTACGCTATTGGTTTCAGGTTCCTTATTTTGGCACTCCATTGGCCATTATTCTTACTTTTGTGATTTTTATCATCGCGGCTGCGGGGCTGGGACTGCTGGTATCTTCCATTTCATCAACCATGCAGCAGGCTCTTTTAGGGACGTTTGTTCTGGTGATGCCCTGTGCGTTATTGTCCGGTCTGGCCACGCCGGTATCCAACATGCCCAGGGTGGTTCAAGATATAACCATGATCAATCCACTGCGCTATGATGTGCAGGCGGCGAGGGAAGCATTTTTGCAGGGAGCCAACATTCACCAGCTTCTTCCTGAACTGATACCCATGGCCATCATCGCCATCGTATCACTGCTGACCGCATCATGGTTGTTTCGGAGGATTCAGTAAATTGGTCTCCGGCCCGGATTGTTGAACTCATAAAAATCTTAGGTACGCGATCGCAATAACTTCCACCAAGTAGCTGTACCGGTTGGTGCGTGGATTCCGGAGCACTGTCCGTCAAATGGCCACCAGCTTGGCCGGTGGTGGAGTATTCTATGGTAATGCCAATCGTGAAGTTATTACGGTTCCATTCCTTAGCTTTCGCTTGAACCAAGTTTATACAACTGAGCTTGGCTGGGGAATTTCCTGCTGGCAGGCAGGCTCATTCCGCTTTCTGGAATCAAAGTGGGCCAGCGCGGAGCGATAAATCTTGCGTGTTTCACCGGTGCGCAGCAGTAATCCAGTGGCCGCCAGCCACAACCGCCGTGGCATGGGACATCCGGATAATGTGTAATCACGGTAGCCGAATAATTT
>JAMDCX010000043.1:14292-15571 GCA_023489375.1 Planctomycetota bacterium
AATATTGGATTGAATTGTGCCATTGTCAGGAGTACTGCGGCACCAAGGCCGTCGGGCAAAGCGGTTACACTTCGTACCAGCAGCGGTATAACACTGTAAAAAAAACGCAAATCATTGAATATCATAGTTGGAGATTTCCTTTATCCGTCTTGCTGTGGATGTTCGCTTCGTCTTGGCAATCACATCCCGCATTTGTAAATCCTATATGATCGCCGGCCCATTGGCTAACGGCCCCGTGAACCAGTCCGTCCCTTGTATTTTCTTTCGAAATACAAGTGGTCGGGTTACACCTTGCTTTTAAAAAAGAAACATCAGAAGTTCGGAGATAAACAGGAGAAATAAAAAACAACCCAGCAGTACAATGTCTTCACACCAGATCTGAAAGTTATGCAATAACTGATAAACACGCATGACTATCCCCCTGAAATAACCGCGAAAAAAGGTGCTTTCGACGGCCTTGTCCTTCCACAAAAAATTACCGGCCTGAGAATTAGTATCTACAACCCTGACGATATATTATTGCAGTTTAGTTTATGGCACCGCGTTTTCACCGTTACCGGCCTTTACTTACTATTGTGCATAGCCATGAAAAATCCCATCCTGGCGGCGCGAATTTCCGGGTTGGCACCACCGATGAGATGATTGGCCATCATGTGCGGCAGGCGCGCGGCGAAGTTGCCGTGGCCACCGGGGCCACCATGATGACCACCCGGTCCTCCCGGTCCGCCTGCTGCCCGATTTTGCTGCCATCTGGCGCGCATGGCGGCGAAACGGGCCTTGGCAGCCGCGATGATGGCCGCCTGTTCTGCGGCATTGGCATGGGCAAAAGCCAGGAAGAAGGCCTGCATTTGAACTCGGCGTTTCAGGAACATGGCATGCCGTTGGGCCGCCGTCATTTTTCGCCAATCCCCACGCCGGAATCCGGCGGGCGGGCCAAACATCGGAAATTGTGGCAATTTTCCTTTCCAACTGGCAATCACTTTGGCTACCTGCGGTGTCAAATCCGGGTGCCGAGAAGAGGCACGACTTCGCATGAACATCCATCCATATACCAGAAGGCAGGCCAGCAGCAACGCCGCCAGCGTGACAATCTGTTTGCGTTCTTTGACGAACTTTCTGGTTGCTTCCCATTTTTTGCCAAGTTTCTGTTTCAGGCTGGTCATAAAAATCTCCTTTTACTCGAATCTATCATGGTTTATTGATGCCGCATGCCCCAAAGCGATTGACCGGCTTGCGAAGAAATATCCAAGGCACTGCCAACATGCCAATCGGCAAAGAG
>JAMDCX010000098.1 GCA_023489375.1 Planctomycetota bacterium
CATTCACGGGCTAATAAAGCAAATTTCAAAATATAAGTGAATAGTAAACAATGAATAATGAGTAATGAGTAGTATTTAGAATTTTAGGACAAGAGACGAGGAAAATGCGAGCCGGCGGGTTTATCCCGCCGGAAATGAATAATGAATAATGAAACGGCCTTGCGGCCTTAATGAGACGTTACGCCGCTGTACTTAGGAATGGGACCATAATAATTCCTGATTGGCATTACCATTGAATACCCCACCACCGGCCAAGCCGGTGGCTATATAACGAACAGTGCTCCGGAATCCACGCACCAACCGATACAGCCACTTGGTGGAAGTTATTGCGATCTCGTTGCTTAAAAACGCCGGAGACGCAATGATTTTTTGCTCATTGTGTCGTCATTTCGTTGTGGTAAATCCGCCTATCATCACCGTAAAACCCACGGCCAGCTCACTGGCCGGCTTAATATGTAATCGGTGAAATCTATGTAATCTGTGGATTACCCTGGATCACCCCCAGGGGCATTCGTAGTTCATTGTTCATTGAGGTCTGTTCGTTGTTCGCTATTCGTTGCTATTAGCCACAGATTAACGGGCGAAAGGCCGGTTGGCGGCACGGAACTCCCCCGGCGTCTGGCGAAGTTCGCGCTGAAAGACCTGATGCATGTATTGTGTGCTGGCAAAACCCACCTCCGCCGCAATCGCCAGAAGTTTCATATCGGTGCTGATTAACAGTTCTCTGGCGCGAGCGAGGCGGCTTTGCAATATCTCTTCGTGTGGTGATCGTTGCAGAACCTTCTCAAAGCGCATCTCCAGCACCCGCCGAGATACCAATACTTTACGGGCTAAATCAGCAACATTGATTGGTTCACTGATGTGGGCGCGAATGAAACGCCGCGCCTCCGCTACCACCGGATCGCCCAAACCCACCGTATCCGTGGATTCTCGTGGTACCACACGCAGTGGCGCCAGCAGCATATTGGGGCCGGGATCGTGACCGGCCAGCAGACTGTCCAGGGCCTTGGCAGCATCAAAGCCAATCCGCTGGCAGTTCAGTTCAATACTCGATAAAGTGGGGCTGGAGAGATCACAAACCAACTCATCATTATCAACACCAATGATCGCCACTTGTTCCGGGACTTTAATGCCGACGAAACGACATAGATTAATCGCTTCATGGGCCAGCAGGTCGTCCTGGGCCATAAGCCCCACCGGTTTGGGCAAATGCTCCAGCCAATGCGCGGACTGAAATTCCAAAGATTTTCCGCCACGATCGTCAAATTCAAAACTATGCAACTCCATGCCCGCCGCATGAACACAATGCCTGAAATGCTTATGCCGTTCTCTTCCCCAATACGTGTTGAGACTATAGAAAGCAAACTGTCGAAAACCCGCGTCACGCAGGTGGTTAAACGCCAATTGGCTCACCGCGGCCTGATCGGTTTTTACATAAATTGATTCCTGTTCAAAACTTGGATCAACGCACACGATCGGTACATTTCTCGCCTGTGCTTCCTGTAGAACCTGGTGCGAAACCATGCGGCCAATGATAGCATCTACATGCCACATTTCAGCCGGCGGCAGGCGTTGATTGAAATCTCCAGGGGTAATGTTCAAATTCCATGGGCCGTGAGCCTTGGCGTAATTGCTGATCCCGCAGATAACACCTCGGCCAAAAGCCCGCGACGTTTCCATAAGCACGGCGATGACCGGAATTTGTCCGTGCCGCAAACTGATGCGCTTTGGACCGCTCTTGCGTACCGCTTTGGCCATTGCACAACTCCTCGTTCCATCTGTACTTATGGCCCGGAGGCCCAAATCCATTGACACACACCAATCAGCCAGCCTGTACATATTGCCGCAAACGGTGGCCGCCTGATTATTTTCCGTAACCGTTCTCGATGAGGCGACTGGGTAGGCTGGAAGCCTGCACCACAAGGGGTACCTTCACATTGGGGTACGCCAAAACCGCCGTAACTCTGGCCCATCGGCATGGCCGTGAACGGTTACTATTTTCCGATTGCCCTCGTAAATCTGGCTCACCAAACCTGCTTTTCGCAGCAACAAACCGCGCAGAAGATATAATCCATCATACGGCGTCGTTCTGAATTACGCTCCAATATTACCGGGCCATCCCGGCGCATGGGTTTCGCCCGCCTGTCCGGAAAAATCGCCGCATGTTTCCACATCGCGCGAGAACATGGAAAGATAATTCCGCATCAGCGGGTACAACTCCCGGTACCGCGCCAACCGGTCCTGGTAGACGCGGTGATGATCGGTCCGGGGATAAAATGTTCTTGTCCGTCGCACAAACCGTGGCAACGCGCCGGTGATGTCCGGCAACTCTCCGGTGGCGACGCCGGCGATTATGGCGGCGCCAGCCACAGAGCCATGGTTATGCTCCAACCGCGTATAAGGGATGTTGAGAATATCAGCTTTGATTTGCAGCCACAGGTCTGATCTCGCGCCACCACCGGTGGCGATGAACTCGGAGGTATCGATACCCAATTGACGCAAGTGCATTACAGGCTCGGCGAAATAGCAGGTAATCGACTCCAATAACGCTCGATATATCTCCCCGCGCGTGGTGGAAGTTTTCAGCCCGACCATGACGCCCGAAGCGTCGGTGACAAACCCCGGCGAACCTGTTGGTTGAAAGTAAGGCAGCACCAGCAGTTTTGTGGGGGCATTGGGAGCTTCGGCGTCCAGTCGCCGGTATATCTCCGGATCGGATCGTTCAGCGGCGGCGAAGGTGTCACGAAACCAGCGCAGCAGCGAACCAGCCTGATTGAATATAAAGGATACATAGTGATCGGGAATCAGGTAATGTTCAATACTCAAGCCCAGAGCCAGCATTTTGGCTGGATCGGGTAGACCGTGATATACCGGTGTGATACATTCATACGTGCCGATTCCATCCACAGCACGACCTGCCTGGCCAATGCCCGCGCCCAGAGCATTGCAGCACTGATCATGGCCGCCAACCACAATTTTTACATTTGCCGGCAGGCCCAGCTGCTTCGCCATATCATCGGCTACCGTACCGGCCACCGCACCGGCGGGCAGACAACGCGGCAACTTGCTACGGTCTATGCCACTGATCTTCAGCATCTTATCCGACCAGTTGTGGGTTTGAATATCAAACAGCAGAGTCCTGTTGGCATGGGAGTAGCTGATGAACGGATCCGCCCCCAATAGAAATTCCACCAGGCCGCCCCACAATAAAAAATAATCCGCGGCATTATATTGTTCGGGAGCATGTTCCTTGAGCCACAGCAATTTTGGCAGGGTGTAACCGGTGGAGAGGATATTGGGATTGATGCGATAGAAATCCTCTTGTGAAATTTCACGTTTGATCGCATCGACATAATGTTGGCCGCGACCATCAGATGATAAAATACTGGACCCAAGGATTCGCCGGTCCCTGGTGACCGCTGTAGCCGCCTCCCCCATGGCACTGACCGCCAGGGCGGAGATCGGATCAGCTTTCGTTGCCGCCGCAACTTCCGCAATGGCCTGTCGCACACACCACCAGACATGATCCGCGTTAAGTTCATCCCATCCGGCTCCAGGATGATCGGTCGAGTACTCACGATACGCCAGGTGCAGACATATCCCCGCAAGTGAAAAGGCCGCCGCCTTACAACCACTTGTACCAACATCAATACCCAGCAGGCTCATGTTTTGGTCACCTCATAACCCAGGTATCGGGTGAACGCTTCGCGAATCGGATCAGCCACATGACCGGGTGTAACGGCGACATGGTGCCGATGGCCGGTCATTCCGATTGTTTGCAGCAGGCTTTGCAGATTGGCGATTTGAGCCACTCCGGCGCAGCCGAAATAATCCTCGGCAATTTCGTCTTCCGTAAAACGTCCTTCGCCGAGATAGCATCGTATTCTGCCGTCCTGGGTCAGCAGGTTACCGAAACTCATCGGCATGGGGGCAATGCGCCCGACGTTACAGCCCCAGGAGCAACCCGGACCCATGACCTGCGCCAATATGCTGTGATCGGTCACCTTGCCTTTGGACCGCATCATGTTCTGCGGCACCGGGCCACAGTGGAATAAAATACACTTGTCGAGATCAGCACCGTAATTATTGTTCCAGTCCAGACATGTCGTTACCTGTCCCGATGCCAGACGCAAGGCACGCATCATGATCGCCGATCCGATATCCACCTCACAGGAGGTTACGACGCCCCGGTTATTGAGTTCACTTAAAAGAGTGCACGGTGAAATGTGCAATTTCTTTTGCAATTCCAGCCAGCAGCGAATGGCCAGGGCATCAAGTTGCAATTCCTCCGTGATCTGATCCAACACCACACCCAGACGGGCCATGTTGCTAACAGCCTTTTCCGGCACGGTGGAAAAGTCGGTGTAATTTAAGAGAAAGGCCTGCTTTTCCCGTACCGCTTTGGCCTGCGCATCAAGGGCTTCAATACGCAGAAAAACATCGGACAGGTCGATGGTCTCCATCGTAATTCCGTGCCGCTGCAGTGTCACTTCATCAATCCGCACCGTCTTAAACGCTGTCGTCCGCGCTCCGATAGCTCCGATGGTCATCCGGCGCAATCCGCCATAAACCCGGCAAAGCCGGTCGAAATAGTCGATATTGTCCGCAAAGTCCTGGGAGGCGGGAAATACCGTATGCGGCTGTAACGCGGTAAACTTGATGCCGTATTGGCAAAATATGTCCATAACCGAGAGCTTGCCACAAAATGCGTCCCGGCGCAGTGTCGGTCCCATTTTGTCCAATTCATCGGGGTACGCCTGCACAAGAATCGGCACATCCGCATCTTGTAAAGCCACTGCAGCGCCGCTTTCATCGCCAAAGTTCGGCAGGCTCAGTATGACGCCTCCGAATTTACCCCGATGTTGCCGGAGAAATTCGGCGTAGCAGAGGGCCTCCGCTCGCATCTCAACAGCGCCATGGCGTGTGGCTGTCTCATCCAGCATCAGCACCCTGTGGCCCAATTGCTCCAATCGCGTCTGAATTTCCCGCCGCGCCCGGGCAATCAACGATGCGGGAAAGAACCCGCGATTGCCGAAGAACAGCGCGAATGTGGTTTTGGGGATTGTTTCCATGGTTGTTCCTTTCAAGGGTTAATAATCTTTGCCGAACCTGTGATATTTAATTCATCGCGTAACAACGTCATGGCCGTGTCATATACAACCTGTTGCGCCTTGCCCGGCGACCTAAAGCGGGTTTGTTCATAGGGCTGGCGCAAAGCCGTCCCGATGTTGATCTTAATACAACCATGCCGCACTGCGTCCAGAATGTATTGTTTTGGAATGCCGGTTCCACCGTGAAGAACCAGGGGAATATCTACTATTTCACTGATACTTCGCAGGTGCGGAATGTTCAGCCGCGCCTGGACTTTTTTTTGATCCTTAAATGCTTTGGAGATGGCGCCATGAATGGATCCCACCGCCACCGATAGCCAATCCACTCCGGTCCGCTGGATAAACTGCTTCGCTTCGGCGGGATTAGTGAAGCCCTTACCACTGGCATATATTTCCTCGTATGACGGGGTCAGCCCATCTTCGTGCCCCATTACGGCTCCCAGTTCCCCTTCAACGGCTACCCCGGCGGCATGGGCTAACTCCACCACGGACCTGGTGGCGGCGATATTGTCCGCTAAAGGAAGACGGGAACCGTCAATCATCACCGATTGATAGCCGGCCTCGATGGCATTCCTTATGATCGGTAAATAATCCACACGCAGGTTGTCTTCATCAATAACCGGGATATGGTCCAGGTGCAGACGTGTGAAGCGTTCATCCATCACCCGATGATATTCCTCCGCCACCGCAGTCAGGCTGCCCGCCTCGAATTTAGTCCATTCCAGTCGCGCCACCATGATCAGACCGAATGAATGGCTGTCACGCAGAGCCTGCACAATGGGTTCAAACATCGGCAGATAGGGAATATTGAAGCCGGGAACAGCAATCTGGTTCTTGCGGGCTTTTTGCAGCAGTTCATTGGTGCTGGCGCTCATGAAAGTCTTCCTCCACCAGTATCCAGCGATGCCGCCACGTCATGGTGCGCCACTGGTGCGGTGCGATTGTTGGCGACTCTCGCTATATTAATTGCCATACTTTTATAAATATATCCAATCACTTATGCTCCAATGCGGACGCCGCTGCCGCAATTTTTACGCCGTTCTTTATACCCATGACATTGGAAACATCCGGCCCGACGCCTACCAGTTTTTTTAGCGCCGGACCGGGATGGATTACACGATTGCCGGCCAAGAGAATATTTTTGCATTGCTGCAACCATATTAAATCGGAAGTGCCAAAATGATAATCCGCGCCGCGATTATCCGGCATCCGCATCGGGTTAATGAAGGTGTTGTCCGCCAGCAACAAATTCCTGGTGTCGGCCACCAAAATGTTGATGCCGTTGTTGTCAATAAATCGGTTCCCAACCACGGCTATACCATTATGACCAAAGCTCACCGCCCCGGCATCCGTTGTTGCAAAGATGCTTAGCGCCCCGGCTTCGTTCAGCCCCGGAACATTGGCAGTGGCATAGCCTACATGCTCAATGGTATTGCCCGTAATAAGCAGATGGGAGCTGCACCCGGATTCATCCCACCAGAACTCCGGCGTCACTTCAATACCGCCCATGGAACTGCCGTCAATTATATTATCCTCAATAACTCCGTTGTCAGCCTTGATAATCATGCCGCGTGCCCGGTTTTGTTGGATTACACAGCGACGCACAATAAATCCGCTGCCATTGGCATTTGTATCGCTGATGCGATCTTCAAATCCACTATTGGCAATGCTGCGGCGGACTTTCACGGCGTAAAAATTCAATCTTGGGCCGTCGAAAGCGCCTTTTTCGCCCGGCAGAGCCGTGGGCCGCCGTGGCTTATACCCGGCCAAGGGCTTGACATTCACCACCCGCGTCCGACCTAAATAACCGCCGTATGGATCATAGAGTTTGAGCCGGTCACCAACTCGGAAAAAGCTGATTTGGCCGAATGGAAACAGCACCACCCATCTCCGTCCGGTGGCGCGCCGCAACATCGCATACCAGCCGTGAATGGCGATGCCGTCGTCTCCCATACCCTCAAAATGGCACCCTATCACCATCGGCCCATGGCGTGTAAAGTTACTGTGCAGTCCGTCGGCGTTGGAAGCCCGCAACGGTGGAACGGTGGCCCGGTGCGGCTTGGGCGGGTACACAATTGCATCATCGATATAATAATTGCCGCCCCCGCCGCCTTCATAAAAACAAAACCCCGTCCCTCCCATGACCGTTACATGCTCAATGTTCATGCGGCGGGATTCGATATTCGCTACATCGGGCCTGCCTTTGCCGCGAAATTCCAATAGATCGCCGATTTGTATGAACGCGAACGATGACATTGTGATGATACGGAAATCCCCCCGCCCGATTTTGATTATTTTGTTGGGGAATATATCCCTGGTACCTGGCTTAATCCGAAATGTTTTGGGACTGAAAACCATAGTCAATGGACTACCTGAAAACCGCATCAGATTGGTTAAATCTCTCTGGTAGCCCCTGTTGATGCGAACCTCCATAAAATGTTTCTTGCGGCTCATGGCCACAATCCGTCCCTGCGTGTAGGGGATAGGATCACACCGTAATGTAATACCATCCAGCGTTACATTGCGGCAATGCGTAAATTCTATGCCGCCTTTGGTTGGATCTGTGCGCAGTAACGTGACGCCTTTGCCGATGATCCGGAAATCTTTCATATTGTTAAAGGACAGATAAAATCCGCCGCGCGGATCCGGCAATTTGTACACGCCTGGCGGAATGACAACCTGTCCCCGACCCGAACGGTAGGCCCGCATAATTGCCGGCAACAAGGCGCCCGGATTTTCGGGGCCTGGGGCGACCGCTTCCGCCAAGGATATTTTATTACCGCACACGACGGCAAGACCCAGCAGGATGCAACTAACCATATTGAGCGTATTTTGTTTCATGAGATATTCTCCAGCTGCTTAGCTCCCGCCCCAACGGGAATCTTCTCTCCGGTTGCCTTCCGGGCCAGCTTGCGATGTGCTACGGTTTCACCATGACGACACAAAGCAACGGTGGATTCTCCACAGGCGACGGGGTAAGCCGAGGTACCAGTATTGCCAATACCGACGAATACTGAAAATATTGCCGCCCCTAGAAATATTTTTTTATTACCTCATTACGCACTGACTCCATAGACTCCGATTCCTCCGTAATTCAAAACATTCGTCATGCCGACGTGTTATACCCGATATCCCACTTTCAGCATTACCGTCCCATGGCTGGGAACCGTTGCGGCATAACCATCCAGCATTCCCAAATCTTTGCGCTGCCAGAGGTCCCGTACTGGCTGTTTGCCGCGCAACCGGGCATAACGGTTCACCAGCACAGGATCCAGCATTGCCCAATGCGCTTCCATATTGGCCGCCGTCGGTCCACGATTGAAATAAGCAACCGCACAAGAACCGTCCCATAATGGTCTGGCCCATATTTCCTGAAGTCCTTTTCGAGCTACACACTGGGCCTGTCGGCCCAATTCATCCTGATTAACCGCCAACACTTCCGTGTTGGTCATTAAATCCGTGGTAAATTTGTTGAGTTTCTGCAGATCGCATCCCAGCAGCAGCGGCGCCGCCAGCATACACCACAGGGTAATATGCGTTTGCTGCTCGTGAGGCGTTAATCTCGTCCAGTGGCGATGCCGCTGCTCAAAATAGCCGTAGCCCACCACCAGCAGATCCGGATCGTTCCAATGGCCCGGCCCGGCAAATGGAAACAGCGGCCCATTCTGATCAAATCCATTGCGGCAAACAAGATCCCATGTATCTTGAATATCGTAGCTGATACGATAGGAATTTCCGTAAACCGGTGCCGATCCGCCCCAAGTCCAGACATGCCCCATGCCATATTGGCACAGGCTGTAGAAAATATCACGGCTCGTCTTGCGCAAGGCCTCGCCCATAATGGCATAAGGCTTGATATATTGTTCCAGATCAGGATGTTTCGGAACCTTTTCATTATAACTGCACCAATCATATTTCAGATAATCCACACCCCAGCTCGCGTAGGTATTTGCATCCTGTGCCACATGGCCATAACTGCCGGTAAAGCTGCCACCGGTAAAGCTGCCGCCACAGGTCACAGGTCCCGGTGATGAGTACAAACCAAAACGCAAGCCCTTGGAATGAACATAATCCACCAAGTCCTTCATGTTGCCGAACTGATGGGCAACATTTATTTCACCGGAAGCCGTGCGGCCATTCTGCCAACCGCCATCGATGTTGATATACATGAAGCCCTTGGCGGCCAGTCCCGAATGCAGCATCGCCTCCGCGCTGGCTTTGGTTCGCGCTGCATCATTTTTTATATCGTAGGCGTTCCAGGAATTCCAGCCCATCTGGGGAGTCAGAGCCAATTTATGTTCACCGCTGATAATTCGCAGAATGCGTGCGGCCTTGCCATACGCATTAGATGCTCTTAGCGCAACGCGGTATTCTCCCGCAGGCGGAAGAACACCACTAATGATGCCGTCGTCCTTCATCCGCAAGCCTTCCGGAAGACTGTCGGCGCTGAGTGCCACCGCGCCCTTGCTCGTAAATGGCACCCTGAACAAAAAAGGTTTGCCCGGCGTTCCCCCCACCACGCGCGGACCATGAAATTCAGGCTCCGGCGGATCGCCACTGGCAATCATCGGTATATCGTATATAGGATCAATTGAGTTTCCCTCCACCTGTTCTATGCAAGACCGTCCCGCATGCAAATCAATGATGACTACACCGGCAATTGCCGCAGTGAATAGCCATTTGCGTCGCGTTACAACCGGTTCTAATATTCCATCCAAGTGAGTCATTGACTATCCCTTGCAACAGACATAGAAGGCGGTACATTCCAATGGTGGAACCCCCAAGTTTTATTCGGATGTGGAGCAACCACTACCCGCCACAAACCGCCATCAGTGATCGTTCTTTCAGGGAACCACGGTCGAGTTAAGGGTTGCCCATTCAAGCTCGCCGACTGAATATATATATTTGCACTATTCGCCTCGGGCGCTTCGATGATAAATCTTTTTCCATGATATGGCGTTTTCAGGTGGATAGTTATTTTGCGGAATCGCGGCGTACACACTTCCATATCTGGAATGCCGGGATCAACGGGATAAAAGCCCATCTGCGACAATACATACCACGCCGACATTGTCCCGCAGTCGTCTTGACCGCCCCGTGCCAAACCATCTGGGTTGTTGGTGTAATCTGTATCGGCCAGATTCGACACTATTCTTTGGGTTTGCCATGGAGCACATGCATAGTCGTATAGGAATGGTGCCTCGATATCTGGTTCGTTGGTGGGATCATAATGACCTCTATTGAAAAAATCAGTCAGCTTTTTGCAGAAGGGTTGATCTCCACCCATTAATTCAATCAACCCTTGTATATCTTGGGGAACTAGCCACAGATACTCCCAAGCTGTCCCTTCTTCATAGTGCACCGAGTCGTACAGCGACGGATTGAATCTCGGCAGCCAGCGACCATCGGGCAGTCGTGGCTGCATGAAATTGGTGGCAGGATTAAACATTTCGCGATACTGTTCAGCCCATTCCGCGAGGCAGGTAGCCTGGCGTGTGTCTTTAAAGGATCGTGCCAATCTGGCTAACGCTGCATAGGCAATATCACACTCTTCATCCTTAGCGACGTTGCTATCAGTGGTGAATTGCACATAGGACCGCCGTGCTTGGGCAAGCATTCCTTTGAAAGCTATTTTCATATCGAAACGATGAAGGCCGGATTCCCAGATATGCGCCAAGGATACTGTCATCGGCTCCCCATTCATGCCGTTACCAGCACGGTTAGCGGCTGGCCAACTGGCAATAAAGCCCGCCTGTTTGTACATTTCCACGATGGATTGTGCGATATCTTCCGTCGTCTGTGGGGCAATCAGGCACAGTAATGGAATTTCTGTACGGTAAATATCCCATCCGGAAAGATTTGCGTAGATATGTGCATGTCCGGTGGGAACATGATGAATCTTATTATCATATCCAATGTAGCGACCATCAACATCGTCAAAGACATTGGGAGCTAGAAGTGCATGATATAGGGCCGTATAAAAGCAGATACGATGGGAGATGCTGCCACCACGCAAAGTAATCGCACCAAGCGCCTGATTCCATCTGATGTGTGCTGCCCTGCGAATGATCGAAAAGTCCCAGCCGTGTATCTCAGACCTCAAGTTGTTCTCGGCTCCCTTAATGCTTACATATGATATCGCCACACGCAGCTTTACGACCTGCCTCGCATTTACTACGGGAAAAGTCATATATGCACCAATATTAGCCAATTCGGACTTTGCAGTGACGGTATTACTTCCGGGAAATAGAATTCCAGCTCGCCATGGCCGCAATTTACCAAAGCCTGGTGGAAGCACCTTTAGCTGATTGGTACCACGGAGTGCCTTTTCGGACTTCCAGACCCCGTGCATTTTCCATGGCCTGTCGGCTTGCATGACAAAGTACACCCGTACGGGCGGCCAAGCGGTGGCGAACACGCGGCTGGTTACGAATCCCACCAGCGTATGGTCATTAATAAAATGAACATAACAGGAATGCGGCATATTTAGATTTTCATAATAGTCACCCATCACATGGCTGATCGGTACAAGGATATTGGCGGATTTTCCGGGAGGAAACGTAAATTTTATCATCCCGCATCGCAGAGTGGCGGTCATCTGGGCATTAATACCCCACGTTTTCATGAATACCCTGTAGTAACCGGGTGTGGCCGTCTCCTGCTTATGGCTGAACTGGAATCCGAACAGTTTCGGAATCGTTCGCACCGGTCCCGTCGTAGCCGTAAAGAATATATCACCGTAGTTCCAGCAACCGGTGCCACTTAGGTGTGTCATACTGAATCCATCTATAAATTTACATTTCGGCGTGTATAAATACGATGCCCCCGGCGCGCCTCCTCCTGTGATAAGCTCCAATCTAGGCATGTCAGGACTGATCTGTACCATCCCGTGAGGTAGTGACGCACCGGGGAAAGTAAAGCTCATAACAGTACCGATGAACGGATTAACCAATGACGCTAGGTTGTTTACTTGTGCGGCACAACAAATGGCCGTCGGAAGAGCTAATGCTACGTACGATAGAAGGAAAAAAATTAAAGACAGACGCTTGTTGAATATTTTATTCACGAATTTGTCTCCTTTGCTATTTATTTTAAGATGAGCCATATTTTTCAAAGTTGGATATGCCTTGCTTAAAGTAACAGACTGTTCAGTTTGTCAAGCCTCATTCGGATCGTGCCTTGACTCAAACATTTCTACACAACATCCGCGGTGGAAAATGCGCCGGACAATACTCAATCGGGCACACTTTGCGGCATCAACACCGTAATCACGTCAAAAGCAATCTGCTCTTCTTTTTGTTGCCTACAGAAGCGAATCAAGGACATTGTATTAATTTCACCATCCGAACCAGAAGAACTCTCCATCCGGGATCATTACCCGGACTTTTATTTGTGACATAGGCACCCATACGACCGCCCCGTCGTTGTATAGCTCGTGTGAACCGACCGGTAAGGCATTTTCAGACGACGCCGTGGTTTCTGCATGATTCGAAACTGGTTGTCCTCCGCTGCCCGACCAACTGATAGGCCAACCTGTCATCCCCATTGTTCCAGTTCCATTACTGAACAAAGCTGTATCCGTTATGAGAATTCTATTCGGTTTGGACAAAGCAGTCTCTGCTGGCACATGTGGAGATTTATAATAGGCTGGCAGGTACTCGTATGTATGTCCCCCTCCCTGCAAGGCCCATAAATCCTGCGATTTTGTGAAATGAGTGCCCCGATCAACCCAGTAATCATAGTTACTCAAAAGGTATTCCCAATTGTCCAACAGCCCTGCACTATTATAATGCCCTGTCGGGTCAAACCAATACCCGCTGGGCACAATAGTACCCGGTTCCGGCGAATATAGCAGTGAAAGACCATTGACATTTGGCGTTAGAATGCCAGGGCGAGGATTAACCATCTTGTTACCGACAATGCCAAATGAGGAATAATAGAGCATTCCCAGTCCCCACGTAGGATAGGTTGTATAAGGGGCTCCTGTGTAGCTTACATACGACCCCATGGGCGTGTTGCCCGTATATTGAAGGGGATATTTCCCATCAAACTCGTTCGCGTATTCTTGCAGCGCTACACCGATTTGGCTCAAATTAGAGGCACACTCTATGCGCAAGGCCAGTTGCCTTGCCCTGGCCAATGCCGGCAAAAGCAAGGCGATTAGGATGGCAATAATCGAGATTACCACCAATATTTCCACAAGGGTAAATGCACGATGTTTCATAGTTTAAGCACTCCTATCAATTTTTTCTGTATCCGCCTGTAGCGATAATAGAAAAGACTACACTCCTTTTATCCGGTCCATAAGCACCTCAATATTAATTTTCTCGCTATACATTTCCTTCTCCTGCCTACCCCATCCAGCGGCCGCAGTAGGCCGCTGGATGGTTTTTCTGCATATATGCAGTTACGCACGTCCCCTCCGTCTCTGAATGACGAGCAAAGCCAATCCACTCGCGGCGAACAGCGCCAAGACTGCTGGCTCCGGAATAGCGGAACCACTAATCGCATAGATTCCCGTACTTCCGGAACTATTAGGCTGCGCAGCATCATTGAAAAACAGTGAGTTGAGAGTGTCTCCCGTGAGATTTAAACCGCTCTGCATTGTTCCATTAATGGTTCCTGTCAGATTTGCGAGATCTAGGGTCGTCTGGTAGAAGACCGGTTGATTGTTTAAGTAGGCAGTGTCGAAAGTACCATTTTGGACGTTATTGATACGATTGAATCCTGAAATCGCAATACCTGTAGCATTACCATCGGGGGTTACGGTCATGCCGCCACTAAACCAGTCTGGTGCAGCATAATCAGTGGTAACGGCGACGGAGTTGCCAGAGGGATCCGTCAAATTAAGTGTCACAGCACCCGTACTGAAAGCTGTTGCACTGCCTGTGATCGCTAGAACAGCAAGCTCGTTGAACTGGCTGGGGTTGGTAAGCGTCAATGTACCTGTCGGACGCGGCGAGCTGGACGGGATATTATCACTGAGAAATAACACGTTGTCAGCATTGTAGGGCTGGAACTGGAATGTTGTAGTACCGTCCGCCTTGCTGACGAAGCTGCCACTAGTTGGCAGCCCCGTGCCGCTGGGCGACCCCGCTAGCCCTTGCTGGTAATACGCCGCACCGTTATATATTCCGCCGTCTTGGGTCACGGTTATGTACCCAGCATAGCCCGAGTCGGCGGTGCCCGGGGCCGCTCCTATGAGACCGGCACCGTCTGTACCATTGAGAACTGCAGTATTCTCAACAATAATTTTTTGATTCCATCCGGTTGCCGCAACTGGAGTCATCGAAATACTTGTCGCGCCGGCAATACTTCCGTATGCTGCAATTCCCAATGAAGCAATCACAGCCATCAGTGCTGCCGTCGCCGGAGAAAAACCACGAGAAATTGATGAACGATTGGACAACATAAACGACTCCTTGTACTCCGCTCCCTTATGGTCGCGGCTCGGTAAATTGTCCATTGACCGAATGGACGACGGTTTGCCGCAACCATCTGCGGCGGATGTAACGATACTAAATTTTGTGCTCATACTCTTTTTTCCTTATATAAGCAACTACTTTGCTCTCCCACTGCCCGCCAGCCACACGGCTGACAAATCTGCAGTTGAGAAGCTTGAAGTTGACCAGCTTTGGCCAAGTTGTCGGAAAAACCTTTTTTGAATTTCAACCTCCTTTCCTGAAAACCACACTACATAGACACCATAACGCACGCTTTAACCTCCTTTCTTTTCCATAAGCACCTCCGAAACTAACCGCGGATTGGTGAGGCATTATGCATTTATGATTTCTGAAAATGCCATTTTCACCAAGTCGCATAACATTTCCTCATCTATCTTCAGGCCGCTCTAGAATCCGATTTTTCAAGCGGCCTGTGTAACCTACATGAAGAAGTCTATATCGTCAGTCAAGTCAAAACAAGTGTAATTTTACGCAAATCTTATCATCATTTGCGCAGCGATTTTCACCGCTGTTTATCAGGCTAATGGATGGTTTTCGGTGCGGAATATGACGGCTTCCAACATGATCTGCCAATGCCACCGCCCCAGCCTCCGGAAAACCAACACCGGATTTGTAATGCATTGCGCGCTGGCAATTTCCGAAACTCATGCTTTCATCAAGCCGCATAACAATTCCTCAATTTATCTTTTTCGCC
>JAMDCX010000018.1 GCA_023489375.1 Planctomycetota bacterium
GTGATATCGGTGCCATCCGTGGTTCCAACAAACATTCACAAGGAGGTAGGGGAGGTACACGGAGGAGAATTTCAGTGAATAAGGCACAAATCCATAAGGATATAGCAATGATTTAATCCTTGCTTGTTATGTCGTTGTGGTGAAATATATGGATCATTGATCTTGGCCACAGAGATCACAGAGGACCCAGAAATTTTTGTTTTTTATAATGGCATAAGGAGGAAGCGGAGGAAAACAGAGGTTTGGCATAGTGTTTATCCATCCTCCCCTTACCTCTGCTACCTCCTTGTGAATATATTGCCTCGTCATGTCGTTGAGTCGTTGTGGTGAATGACCCGTCGTAACATCGTCGGAATGTTATTGAGCAGATTTAATTATAACCGCGTAACGGTAACCATAGTTCATATATCTGTCCGTGAATGGTTACGATTAATGAATAATGAGTAATGAGACGGTCTGGCGGCCGTAATGAGACGTTGCGCTGCGCTACACTTAAAAGTACAAGAGTCGCAATGGTTATTTGTTCGTTGTTCGTTGTGCCGTTATGGTAAGGAACTGACGCATAATAACTTCCAAATAGTCGTTGCGCCGATTGGTGCGTGGATTCCGGAGCACTGTTCGTCAAATAGTCACCGGCTTGGCCGGTGGTGGAGTATTCAAGGGTCATGCCAATCGGAAAGTTATTATGGTTCCATTCTGAAATCAACCTGTTGCTCGTTGCTCGTTGTTTATCATGTCATTATGATGAAATTGCCTGGCTATTATTCATTGTATATTTCCGGCGAGATAAACCCACCGGCTCGCTAATTTCTAACTCCAGCATTTTACGCATTGCTCATTATTCACTTGCATTTTGATATTCTGTGGTTATTGATCCGTGAACGGTTCTAATTTTAGAGTCACCACGGCGATCGTCCACAATGTCGGGATTATTCATCCGTTCCATTAGCTGCCGTATAATAATTCGGGCTTTCCCGGGTAATGGTAATATCATGGGGGTGGCTTTCCACCATGCTGGCGTGCGTAACCCGCACAAAACGGGATTTTTTCTGGAGTTCTGCAATAGTCCGGGCTCCGCAATATCCCATTCCGGCACGCAGGCCGCCCACCATTTGATAGACAAAATCGCCCAACGGTCCGCGGTAATGCACCAGACCCTCCACGCCTTCCGGAACAAGTTTACTGGATTGCCGCACCGATGCCTGCCCGTAGCGGTCCGCCGAGCCTTGGATCATGGCTCCCATGGAACCCATACCGCGATAGCTTTTAAACCGGCGCCCACGATGAATCACCAGCTCTCCGGGACTTTCATCCAGACCCGCAAACAAAGACCCCATCATGACCGCATTGGCGCCGATAGCCAACGCTTTGGTAATATCACCACTATGGCGAATGCCGCCATCCGCGATAACGGGCACCCCCAACGGACCGGCCACCGCCGCCACATTCATAATGGCGGTGATCTGCGGCACACCCACACCGCTGACAATGCGTGTAGTGCATATACTCCCGGGACCTATACCAACCTTTAACGCATCGGCACCGGCTTCAATAAGATCCGCGGCCGCTTCACCGGTGGCAATATTTCCAGCAATGACATCAATATCAAATTTGCGTTTTATCTCTCGTACCGTATCGATTACGTTGGCGGAATGCCCATGCGCTGTATCCACCACCAGCACATCTACTCCGGAGGCCATCAGCTTGCTTACCCGATCAAAATGTTTTACTCCCACCGCCGCCCCCACCCGCAGCCGCCCCCGCGCATCTTTGCAGGCGAAGGGAAACTGATGGGTTTTATCAATATCGCGCATGGTGATCATGCCGCGGAGCCGACGTTTCTCATCCACCAGCAGCAACTTTTCAACGCGGGCTTCGTTCAAAAGCAGTTCCGCTTTTTCCAGCGAGGTATCTGGCGGAGCCGTAACGAGATTATGGCGCGTCATTAAATCCCGCACGGGATGGTTGTCATCACCTTCAATAAATTTGAGGTCCCGCCGCGTCAGGATGCCGACCAAACCTCCATCGGAGGCATCCACAATCGGAATGCCGCTGATATTCTGTTCTTTCATAATTTGCCGGGCACGGCCTACGGTGGCATCCGGAGGCAAAGTTACCGGATCTGTGATAATGCCGTTGGCGGAGCGTTTCACCTTTTCCACCTCCCGGCATTGATGTTCAATGGACATATTTTTATGAATGCACCCCAATCCGCCTTCCTGGGCCAGCGCAATAGCCAAGGCTGCTTCAGTAACCGTATCCATGGGGGCCGAGATCAGGGGTAAATTCAACTCAATACGCCGCGTCAGTCGCGTGCGGGTGTCCGCTTCGGATGGAACAAAATCACTGCGCCCCGGCACCAGGAGCACATCATCAAAAGTAAAGCCTTCACCAATAATTTTATTGCTGTTTTCCATGTAGCAATAATGCCCGCCCGGTGAAATAAAGTCAAATGATCGCGCGAATCTCAGAACGCTCGGCTACCGCCAGATATTGTAGCCTTACAAGAGTGGTCCTTCTCCAAGGCATTGATTGGTAATACTGCACCGTAACCGTTCACGGGCTAAAAAACACCAAAATAATAGAAATCCTGTAGAGCTTGGAGTTTATATGGCGTAAAAACATGGTAAACAGGTCCTGTGCGGTAAAAAGTAGTGTTTACTTCCTGATTTTGCCACTTTGGCCCGTGAATGATTATACGGTTCACAAGGTAGACAACCTGCGGGTGATATTTATGTCCATAACGTGTACGGTTACAACTAAATAATGAAGTGGCGAAAACCTTACGTCCAGGCATTATTTGCCGATGCAAAAACCGGCAAAAATTCGCCCCAGCACGTCATCACTGCTGATAACTCCGGAAATAGCGCCAAGGTCATTGAGGGCAGAGCGTAAATCAGCGGCGAGCAGTTCAGGAAATTGTGGGGCGGTGGCCAGAGTAGCGCTGGCACGTTGCAGTGCAGCATCGGCCTGTTGAATTAACTGTTGATGCCGCGCGTTCAGTGTAAGGCATTCATCTCCAAGGGGAGCCTGGCGATGGGCATAATCAAAAATAATAGTACGCAATGCTGCGAGATTATCACCAGTTTTAGCGGCAACATTAATCCAGGGCCGATTGATGGTCGCAATAGCAGCACGCAGGCCTCCAGGGATATCCGCTTTATTTCGGACAATGATTTTCCAGACGTTAATGTCTGTAACAGAATCAAACAGTTGCTGTAAGCTTTCCGGTGTGTCCTCCTGGTCAATGGTCAGTAAAATAACATCAGTCCGCAGGAGCAACTGTTGGCGGATATCATTCATCAGTCCCGACAGACCGGTATGACGCTCTTCTACCCCGGCAACATCCATTAGCCGCACGACGCGGGAGTGGTCGCGTAATTCTACCGCCAGCACATCGCGGGTAGTACCGGCGATACTGGAAACAATCGCCCGCTCCTGCCCGGAGAGCGCATTGAGCAATGAGCTTTTACCAACATTGGGGCGGCCAAGGAATACGACCCCCGGTAATGCGGACAGTGCCTCCCAGCATACGGCTCGCGTTTGCAGCGTCTGAATGGCCGTTATGACGGTATCCAGCCGCGCCCGCAGCTCATCTCTGTTAATGAAACTTACTGCCGTTTCATCACTGAAGTCGATGCCCGCCTCCACCAGCGCCAGAAGGTCCGCCAACTGATCGGCATATTGTTGTACCCATTGGTGTAATCGTCCGTGCCGCAAGCTGGCCGCCGCCCGAAGTTGATGACCGCCCTGAGCAGAAATGGTCGCGGCAATTCCCTCCACTTCTGTGAGATCAAACTTGCCATTCAGAAAAGCTCGTGCGGAAAATTCACCGGCTTCTGCACCGCGTGCGCCGCCTTCCAATAGATTCTCCAACATCAAGGTAAGCAGAGCAGGAGCACCTGGAATATGTAACTCCGCCATATCCTGCCCGGTAAAGCTATGCGGCGTCCGGAACAAGATTAATCCAGCCGGCAGTGGTAACGCCTTCAGCCGGACGTTTATCCATTGGTAGACGCAAGTTTGTAATACCGGCTCCAGAATGTGTAACGCCATGGCCCAACTCTTAGGCCCAGACAGACGAATAATGCCGCGCTGTGCCGGCCCAAGCGGAGAACTGATAGCCACAATGGTGTCATCCATAAGCATAATGAAATTGTAATAGCATCGGCCCTTGCCGTCGCCAGACCGGGCCTATGTTGGAAATTAACCTCGTCGCCGGGCTGTGGACAAATTCCTTAAATAACCGATGATGAAGCAGTATAGGTCGATAGGCTCATGGAGCCTCTTGGAAAGGATAATTAAACCCTATGAAGACACTTGTGCATGTCACCCATGAAATAGTCCAGAAAATTGGCGGCATCGGTGCGGTGCTCCATGGCTTATTAACTTCCAAGTATTATTCCGAACATGTTGAGCGCAGCATTCTCGTCGGGCCGCTGTTTAATACTGACGGCCCGGTGGAACTGCGGCTGGGTCAGGATGGCACCGTGCTTTACAGTTCCATGGATGGCATCGTTCAGCACCCGCTGGCCTCGGCGCTGGCCGGAGTGGAGCGTAAATATCATGTCGATCTGATTTATGGCCGCAAAACATTTCATGATCCATTTACGGGTATCACAGCGCATCCGGAAGTGCTGCTGATCAATGTGAACCACTTTGAATCTTCTCGCATCGGTTTGTTTAAATTTCGGCTATTTGAGCAGTATGGCATCGAATCCAATCGTTATGATCATATCTGGGATTATGAACAATACCTGCGTATAGCCGAACCGGCCATTGACGCTTTATTAGCCATTGGGTGCGGCCATCCGCAACATCCCGCGGTGATTCTCTCCCATGAGTACATGGGTATGCCGACCGCCCTGGCGGCGCGGCTCAATGCGCCGGCGCATTTCCGCACCATTTTTTATGCCCATGAGGTGGCCCCTATGCGGAGGATTGTCGAATCGCATCCAGGACAGGACATCACATTTTATAATGCACTGCATTTGGCCGCTCGCGGGGATTTGACGGTCCATGATGTTTTTGGATCGCAGCGGTTCTTTTACAAGTGTCCGTTGGTTGAAGCCGCTAAACATTGCGATAATATTTTCGCCGTCGGCGATTATGTGATTGATGAACTGCGGTTTCTGGATGGCGCCTTTAAGCAGAAAAATATTGACCTGGCGTATAACGGTGTTCCGGCGTTTGCGTTGTCGCTGGAGGAAAAAATGACTGCGCGCAATCGTCTGCAACATTATTGTGAAACCCTGCTGGGCCATCGACCTGATTTTATTCTTACGCATGTCACACGCCTCGTGGTGTCCAAGGGGTTGTGGCGGGATATCAGGGTTATGGAACACCTGGAAAAGTTGTTGCATCATGAGAATCAAACGGCGGTTCTGCTGGTATTATCAACGGAAACTTCCGGCCGGAGCGGTGAGGATGTGCGCACGATGGAATCCGCGTACCATTGGCCCACCGCGCATCGCGAGGGTTATCCAGACCTTACCGGCGGCGAGGCGGCGTATTATGCGGGCGTCCAGGAATTCAACGCGCGCAGTCGTAATACCAAAATCATATACATCAATCAGTTTGGATTTAATCGCCGTACCTGTGGGGATCGCATGCCGGCGGAAATGGAATTCATGGATATTCGTCACGGCTCGGATCTGGAATTTGGACAATCCATTTATGAACCCTTTGGAATCGCACAAATTGAGCCGATAGCTTTTGGTGGAATCTGCGTGTTTACAGCCTTGTGTGGGTGCGCCGGTTTCGTGCGTCATGCCGCCGGATCAGGCGGCACCGAAAATGTCATAGAAGTAGATTACACCAAGTCCCATGTTGTGCCGTTGAATACAATAGAAGATTGTCTGATGGTTGATCGCACCAACCGGGAATACATGGAAAGTGTTGTGGCTCAAACGGTGGCGGCGGAAATCAACCGCCGGTTGCCGCGAACGGAATTGCAATTTAACCATTTGCTGCAACAAGGCTATCGACTGGCTACACGTATGAGCTGGGAAGTCGTAGCCCGTGATTATGTGCTGCCCGGTATTGAAAAGGCGTTGACGGCGCCACCTGCCCAAGTGCCACATGCCCCATCTGTTTAACAGCGTGGTTTGAATACCGCGGGCCGCCGGTACTAATCCAGAAGATAAATGGCCTCACAACCCGGCGCTTCCGTGATAGCCACACTTTGAAGCTTCGCCGGAGGCGGAATTTCCGGTGCCAAAAGTTCCGCGATCCGCTGGGCCACGCGCTCCGCGCTGGGATTTACCGTCCGATCAAATGGCGCTATCTCATTGAGATTTCGATTATTCCAACACCCGCAGATTGTTTGAAGCCGCCGTTCCAACGCATGAAAATCCATCACCGTATCCATTGGGTCGAGCTGGCGTGATCCTACATGAACTGTGACACGCCAAGTGTGCTCGTGCCGCGGCTCGAGTTCTCCCTGGCCCAGGCGTAACTGATGAGAGGCAACAAATTCAGCGTGGACCTCAATGGCAAACACTTTTCACCGGCTCCACATGATATTTAACGTGATAATTCCGCACCGCGTTGCACTGCCGCGGATAATGCCTGGGCGATCATGGCCGCAAACTTCTGACTGGCCATAGAGTTAATCGCCGCTTCAGTAAAACCACCGGGGCTGGTGACTTTACGACGTAATTCCTCCACGGAATCCGGCGATTGCTCCAGCAATCGCCCGGCGCCGATAATGGTTTGTTTCGCCAGCAGCTGCGCATCAGCGGGAGCCAAACCCATACTGGCGCCTGCGGCCGCCATCGCTTCCGCCAGATAGAACACATAGGCCGGACCAGATCCGGAAACGCTGGTTATCGCATCCATTAAAGATTCGGGAACTTCCACGACCACTCCGCAGGCTCCGAAAATACTGGTGGCGAAACGCATGTCCGCATCTGTGGCTGCATGGCCCCGGCAAATGCCGCTGGCCCCGGCCCCCACCAGGACGGGCGTATTGGGCATAAGGCGTACCACGCGTATGGTCGCACCAAGTTGCTTTTCAATAAATCCGGTGGAAACTGCGGCGACAATGGAAATAATGAGGGAGTCGCTATCCAGTGCCGGCTTGATTTGTCCCAGAGCCTCCTCAATTTTCTGAGGTTTAACGGCCAGCAAAATGGATTTCGCCGCCGCAGCCACTGCGCCGCAATCGTCCGTAGTGGCAAGGCCTAATTTTCGAGTCAGCAATTCGCGCCGTTCCGACGCCGGATCCGCTACGAATATTTCGGAGGGCTTAAATATTCCGGTACGAATACAGCCTCGGGCAATTGCTTCCGCCATGTTGCCGCCGCCAATAAAGCCCAGATTATACTGTTTTAAGGGCATCAAGCCACCTCTTTTCCATATTTCCTTTCCTTATCATAATGGAAGTCGTATCGTACCGCATACAGTCTCATACGCCTACCCTGCGAATACTTATTGCTGCCGCACGCGTTAGTGTGCCATCGGGTTTTTTAATCAGGCCGTTCCGCCACAGCCAGATTATCTCTATGTGGAATATTCTTTTGTCGCCGACACGACATATATTTTACCATCCGTTTTATTGGCCACGGGCTGGTACCACTGCGTGGGCGGTGACGTTTTGATTTGTTTTGGCCGGCGCAGTTGCCGGGGGCGTCGTGGGGCGGGTGGTTGCTGGTTGCGTTGTCGGAGCTGCTTCTTCATGCACCTGCATAACGGTGGAAGGCACCACGGGTGGAGGTGGCACAGTGGTGGTGGTTGTAGTGACTCGATGTGGTGCCAATACACTTAAAACAGTATCCACGTGGGGTTGGCCCTGCGGCGTATTGGGCAGACTGATAACTACCAGCGGGTGCGGCGCGGGGGAATCGTACAGCATAGCGCCGCCATGAATGTATCCGGATGGGGATCGCAAGGCCTCTTGAGGCCGCAACGGCGTTTTTCCGCATCCGTAAAGCGGAATAAGACTTGCCGCCATCAGTATCATGGCGCTTCGTGACATCGTTCGGATTACAGTTCTGTCAGCCAGAGGTAGCTTAAGGATCGCCATGCTCATACCTTCTTTCTCGTTGCGGCTTGTTCATCCATAAGCCGCGCCACTTCCATGCAGTCTTTATCTCCTCGCCCGCTTAAATTAATAATTAAAGTCTGATTCTTGTGCATTCGTCCAGCCTTTTTGATCGCAAAAGCCACCGCGTGCGCAGATTCTAAGGCGGGAATAATTCCTTCCAGCTTGGAGAGAATATTAAAAGCCTCCAAAGCCTCGGTATCGGTAATCGACGTATAGCTGACGCGCTGTGTGTCTTTCCAGTACGCGTGTTCCGGCCCCACTCCGGGATAATCCAATCCGGCGCTGATACTATGTACATCTGAGGTCTGGCCGTCATCACTTTGCAAAACATAGGATAGCGAGCCATGCAGCACCCCCGGCTGGCCCATGCTTAGTGAAGCGGCATGTTGCCCCAGCCCTGTGCCGCGCCCGCCGGCTTCTACGCCAAACAGAGCCACCTGCGTATCGTCAATAAATGGATAAAACATCCCGGCCGCATTGGAACCGCCGCCCACACAGGCTACAATCGCGTCCGGCAGGCGCCCCAGCATTTCCAGGGCTTGCGCTCGCGTCTCTTTCCCGATAATACTCTGGAAATCCCGCACGATCAGTGGAAACGGATGCGGTCCGACCACGCTTCCGATGATGTAATGTGTGTGGCTCACCGACCCCATCCAGTCCCGCATGGCTTCATTGGTGGCATCTTTTAATGTGCGCGATCCACTTTCCACCGGCACCACTTGTGCTCCCAACAGCCGCATCCGGAACACATTCAGGGATTGACGCCGAATATCTTCGGCGCCCATGTATACATCACATTGCAGCCCAAACGCCGCCGCCGCTGTAGCTGTAGCTACGCCATGCTGTCCTGCACCGGTTTCCGCGATCACCCGTTTTTTCTTCATTCGTAATGTCAGTAAAGCTTGGCCGATGGTATTGTTTATTTTATGGGCACCCGTGTGGGCGAGGTCTTCCCGTTTAAGATAAATTTTGGCTCCGCCCACCAATTCCGTTAGCTGTCGGGCAAAGTAAAGAGGGGTTTTTCGCCCCGCAAAATCTCGTAAGTAATAGTCCAGTTTCTGCTGAAAAGCTGGATCGTTTTTAGCCCGCTGGTATTCTTCCGCCAATTGGCTTACCGCGGCCATGAGTGTTTCCGGCACATATACGCCGCCATAGGGGCCGAAATGTCCCTGCGAATTCGGTACTTGACTGGTGGCTCGGGCGATACCAACCGCCTGGCTTATGGTATGCGATGAAAGCCGTCTGGCATCGGATACGCAAGACGCAACAACCGTCGTGGAATTCATGTTAACTCCTGCCTTAACCATACTTTATCATAGGAGCATACGGTTGCTTTATGCAAATTCCGCATCGATTCATCCGCGGATGTGAGTATGACGTTGTCACGTCAAAAAATCGTATCCGTTCAGGGGGCTATAACCGTGAATAATAAACAATGAATAATGAGTAATGAATAGAATACAGGAGTAGCATTTAGCATTTAGGAGAAGAGACAGTGAAAATGCGAGCCGGTGGGTTTATCTCACCGGATATGTAACGCCGCGACTGTGGGTCGCGCCACCGATTAGATTTGATATATCAATAACAATGAACAACGAGCAATGAGCAACGAGAAACGAACAACAGGGTGATTTATCACAACGACACAACGACACGACGACACAACGGCGGTTGCAGTTGGCTATAAGAAGGTGATGAAACAAAGAGGTTACAGGGGGCAGTTATTTCTGCGTATCTCCGCTTCCTCTGTTGTAAAAAACATTGATCAGAAAACCATTGCGATCCTGTGCTTTTAAGTGTAGCGCAGTGCCACATCTCATTAAAGTCGCCAGGCCGTCTCATTATTCATTGCGGCGCGGCCGAGGGTGGGCGATGTTGGTGGCCGGGCTATGAACGGTTACCAATTTATTTATGCGCGATTCCTAAGTAAGATTGCTGCCGAGGCCATGGCCTGATGAACGAATCTAATTTGACGGCATGGCTTGGTCGTTTATCATAAACATAGTTGGAAATCTGGATTGTTTAATATGCAACAACGGCATTTAACAACTTCAAACATGACGCTTACAGTAATCGACAATAATCTCGCCCGCGGTAGGCGGCAAGACTGGATTGACCTTCGGCATGACGTATTAAATTATAGTGCCGTTGCCGGAAAAGTCGTTCGAGTATGCATGGCGCATCTGCCGGGTACATACACGCAGCGCTATCATTATTGGATGCTTTATGTCTACAAACATTCAATCTGATTGGGAGCGGCTGCTGCTGGCCGATGCCCGATTTCAGTGGCTTTTCCCTGGATATACGCTTGTTGGCGGTACCGCATCGGCGGTTCATACCGGGTATCGTTTCTCCAATGATGCTGACTACGTTTTAATGGATATGCGTTCCCGGTTTGATCATATTCTGGAGGAACTCGAGTCCGTGGAGTGTGTAGGGTGAGGCGGCGCTAGCGTTGGTTGGCCTGCGGTCTCTGTGCTCAAAGTTGAATGGACCGGTGATGCTGAAATCCTTCAACGGTATTATTAAAAACGGAACGGGATCAGCAACAACAAATCTCCAAAAGCAAATTCCGTTCATTGCAAAACAATTTCCCGAAATCGCTGATGTATACAGAGGCACAATCAATATCCAATTGTAATCAAAAGATTTCCGAGTTTCTTCACCGGACTTTATAACCAAAGCCATCGATTGGAGGAATGGCCATACGCAGGATAAGAAAGCGGATGGTCCTGAGGTCTTCCATTTCACGCGTATCTGTATCCAACCAGCAAATATGCCAAGGTATTGCGTGTGGATATATGGGCCACAACAGTCGCCGCATCTGAAAGAACCTGGCTATATTGAGGTGATCGCTCAGACCAAGATTGAGGGTTGTCAGGTTGAAAACACGTGCATCTTGTTCATTGACGACGCAAAGTTGGATACGGCGGGTAGGTAAAATCACTATTAATTGTTCCGTTGACAAGTCGGCAGCTATGTGGGCGGGAGTTTTCATGGAGCATGGGGGGGAATCACTGTTCAATATTTTCTGACGATATTGAGTTGGATGCGTCGCGGAGGCGGGGCAACGGAATTTTATGTTAGAACGACGACACTCCATCCGCCGGCGTTGGACCGCCGATCCCGGAGTACAGGGACGGTTATGTGGGACAGCATTGTCAATATTGTTTGGAGTTGGGCAGTCACTTTACAACATTGAGCGCACTGCAAACAGACATGGCGGGTCTATTTCGGTTAAAATGCGGCGGTGTTGGTAGCAGAATTATGAGTTTGAAAAAACGCATCGTGATTATTGCGGGCCCCAATGGGGCTGGTAAAACAACGCTTGCCCGGGAGTTTTTGCTTCGCGAGGCACAATGCCCCGATTTTATCAACGCTGATTTGATCGCGCAGGGCCTTTCGCCGCTAATCCCGGAGGCTGCGGCGGTGGAGGCGGCTCGCATTATGCTGGATCGTATGGACAAAATGACGGCAATTGGTAGAAGTTTTGCCTTTGAGACTACACTTGCGGGGAGAACATACGTTCATCGTATTCGGGAAT
Organism: Planctomycetota bacterium; assembly: GCA_023489375.1. GTDB lineage: Bacteria > Planctomycetota > Phycisphaerae > WQYP01 > WQYP01 > JAMDCX01. The sequence goes on from JAMDCX010000018.1 coordinate 11,592, forward strand.
GGCAGGCAACAGGTTATACGGTGAAAATTGTGTTTTTGCGGTTGCCATATGTTGAATTGGCACTCCGACGTGTGAGATCGCGTGTGTTGCAGGGTGGGCATGACGTGCCCGTGGAGGTCATACGTTCACGTTTCACGGCTGGCTGGAAAAACTTTCTTGAAATTTATCGCCCACTTGTGGACGAGTGGATAATATATGATTGTGCGGGCGATACGCCGCAGCCGCTTGAGTTTGGAGAATCGTCATGAGAAATCGCAATCTTCCGAAAGATCCAGATTTGCTGGGTGCTCTGCCCGCTCTTCGCCGCGCTGCTCGCGAAGCTTTGCGATTGGCTATTGCGACCGGTACGCCGTGTTATGTTGTGCGTGACGGTAAGATCGTCAACATTGCGGCAAAGCGTTTGGTTATCAGGCAAGCAAGATCGCAGGCACGGCAGCTTGCACGCGTTAGCGGTACGCCGCTGGCAGCAGTATGTGATGGTAAAGGTGTTCGTACTGGAATATCCAAAAAGACTTCCAGATTTGTTAGAAAAAAAAGGCGCGGGCGCATGAGAGATTCGCGGTAGATTATCAATAAAGCAACGAGGCTCAAAGAGAATGGAGATATCCGGGTTGACCAACCACAGGATTCCGAGCTGGAGATTCGAGAGCGAATGGTTCGTGGAAGGCGATTCTGGACAGGTGATCGCCGAAGGAAGTTCAGCGGGAGGTGGCAGTTGGCACAACGGAGTTTTGGCCAGCCCCATAAGGTAGGCTGGCCAAAGCCGCGTCCGCTGCTTGGATAGTGGCTAAGACATCCCTTTGTTTTCACCCGCTTGACTTTCTTAGAAGAGGTTACTTTTGGCTGTAAGAAGGTGATGAAACAAAGAGGTTACAGGGGGCAGTTATCTATGCGTATCTCCGCTTCCTCTGTTGTAAAAAACGTAACCGTTCACAAGCCAGAAGGAGAAGTTAAGGTATGGTTGGGTGCAGCCATATTTTTTTGGCAAAAGTCAATATTCTGGGATCGCGGGCGTCTCGCCCGCCGTTGCTCCCCAAAGAGAGGTACCGAGAAAGCCGAATGCGGAAAATCCGCCTGTTCAGTTCGAGGAGGAGGGCCACAGCAGAAATTGTGCTGTTGCGGCCTGTACACTAACCGGATAACCTATATCTTTACAGCTGCCATTTAGATCCAAGCACAGTTACAGCCCGTGAACGGTTACCGATTACATTATTGCTTAGCCTTGTGGCCTGTAAATCAAGTGGTATGTTCCAGGGCCGACATGCACAATTAATGAATCGTCACTATGCGTCCCGCGCGCCACGCTCCGCACGCCGTCCGCACCCGATGCCAGAGATTTATCATTACATTGTACCATTGTCCGATTTGCTCCGGGCAACGTAACGAATGCCGAAGTCGCGGGTGGAATGGTAATATTCACAACCAGCTGTTCGCCATGCCAGCGCCACGCACTTTTAATAAGTCCAAATCTGCACTTGTGCCGGGCCTGCACCCAAGATAACGCCTTAATCGGATACGGTTTGATCAAAATGGTTCGGAATCCGGGAGATCGCCAATCCGATCTTATTCCCGCCAGATCATTATACATCCACCCCAGAATATCGCCGAACATGATGTGATTATGCGAGGCCAACGGCAGCCCCCAGCCTTCCCACAACGTCGTGGCACCATGCAGTATCCATTGGCCATAACTTGGATAGGTTGTCTGAGTGGCTATGCGATACGCCAAAGCGGCATGCCCGTATTTACTTAAAACGCGAAACAGGCACTTATCGCCCAGCACCCCTACATCCAGATGATCCTGATGTGCATGGACATCCCGCACCAGGCGTTGCAGAACCGGCGGGCGCATTGTGGTGGTAGCAATTCCGTAATACAGCGGCATAGCCTGCGCAGTCTGGCCGCCATTGCCGTATATGCCATGTCCCTTGTAGAACCGTCGATTAAAGGCCTGTCGGATGGCAGTTGCATCCGCTGTAAATGCCGCCACATCTTTTCGGTTACCAAGCACCACGGCGATCCGGGCCAAAAGTACGGCGTCATGGTAGAGAATGCATGTCGACGAAAAAGAAGTGGAAGGCCGGTGGACGGCCGGGCTGCCCCAGTCGCCGATACCCGCGCCGTCCGGCAGAATGTCATGATGGGTAAACGTCATCACGAAGTGAAAGTACCGTTTGAGACCGTTATAATGCTCGCGTAAAACTCGGCCATCGCCATAATACAGGTACTGGTACCAGCAGATGAATTCATAAGCGCTTTCCCAATCCGGGTCGGGGTATTTTCCGTTGTCCCAATCCCAGCCCGAAGGATTTGGCATCACCACCAGAAGTCGTCCATCGGGAAATTGCGTAGCGCTGATATCATCGAGCCACTTGGTGTAACCAAGTTGATTGTTATAAGTCATCATGCCCTGCATTGCGCCCAGCCAGGCGTCGCCGGTCCAACCATTTTTCTCACGCTGCGGACAATCGGTCGGATAACCCATGAAGTTGCTGCAATAACTGCGGCTGGTGGCATCGGCAATTGCGTCCAGCAGCGGACTAGAACACCAGAAGGTGCCGGAACGATGAAAGGCGGTGTGAATAAAATCAGCCCGAATCAGGAGAATATCCTTTTTTGACGCCAGACCGTTGATCTGCACATACTGAAAGCCGTTGTACGCAAAATCGGGATGGTACGTGAATGGCCTGCTGTTCGCCGGAATGTAGACATCCGTCTGGAAAGGGCCTGCCAGGGCCTGATTGGAAATGGGGGCCTGGTTCACCAGTCCGTTACGCTTGAGCAATTCCGCATATTGCAGCACCACAGGGACGCCTGCCTGACCCCTGGCCGTCAGCGTTACCCAGCCCGACATGTTCTGTGGGAAGTTCACTACAAATATGTGCGGTTGTGGTTCGCTGATGGATACCGGTGCCAGCCGCTGTATCACCTCACATGGCGGCATGAGTTGCGCGGTAAGTCGGCCCGTCGGCGCTTTCGCAACTTTGGCGCGAGCCATCTGAGCCAATTTTTGATCTGGATTGTTCCATCCCTGTATGTTTAGCGTCGCGTCATACACTTCACCGTTGTAGATGCCATCGGCCAGATATGGCCCGTCCGCGGCCTGCCAACTGCCATTGGTAATCAGCCATTTGGACTTACCATCCGACGCTCGCATCAGCAGATTCAGGCGTACCCTTGGCCATGCCCGCCAAGGGGCATTCTGGTATCCGCCGGGGCTTGGTTCCATGAAGTTGTACCAGCCGTTACCCAGCTCAATTGACACCACATTTCTTTTCCCCGGCTTAAGCAACGAAGTTACGTTGAAACTTTGATAGGGGATGACCTTGGTGTAGTCGTATAAGGTGGACTCCAACTCACCGTCACCCGCTTTTTTCCCATTGATCAGCACTTTCCAGTAACCCGGCGAAGCCATGTACATGTATGCCCGTTTCAGGTGCGACGGCACGCGAAACACCTTGCGAAAAACGGGGTCCGGCTCTTTTTGCACCCAGTTGGGCTTCAATCCACTGACCTTTCCCCACGGACCTCCGCCCCATCGCGCCATAATCACCGCCCTTTTTGCCTTCGCCGCACCGGCCAGCCAGCCGGCGCCAACAGGTACAGCTCGGGCGGCAAATTGGATGACCGGG
>JAMDCX010000074.1 GCA_023489375.1 Planctomycetota bacterium
CCTGACCAAGGCCCATCAACGCGCGTGTCAGTCCCTGAAGGGGGCCCATTAACCGGAGAGCCGGATGCGGTAAATCCGCACGTCCGGTTCGGAGGGAGGGGAGTCCGCAATAAAAGCGGACTTCCCTACCCCTATGCATTTTCCTCGTCTCTTGTCCTAAAATTCTAAATACTACTCATTACTCATTATTCATTGTTTACTATTCACTTATATTTTGAAATTTGCTTTATTAGCCCGTGAATGGTTACCCGTTAACGGCGTGGCAATTTTTCCGGGCCACATGGCCGTGCGGGGACTCGTCACATAGCCGCCGGCTTTGCCGGCGGTGGAACGTACCATAAAAGTATCCCGCGGCGCCGGAACCAAACGGCGTGATTTGCCCCCGATTTAGCGTTATTACGGCCACGCCCGGAATAATTGCCACGCCTCCCGTTAACCATAGTGATAGCAAACCGTTGTCATTGTGTTAAGTTTGTGTTAATCCTGTGCCTGGTAGCTTGACGAGTCGTGTTATAGGGGTAATGCTGAAGCAAGTTGAAGTCATAGATTAGGGGTTGGAGTTTTATGGCACGAAAGAAAAAAATACTGGTGGTGGATGATGAACGTGATCTCGTGGAGCTTATTGGTGTGAATTTATTACGCCAGGGTTATGAAGGCGTGTTCGCCTATGATGGCAAAGTCGGACTCGAAATGGCCCGCAAACTGATGCCCGATCTGATTCTTCTGGACCTGATGATGCCGGGGCTTTCGGGGCAGGAAGTGGCCACGCGACTCAAGGGTGATCCGCAGACCGCCCATATTCCAATCTTGATGCTCACCGCGCGCGGTGAGGAAACAGATATTATTGTGGGTCTGACGCTGGGCGCGGATGATTACGTTACCAAGCCTTTTTCCATGAAAGTGCTCATGGCGCGAATTGCCGCGGTGTTGCGGAGAAAAGCCGCCACTGCCGAGTCCGGGCAGCAAATTTTAAGTAACGGCCCCATGGTCATTGATGAAGCCCGGCATGAAGTGACGCTGGAAGGGCACCCCATTACCGTAACGCCCACGGAATTCAAGCTGCTGACCGCGCTGACTATGGCGCGCGGGCGGGTGTTGTCGCGCGATCAGCTTATTGATCGCGTGATGGGCGCCGAAATTTATGTTACCGACCGGGCTATTGATGTCCACGTTACCGCCGTGCGCAGAAAACTCGGCGCGCATCAATGGATGATTCATACTGTCCGTGGCGTGGGCTATAAACTTCTGGAAAACCCGGAGGATGGCGAGCTGTAGGTTCGCCATGCCGGCCATGATAATCCCGGACGTGACAACTGCCGTTCCAGAGGCGATACTGGCAATCCGGAAATGGTTGTCAGGGGACGTGATATGCGAATCGATGGACGACGGGCGGATCAACTCCGCACAATTACCATGCAACGGAATTTTACACGCCATGCCGGTGGATCGGTGCTGGTAAGCTTTGGTGACACGCGCGTCTTATGCACGGCCATTATTGAGAAGGGCGTGCCACCATGGTTGGCCGGAAAGGGACAGGGTTGGCTGACGGCGGAATATGCCATGCTTCCATCCTCCACCCACACTCGCAAAAAGCGTGACAGCGGTAAACCGGATGGCCGCAGTGTGGAAATTCAGCGGCTCATTGGCCGCGTATTGCGCGGCGTAATCGAAATGAACAAGCTGGGAGAAAATACGCTGTGGCTGGATTGTGATGTGATTCAGGCGGATGGCGGAACCCGCACCGCAGCCATCACCGGGGCGTACGTGGCCCTGTCTGATGCGGTACAGCGTGCCACGCGGGATCAATTAATTACCGCCAATCCCATAATCGGACAGGTGGCGGCCATCAGCGTGGGGATTGTGGACGGTCAAGCGCTGCTGGACTTGAATTATCAGGAAGATTCCGCCGCGCAAGTGGATATGAATGTCGCCATGCTGGCGGACGGTTCCTTTGTCGAATTGCAGGCCACCGGGGAACATGCCACGTTCAGCCCCCGCCAATTCAATGGGCTGCTGAGACTAGCGGTGTCCGGCATTCGTGAACTGCATAAAATTCAGTTGCAAGCGCTGAAAAAGCGGATTTGATACCCCCGCGTCACATCCTGCCCATTGCTGTTACGCACTCATTGCGATGTTGGGACAAGCCTAAATGGCCATTAGAATTGCATCCGCATTTGGACCATCGCCATTGAAAAAACTAAAAATATGTGTCGCCTCATCTTGACGAACACGGGCGATCTGAATAACGTAATGAAAAGGAGATGGCAAGGCGGGCGGTTTACGGCATGAGGAACAATGCGGTAAATGGCGATACCGGGAACGCCAAACCGCCGCCGATTGTGGTTATTTTCTCCCGGTTAATGAATGGCTGGTGTTTTTCCGGCTGAACGGGGAAATGTATGTTACGCAAACGGGCCCGTCATTATCATACGAGGTTTCGCGCTGAAGAACGTTATGGGGTTCGTTTGTCAACCGCCGATATGGATGATATCTGCGCGGCAATCCAGAACCACCCGAACTGCAAGTGGAAGGTACTCTCCGCGGTGCGATTAAGTTGCAGTCAGAGCAGGGTAACTGTACAGCATGGAGAGGACAGGCTTATCGTTGTTTATGATAAGCATTATAAAATATTGCGCACCTGTCTGCCCGGCAACGTAACAGTTGCCGCTGATGATCGCCCGAACAATATTGCATAAAGTCAGACCTGCATCGGCGTTATCAGAAATTAAAGCCAGACATGCATAAGGCGGCTTGTATAATTGCGGCGGCGGCGGTGGCCGCGGTTTCAATCCGCAAAATATGGCGGCCCAATAGTACCGGTGGCGCAATATGGTTCAAAAGTTCTCGTTCTTCCTGGCTCCATCCTCCTTCCGGACCGATCATTACCGCAATACATGGTATTTGAGGAATACCGCGGTGTGCCGCTGGACGATCCAAAGTTTTCGCCGCCTGATTATCTGAAGCCTCAGGACTTAGACTCTCGTTATGGTCAACGATGGGCCATGAAGGCCCAATATTGTCCGTCCGCCAGGAAATCAGGCGTTCCAGCAGGCTTTGCGCGGCTTGGACATCGGTCCATATCATGGTGCGGTATTTATCTCGACGTTCCAGTAATTCCATGGGTGTGCATGGCGGTTCCACCGCCAGTATACGGTTCCGTCCGCATTGTTTGGCGGATTCAATAGCCAGGCGTTTCCATTTGTCCATTTTGTCCGCTGTAGCGCCTGGATGCGCTACGCTATAGCGGCACTCCAGCCAGATCAGCTGGTCCACCCCCAATTGGCTGATTTTTTCCAGTAAATCATGCGCCCGGTAACCCTGGGGAACTGCGGTGGCGATGGTCAGCTGATACAGCGGTGGCGGATCGCACACTATCTCTGCGGTCAATTGGTATGTAACCTGTTTTTTATGGATAGTTAATTGCGCCGGGGCCCATTGCCCACTGCCATCAAAAAGGACCACGGCCGCATCCGGTTTCAGTCGCAGAACATCGCGGGCATGATGCGCCTGATCGGTTGATAGTTCGCCATGGAGGTCCAGCGGGGCAACATAAAAGCGCGGCATATTCATAACCGTGTACTCACCAATACGCGACTCCGGATACTACCGCCGGTCGCCGCGCGCGGCGCAGAATCAGTAAATCGGCATCGGAATTCACACCGGCGGGCCCGGTCCATTTCAGAACGGAAGTGGCAACGTGGAATCCGTGTTCCACCGCCGTGGGCGGAAAATCGGCGGCGCTGTTCCTCCGCGGATCGCTGATCCAGCACACGCCAGTTGGGGCCATCAGGCGGTCCATAGCCGCCAGAAGAATCGGATGCAGCCGGCGCTCATACAGCACGTCCGAAGCGATGATCCATTCAAATTGCGCCTGCATGGGCCAGCGCCAGTCCATGGGCCTTGCTTCCACAAGGTGGGCAGGAATATTATTGCAACTGGCGTTGTAGGCGGCAAAAGCAATGGCTTCTTCATCATAATCTGTGAAGGTAACATGCCAACCGCGCTTGGCGGCGGCAATACCGGCAATGCCTAAACCGCAACCCAATTCAATAGCCCGTGGTGGGGCGGTGGAATTATTAGCTAGCCAAAGCGGCGGTGAATCCTCGCCATCAAGAATATGTTCCGCCAGCATCAGACTGCTGGGCCAGATTACCGGCCAATAAGGAAGATACTGATCTTTCTTATAGCGTGCCTCCACCGTGGGGTCATCCAGAAGTGAATCCGGATCTGCCGGCGCGACAATTTCCAGATGATGCGTACCAGCGGTAAGTTCATGTTTACGAAGAGGATAACGGGATTGCAATGTTAGCCGGTTGGTCATGGCTGCGATTCCGGCAATGATTTGGCGTGTGTACTGGAAGCTGATGCCGGCGCAGTAGAGGACGGCCCGCCGGCCTGCGTTGTCGCCGGCGCATGATGAGTAGTCAGGATGATGGTGGCGACAATGCCAATAAAAAGCACGATGGCCGTGGCAATGACAAAACGTGTCCAGGGGGATAAATTAAGCCCTTCCAAATCATCATCCGGCCCCACTTTTTTTTTCTGTGGTGCCAGCAGCGGATCATAGGCGAGCATGGATTGTTCATCGGCTCCGCCGAGCGCGGCGGCTTCAATTTGAATTGCGGCGGCCAGGCGAGCCCATACATCGGCGGGCATCGCCATATCCGGCGTTGGGGCCGGTGCGGATGCCGGGCGCTGGCCAAGTTCGGCTTGAATATGGTTGGCTAACCATTCCACCTGCCCCTCCCGTGGCGCTGCATTGCGGGCAAATTCCCGAAAAGCGCTGCGGATACCACGTTGCAATGCCGTCTCGGTAGCCGCCGGGGTGCCGCCCTGAATTGCCAGCGCATAAAGCTCATTGCGATGAACTTCCAGCAACTCCAAAAAACGACGACTGGCGGATTCAATCATCAGCAAATTCCATCCATGATTGTTACTTGACCGCAGGTGGTGTTGTTGCCAGCGGAGCCGCGAGAGCCTCGGCTATCGTCACGCCATCATGCTGCATGCTTTCAACAAGTCCCGGCATGGCCGGATCCAACTGATAAATACGGATATATAACGCGCGGGCTTTGCCCTTTTCTCCAATGCTGTCATAAAATTGTGCCACCTGCATGAGCACTTCAGGATTGGAGGGTGCCATGGCGGCGGCTTTGACAAAATTAACCCGCGCATCATCCAGATCGCCAATGCGTTTATAGAAGCGGGCTACGCGCAGACGTCCGTTAACGCGTCCGGTCAGTTCCGCGTCACGTTCCAGAAAGTTCATAGCTTCATTGGGACGGCCCGCGCGGATCAACGCTTCCGCCAGGGCACTTTTTACGTGCCCGAAATTGGGATCAACCGTCCACGCGGTTTTGTAATGGAAAGCCGCTTCCTGATAACGCGCCAGCATATAATCTGAAGCGCCGGCATAATAATTAGCCCGCGGGTCGGAAGGGTTGGATTGCAAGGCGGCATTAAATTTTTGCAGAGCGGATTGGTACTTGCCCTGATGGTACAGGGACAGTCCCTGATTGCGTAAGCGCATAGCCGAACTTTCGCACCCGGCCAGCAGCAGTGAAGCCATGCCCAGCAGCAGAAACGCTATTGGGAACCCGCGATTTGAGTGTTTAATTTCCATAAAATATATCTCCTGGAGTATTTCATTATTAAAGATGGTAACATTGAAATATGATTTGGCAAGACTACCGGCAAAAAGTTCTTCGTTTTGCGATTCTGAAACATGTTCGTGATCCGGATGTTCACTGGGATTTGCTCCTGCAACTGCCGGATCGTCCTCTGTTGGCAACGTGGCAAATTCAGATCGAACCGGCCGATTGGCGAAATAGTCTTATTGCCGCCCGGCGCCTGCCCGACCATCGGGTAGTTTATTTAGATTATGAAGGCGAAATTTCCGCAGGTCGGGGGCGGGTTACCCGCGTCGATGCCGGCCTTATGGAGCTATCACAGTATGACCCGCAGGGTATCGAAACGATTTTGCACGGAAAACTTTTCCATGGGGCCTTAACACTTACCCCCGCGGCTGATACTCCGAACGCTTCGGAAAAGTGGACTTTACAATGGAAGGAAATAGTGTAGCCTGCAAGATTGGTCTGCTGACTTTGCATCTGTACTTTCCAGCTTTGGCAGTCACGCTAAAAGAATTTTGTGCGACTACCGGACGTATGTCAATACCGATATGGAATCCGAAGTTAGGAATTGAACCATAATAACTTCCAAATAGTCTTTACGCCGGTAGATGCGCGGATTCCGGAGCACCATCTGTCATATAGCCACCGGCTTGGCCGGTGGTGGAGTATTCAATGGTAAGGCCAATCGGGAAGTTATTATCAGCCCTGTTTCTTATTGGCGAATTGGCCCTTATTCGCGTTCGCGGGATGGAAAACGCTCTTTTCGCGGCGGCGGCGGAGCAATGCCTCTGGCCTCCATGAGCGTTTTAAGTTCGCGTTTTTCCGCTTTGCGCAATTGCCGACGGCGCTTTTCGCTGGGCTTCTCAAAATAAGCCAGCCGCTTCATATCTTTAATAAGACCCTCTTTTTCACAGAGTTTCTTAAAACGCCGCAGCATTTGATCCACTGTTTCGTTACCACGCGACTTTACTTTCAGCATAGCTACTCCGCCAAACCGTCTTTTCCACACCAATACTCCACCTCTAAGGCCACCTCCGTCCGGTTTACCGGACAGCAGGATCAACCTGAGAATGGTCCCCGCATTGCTAAGCCAGGGAATTTTCAAGTTTTGTAGTATAATACCTGCAGTACGCCATGGCAAGGCCGACAATTATCAGTTTTGCTCCAGGGCGTGGCCGGAAGAATGTAATAGCAATAGGATGCCGGCGGGTGCGTTTAGATTATTAGTGTTTGGTTGAAAGCCACGGAGCCGGCACGGGTCGGGATTTCAGCCGACGAAGAAGGATGGGTATGGATGCTCAGGAAGTAACGGTTTTACTGGCTCAGTGCCAGGGAGGTGATAAACACGCCTGGGATGCGCTGGTGGAGGCTTATTGGCAGCGTTTATATGGATTTGCCTGGCAAAGCACTAAAAACCCTGAATTAGCCCACGATCTGGTGCAGGAGACTTTTCTTCGCGTGGTGCAGAAGCTGGAGCGTTATGACCATCGTAATAAATTTGACGCCTGGCTGTTTCGTATCCTGGTAAACCTGATACGGGATCATAGTCGCGCCCGAGTCCGCCGCCCCATCCGTTCCACCGTGATTGATAACGTTACGGGTGCGGAAATTACCGATGACATGGCGGCTCGGACCGGCCCACCCTCCGATCCGGTACATCATCAGGAAGATGTCCAGCGGCTCTATGAGGCGTTGGAACAGCTTCCGGATATGGATCGGCAGGTATTACTATTGCGTCATTATGGAGAAATGCCATTCAAAGACATTGCCAAAACATTAAATTGTCCGCTGGGCACTGTGCTGGCCAGAGCCCACCGCGCTTTGGAAAAATTGCGGGTATTCATGGAGGTTGATCATGAAACAGCTTAAGTTATCACAAGCCTGCCTGTTGGACGTCTCGGGGGAATTAGGTTCCGAGGCGCGTGCCCTTTTGCGCGAACATGTGGAAACCTATCCGGACGCCATGCTGGAATATGATCAGGCGCTGGCACACTTCAAAACTTTGCAAACCTTACCCTCCATGGCCTCGCAGATTGATCAGGTAACACTGGAACGCATGCGGCAGCAGGTACGGCAGGCGGTGCGCGATGCGGTGGACCAGCAGCGTCGCACCGCACGCTGGCGCGTCGCGCGTCGTTTATTTTATCGCGCCATGTCTGTAGCCGCGGGCATGGCGGCGGTGCTGGTGGTCATGGCGGGAGTTTATATCGTCCGTACGCACCTTCAGGCGCAGCAGGAGCGACTTATGGATGCGGAAAGCACTTTTCAAGAAATGGCGGAAAGCCCGTTGCCATATCGCTCCAATACTTCCATTCGACGGATTCGCTCGCGGATCGATTCTCTGGACGCGCACAACGTATTTGATGCTCAAAGCGGCGTTGGCAGCGCCGGTATGATGCGTCTGTTTAACGCCCTGGATAAAATACCACTTCCCGGTTCCGCTGAGGCCCTTCAGCAGACCGGCAATATCCAATAGTGAAAGGTTCCGCCTATGCCGCCACATTACAATATCCGTTTTACCGCTGTCCTTGGCACATTTATTGTCTGCTGCGCTATACTGACCACTGGCACCGTAAGTCGTAGTGCGACGCCAGTCAAACCGGTGGCGCATGCTGTTGAGAAAGCACCTCCCGCGCCGCTTTCTCAACGGCAAATAGAGCGGATTATGAATTTTCTCAAAGCCACCGAGCCGGATGTTTACAATAAGGCCCAAACACTGCGCCATTCCGACCCGCGTCAATTTGCCATATTAATCGCTCAAGCCGCTCCTAACTTTGTCCGTCTGGAACACCTGCGGAAAACCGATCCTTATTTGCTGACTCTTACCTTGCAGGACCTTGCCGACACACACGAGTCCTTTAAGCTGGCCGGTGAATTGCGGCAGCCCGGTTTGCCGCCCTCCGCGGCGAAACTGTTGCGTAACCGATTGCGACAGGTGGTAACGGCACAGTTTGATCTGCGGCAGAAAATTCGTCTGCATGAACTTAATGCGCTGATCAAAAAAATCAATGAACTCAAAATTCAGCTTAAACGCCGCGAAACTCAACGCCAGGAAATCATCAACCACCGCGTGGCCCAACTCATCGGCAAACCGCCCAGTGTCCATTGGTAAGCACTGCCGCTTCCTTGACGCGATAATCACATCGTTGGATAATCCAAACCGTGCGAAGCTCCAACCGGCGCGTGGCCGGTGAAGCTGAATCAAAAAATGTATTCCCGCTGTTTCCATGGAGATGTTACCCGCCATGGCCACCATAACAAAAAAAGAAATTGTGAACCATATTGCCGATACGCAAAAAGTTAATCGCGCTGTGACGAAACAGATTGTCCAGGCTTTTCTTGATCAAATCGGCAATTATCTGGCAGCTGGCAATCGTCTGGAATTTCGTGATTTTGGGGTTTTTACGGTACGGCAGCGCGCTGCGCACAAGGCCTTAAATCCCAAAACTCTGGCGGCAGTTGAAGTCCCCAAAAGTGTCAGCATCCGCTTTAAAGCCGGACGGACATTAAAAGAAAAACTCAAGGCTCATGTACCTGGCGGCACCAAAACGACTGGGGCCAGGAAAACGTTGTAGAGCGTAGAGCTTGGGGCGTGTGTCGGTTATGACCAATCCTGTTTCAATACCGCCACCGGCTATACAGCATTGGCTCATCCGGCTCAGGGATGATCTGGCGCAACGTAAACGCGATCATCTGTGGCGTGAACTATCTCCGGTGGATGGGCCGGCGGGTACGGAAGTCCATATTGGCGGCAAAACATACCTGCAATTTTGCACGAATAATTACCTTGGATTGGCTTCTGATCCGGAAGTCATAGATGCTGCCCGCACCGCGCTGGAGCGTTGGGGCGTCGGCTCGGCCGCCTCGCGGTTGGTTGCGGGCTCTATGCGATCTCATCATGATCTTGAAACGGACCTGGCTGAATTTAAGCATGCCGAGGCGGCACTGGTATTTTCGTCGGGTTATGCGGCCAACATGGCGGTGCTGACGACCTTGGCCGCCTCGCAGGACATCCTCCTTTCTGATAAGCTTAATCATGCCAGCCTTGTGGATGCTGCCCATGCCTCCGGGGCCGAGTGTCGCACCTTCCCGCATCGGAATTATCAGCGTCTTACATCTCTGCTGGATCATTACACCTCCGGAAACGTGAATGTAAATCGCTCTGCGCACCATGGCGGCGCTGTTAATCCGGTCTCTGATGCGCTTCCCTCCCATCGTCAGTTTTGGATTGTTACGGATACCGTTTTCTCCATGGATGGTGATTTGACGGATATGGCGGCCTTGGCACGTGTGGCGCGTCAATATGAAGCACTGTTGATGTCTGATGAAGCACATGCCACGGGGGTGCTGGGACCCGATGGCCGGGGAGTCGCGGCCCTGTACGATGTGGACAACGATGTGGCCGTCAGTGTTGGTACCTTGTCCAAAGCCCTCGGCACTGTGGGCGGTTTCGTTACCGGCCCGCGTCCGGTTATTGAGGTTCTTCTGAACCGTTCCCGGCAGTTTATTTATACCACCGCTCTCCCGGCGGCGTGTACCGCGGCGTCCCGCGCCGCCTTGCGGATCAGCCGGCGCGAACCGTGGCGACGGCAGCGGGTGCTGATGCTGGCCCAGCATGTCCGCCAGGAACTTTCCTCTCTGGGTTATCAAACCGGCGCCTCGGAATCACCGATTATTCCTGTAATCCTCGGCTCTGCGCGGCAGGCACTGGAGGCGTCCGCCTGCCTGCGTGAACACAATATCTTTATCCCGGCTATCCGCCCGCCCGCCGTGCCGCCGAATACCGCGCGCCTTCGCATCAGCCTGATGGCTACACACACCGATAGCCAAATCGACCACCTTCTTTCCACCATGAAAATTCTTGCCAATCAACTGATTCCGTTTTCATAACCATTCACAGAATAGCAAGCACCCTCGTCCGCCCTGCGGCCGCGCCGCAATGAGTAAAAAACAATGAGTAAGGAGTAAGGAGTAAGGAAATGGCGCATAATAACTTACATATAGTCGTTGCACCGGTTGATGCGCAGATTCCGGAGCACCATCCGTCATATAGCCACCGGCTTGGCCGGTGGTGGAGTATTTAATAGTAATGCCAATAGGGAAGTTATTATGGTCCCATTCTTAAATCACCCTGTTGCTCGTCGGTGTGTCAGTGAAACCATCTGTGTCTAATGAACTGAAAGGAGTTCATCATGGAATGATTCGTTAGCCATGTAGCCAGCCGGGCGTTGTCGGGAGCAATCCTTGGCGACGAAGCCTCGGCACAGGCGAAGACGTGGGCCGTAACGTTAAGTGAACCCAAATCAGCCTAGTGCTCTGTCACGCCTACAAATTAGGGTTGATTGGCGGCAAACGCTCCAGATGCAAGAAGCCGCGGTGAAAACTGGGTCCGTTGACCCTTTGAACCGCGGCGACGCCGCAGATGGGGCGTTGGCCGCCAACCCCGCTGGGCGGGGGCCAGGAGGCCGTGAGCTTTGGCGCTCGTCGTCAATGTATATTCCAATACACTTTCCTCCTCGCTTCGCGCCCACAACCTCCTGGCCCTCCGTCAACCCTAATTTGTAGGCGTGACAGAGCACTAGTTACACTAATCGTAACCGTTCATGGCCATTCCGACGGATCAGAGTTACGGCGGTTTCGGCGTACCTCAAAGCGGAAGCACGTCTTGTCGTGCAGGCTTCCAGCCTGCTTGGTTGTCCCTTCGTGATCGGTTCGTTTTTAATTCATGTAACCGTTCACGGGCAGATAAGGTGAAAAATCAGTAGGACGGTGAGATTCCATCCTTTAACCGCAGATGACGCAGATTGGCGCAGATATGTTCCGGCCCCTGATCTGCGGGCATCTGCGTAATCTGCGGTTTTACACCCTTGCGGCTCCGCAACGCTTTGCGGTGGTTCGTATCCAAAGCCAATAACGGGCTCATATAACGAAAATGTGGCCATATTATGTCTTTTATATTTCGTAATTTATAACGCCGTGAACGGTTACCGATATTCTTTGCGTTCTTTGAATCTTTACGGTTCAATAATGATTCACAATTTGGCTAACTGCGGGCGAGTTTGGTGGACAGGCTGTGAACGGTTACCACTAATCGAGAGTGGCCAAGCAGTCAGATTAGACGAAGCCAGCACCATCGGTGAAGCAGCGAATATAAGCAGTCGATGGACTCTCCGGGGTCGAAGGGGACGGCACACGTCGAAAGAGGTGCCGAGAGAGCCCAATGCGGAAAATCTGCCTGGTCGGTTCAAGGAGCGGGGCCAGAGCAGTAATTGTGCTGCTGCGGCCTCTACTCTACCGGTTCAATATTAAGCGAAGCACTGCGCAACGTCTCATTAAGGCCGCAAGGCCTTCTCATTATTCATTACGGCACGGCCGTATGGTGGGCGATGTTGGTGGTATGGCTGTGAACGGTTCCTAATATTGTTACCTGCCAGGACCCTTTCAATTTTCAGATGAAATGAATGGCATCTTGCCTTAGAATTATTAGCGATGCGGTGACTGGATTATGCACCGATTGTTTTCTGGAGCGATTTTCATGAATGAACCTTCTGTCCCTATGTCACCACCGGCTGCCACGAACCGCCCCGGTCGGCATATTGAACCGAAAGAACAAACAGCGATGTCTGGACCATCGTTTGTGCGGCGGCAATTTGTTTCTTTTTCCTTTTATAAACTGATGCCTGATTTCCGTCGCCTGCCGCTGGATCAACAAACATCCATGCAACGGCAACTCATCGAACTGGTAGCGAAACAGGACCGGCAAAAGATGTTTCTCATTCCCTACAGCTGCGTGGGAACTCGTCCGGATGTGGATATGATGTTCTGGAAAATCAGCTATGAACTTGATGCCATTCAGGAGTTTACCGCCGCCATCAACCGTTTGCCGGTGGCCGGCTATCTCACACAACCGTTCAGTTATCTTGCTCAAAGCAAGCGCAGCACGTATGTGGATAAAATTGACCCGGCCCATGATGATACGCGTACCAGCATTGTACCGGGCAAACGTAAATATCTGTTTGTCTATCCGTTTGTTAAAACACGGGAATGGTATCTTTTAAGCAAACCAACCCGGCAGGGGATTATGGATGAACATATCATGGTGGGGAATCGGTATCCGTCGGTAAAGTTGAATACCACCTACAGTTTCGGGCTTGATGATCAGGAATTTGTGGTGGCTTTTGAAACGGATAAGCCGGGTGACTTTCTGGACCTGGTGCAGGAATTACGGGAAACCGAAGGCAGTCGCTTTACGGTTCGGGATACACCGGTTTTTACTTGTGTGCAAACATCAATGGAAAATATCGTCCGGCAGATTGCCGCGGTGTGAGAGGCACATCATGATCGCTGCAAATAGTGACACGGTAGTCATGCGACAACGGAAATGTGGTTCAAAGGAAAAATATCATGAATTATAAAATGGGTATTGCTATTGCCATCATTTTTCTCATTGTGGTGGGAGTGGTCATTTATATATTTATCGGACCATCCTCCATTGGACAGCCTTCAAGTCGCGTCTCATCCAGTGTATTCCTGCAGCCGATCAAAATTGGATACGGTATAGGTGGCCTGACGCCGACACCCACGGGATCAGGGGCTGGGGCTATTTATCTGCAGACTTATGCGCGGATTACAAAATTGGCGAATGATCGACACGCGCTGCAACAGCTTACCAACCCTTCGGACCCCACCACCTCACCCCAAATTCTCAGTATTGTCAAACTTCTGGAACAAGCTGCAACTAAAACCATATCCCGTAAGTATCTGTTGTTTATCCCGCATGTGCGGTTACCAAGAATATCTGACATTCTAACGAACCGCCTCAATGCTATTGGCCAGGTGACCAGCGCTTATGCCGCAGGTTGTATCAA
This sequence comes from Planctomycetota bacterium, assembly GCA_023489375.1. Classification (GTDB taxonomy): domain Bacteria; phylum Planctomycetota; class Phycisphaerae; order WQYP01; family WQYP01; genus JAMDCX01. The sequence goes on from JAMDCX010000074.1 coordinate 13,502, forward strand.
TGATAAACAGCAAAAAAAAGCTGCACAGGCACTGACCGCGTTGTTGATTTTTGGCCAACGGTTGTGGCGGCATGGCCTGTTTGTCGATGTTCGTACCTGTGGTTTGTCCGATATCGATTCCGCCGCCGCCGGCTTGCGAATGCTTTATAAATTTGGGCCTGCCAAAAATCTGTATGAATATCATACCGCTGCAAAACTGCTGGCGGCTACAGATTCCGCCAGCCGGCGGTGGTATTCCAAACAAAAGATCGTAGATGTGTTGAATCCACACTCCGGCGACATGGCCTATATTGTGCGGCATGATCGGGACCTCTCCTGGCGCCTCGATGCCATGTTGGAATTGGGTATTGCCCGCTGGACTACCAGTTATGCGCCACGGGCTCATGCTATTGCCGCATTTTTGCGGCATTACACCAAAAGCCCCAACCATTGGATCAGCGCCGCCGCCAAACGCGCCTACGGTATGACGGCGGAAACTATGAATGAATTGGCCAACAATTAACTGGTTTGGTAACCGTACACAACGCTACCATTACGACCGCAGCGCTGGTGCATGTCCACAGCAAAAAAATAATTGTTTACATCGTGTCAATACACAGCTTTCTCTTGTAACCGTTCACGGCGCGGTTATCAACATCGCCCGTCTTGCGGCCGCGCCACAATGAATAATGAGAAATGAGACGGCCTGGCGGACTTAATGAGATGTTACGCTGTGCTACACTTAAAAGTACAGGAGTCGCAATGGTTTTTTGTTCATTGCTCGTTGCTTGTTATTTATACCGTTGTGTCGTCGTGGTGAAATTGTTTGGTTTTACTCATTATTCACAGGCATTATATTTTTTCATCATGATGGCCCGTGAATGGTTGCCCGTTCACGGCCATGCCACAGGCCAGAGTTACGGCTGTTTTGGGGTACCCCAAAGCGGGGGCGCCTCTTGTGGTGCAGGCTTCCAGCCTGCCCAGTCGCGACTTCGTAAATGGTTACGATTCCACATTATATTTTGATTTTTCGCCCTTAGTGGAACGTGAACGGATACTGCGCACCTGCTTAGGTTTAACCCCCGCAATCAGAGCCAATTCAAGCCATTTCCAATGACAGTCCACTTCCATAAAGCCAGCTTCGCGCAGCCAGACAAGTTGGGATTCTATAGATGCCAATTTGTTTTCGGTATCCTCAGTTGCGCGGGTGTAGTTTATGGCCTTCAAAAAGCGGTCGTGGCGTTCGGCACTCACCGAGGCGACGTGCTCAAGGTTGCAGAAGATGCCACCTGGGTTAAGTAATGCATATAATTCGGCATAGAGCGTCCGTTTACGCACATCCTCCAGATGGTGAATGGCGAAACTGGAAACGATGGCGTCGAAGGTGCCCAGATCAGGCAGTGGATGCACCATGTCGTGGGCGATTATGGTGAAGTGTGGATCATCGGCAAAACGGTTCCGGGCCTTCTCCAGCATGATGGCAGAGAAATCAAGGAGAATAAACTTGGATTGTAACCGTTCACGGGTAAAATAGAAAAATCAGCCGGGATATGCTGCTTTTCATCGCGAATACTGCCACCACAGATAACACGAATGAAATGGATAGAAATGGAATGTACCAGTTTAGGATTCCGGAAA
>JAMDCX010000118.1 GCA_023489375.1 Planctomycetota bacterium
CCTCGTCATGTCGTTGAGTCGTTGTGGTGAATGACCCGTCGTAACATCGTCGGAATGTTATTGAGCAGATTTAATTATAACCGCGTAACGGTAACCATAGTTCATATATCTGTCCGTGAATGGTTACGTTTACTATTCACTTGTATTTTGATTTTAGTTTATTAGCCCGTGAACGGTTACCTATTTCTTTACAACAGCTAACTCCTGCGTTTTACTCATTGCTCCTATCCCCAAAATGTCTTTGTGCGTTGAGGCCTTGGCCGGGTATGGCTAGAATTTATGTTATGAAAACGATTGCTTATCAGCAGTGCATAAATCCGGATTGTGGCGCGACCTTTGATGTGGGCCAGACCTTGACGGCCTGCGACAAGTGCGGAGAATTGCTGGATATCAATTACGAATGGTGCAAAACTCCGATGCCGAAAAGACTGCGGGATTTTCAGCTGCGTTGGGAAAACCGGCGGTTTCCGCTGGATTATTCCGGGGTTTGGCGGTTTCGTGATTTATTACCATTTGCCACGGATGCCATGGTGTGTACCATTGGGGAAGGGCAGACATTCCTGCAGAATGCGACGTGTCTGGGGCGACACCTGGGAATGTGGCCGGGACAGCTTTGGCTGCAATACGAGGGGATGAATCCCTCCGGAAGTTTCAAAGACAACGGCATGACGGCGGCGTTTACACATGCGCGACTGGTCGGCGCTCAACGGGTGGCCTGCGCCAGCACCGGTAATACGTCCGCCTCGTTGGCGCTATTTGCCGCGCTGAATGGGTTTCAGGGCATTGTGTTTATCGGATCGGGCAAGATTGCGTTCGGCAAACTGTCGCAGGCCCTGGATTATGGTGCCCGCACTTTACAGATTGAAGGCGACTTCGACACCTGCCTGGCACGGGTGCGGCAGGTCAGCGGGCAACTTGGTCTGTACCTGATGAACAGCGTGAATCCCTTCCGGCTGGAAGGGCAAAAGAGCATCATGTATCGCATCCTCGAATCCCTGAACTGGGAATCCCCGGATTGGATTATTGTGCCGGGGGGAAATTTGGGAAATTGCTCGGCGTTTGGCAAGGCTTTTGCCGAGCTGAAAAGCCTGAGACTTATTAAACACATTCCACGACTGGCGGTTATCAACGCCACGGGCGCCAATACGTTATATGAACTGGTGACCGGCGGGCTGAAGTGGAACCGCGGGCGGGTAAATCAAACGGCCATTACAGAATATTACCAGCGTCTGGAACGTGAAGGAATTCACGCGCATACCGTAGCCTCGGCCATTGAAATCGGTCATCCGGTGAATCTGAAAAAAGCGTTGCGGGCTTTGCACACGATGAAGGGGGTTGTGGCGCAGGTAACGGATGAAGAAATTCTGGAAGCCAAAGCGATGATCGGACGGTTTGGCTTTGGCTGTGAACCCGCCAGCGCCGCCACTATTGCCGGCTTACAACAGTTATTGGCCCGGCAAGTTATTTCCCGCCATGAGCGCGTGGTCTGCGTACTGACCGGCCATGGACTGAAAGATCCGGATGCCACCGTGTATTACCACACGGGCGTTAACACCAAACAGGCCAAAGCTCCGGAAGCCCAACCGACCTGGGGGCGTATGAGCAACAAGCCGATAAAAGTGGCGGATGATCTGGAGGCCATCGTGCAGGCTCTGGGCATGGACAAAGACACGCTCCGCAACAGCCACTGTACCGGATATGTGGAAACCGCGGCGGCATTACCGTGTGTGGAGTATTAAAATTCGGTAACCGTTCACGCTATGGCCGCGGCGGCCGTGCCGTAATGAATAATGGGTAGAATATAGGCGTTAGCATTTAGAATTTAGAATTCACTGGCAATTTGAATTTTGCTTTATTGCCGTGAACGGTTACCCGTTATTCTTCTTCTTCCGCAGTTTCAATAGCAGTACTTGTTCCACTGTGGCGCGGTAGGGCGTTGTTTTCCATCAGGCGCGCGTATTCGATGCAATATTTCGCCCAGGGCTTGGCTTCCAGGCGGGCTCGACCAATGGGTTTTCCCGTTGCGGCGCAAATGCCAAAGGAGCCGTTATCAATGCGGTTGAGTGCCTCCTGAATTTCTTTCAGCAGCTCGCGTTCGCTCTGTAACAGGCCCAGCGTAAATTCCTGTTCAAAATTATCAGTTCCGACATCCGCCATGTGCATCGGACTGCTGGAGTGATTGTCCTGATCGCGAAAGGCTTCGCTTTCCATGGAACCGACATCACCGAGAATTTCGCGGCGCTTATCCAGCAACAGCCGGCGAAAATATTCCAGGTCGGATTTGGATAACTTTGCGGCCGATTTTTTCCCGCCGGCCATAGCGGAAGAAAGTGCTTTCTGGCGGCTGGAGTCACGGGTGGTGTTATTAAATTTTGGAATCTGACCGTTGAAACCGCGCTGGCGTCCGAGCGCCTTTTTAGCGCTGCGGCTCCCCGCTTCCGGCTGTGCCGCCACCTTGCCCACACGACTGACTTTTTGTGCCGGGGATTTGATCTTAACAACCCGAGGATGTTTACCCCTGGGCCGCATAACATCTTCCGCCCGGGCAGTGGTTTTCACTTTCTTAAATTGCCTGGAAGCCTTTGTTTTATTGATTGTTCTGGTGGGCATGTATACTCCATCATCTGCCTGAAATCATCCCGTCCACGCAATAACTTTGCGTACCGGTGAGTCCTCTCCGGTACGCAGCGCGATTCATTAGCATATCGGCATAATGCCGCCAAGTCAATAACAAACGACCGTTCCCCATGGTTCAATTGTCAAAATTGGTACTTGAGATATAATAAGGTGCTCTGGCCCTCATCGTCTAGAGGCCTAGGACACGGGCTTTTCACGCCTGTAACTGGGGTTCGAATCCCCATGAGGGCAGTTTGGTCCGAGCCGGCGCGTCCTGAGGCGGGCGGCGGTGCGGGAAATATTGAGGACATTGAATGTCAATTAAAGCTATTGATTTGCGGCGTGGTGTGGCGGTTGAATATAATAATAAGCTTTACGTCGTGCATGATTTTGCGAAAGTGTCGAAGGGTAACTGGCGCTCATTCATGCAGGTAAAGCTCAAAGACACGCAAACGGGCAGTATCATTGAACAGCGTTTTCGGGTGGATGATACCCTGGAACAGGCCTTCCTGGATCAGAAACCGATGGAATATCTGTATTCTGATGCGACGACGCATTACTTTATGGATCTCAATGATTATGAACAGCTGGAACTCTCCGGGGATGTGGTCGGTGAAGCGGTAAAATATCTCAAACCCAACACGCAAGTGCAAATTACCATGTATCAGGGTAAGCCGTTCTCTGTGGAACTTCCCAACACCGTGGAACTGGAAATTACCGACTGTCCGCCAAGCATTAAAGGTGCGACGGTCAGCAATGTCGGTAAAGATGCCACGCTGGAAACCGGGCTGGTAATCAATGTGCCGGACTTTATTGCCCAGGGTACGGTGGTGCGTGTGGACACACGCACGGGCGAATATTTAGGCCGGGTTAATGATTAAATATCGATCCGGGAATGCCGGGTGGGTGGTGTAGGCTGGGCGATTTGTCGCCGGAAGCCGGAGGTAATGAATCCACGTGAATTTGAGATTGTCGCCATGACCGATACCCCCCCAACGCCACCACCCCCGCCGGAGACCCCAACGCCGGAATTGCGTAATCCGCATCAGCCGCCGACGCATTTTTCCAGACCCAAGCCGTTGCCATTGCCCAAACGATTCCTTCTTTTGCTGGTGGAACCTGAAAAATGGGCGCATGCGGCCATTTATCCGTTCACGGTTACATTCTGGCCGCTGGTTTGGGCGATGATCATTGGTGCCGCGTGCCTGGGCTTTTCTCTTTCCGCCCATTCCATTAAACCGCTGCAGGCCTTTGCCAACTCTTATGATCAACATTATTTGCCCATGCTGCTGCAGCATGGAAAATTGTCGCTGCTGAAGCCGGCCGGCAAGACCAAACTGGCGCCATTATATATTCCCAACGTTTATGAGACCGTGATGGTGAACACCAGTTTAACCGGGGCTGCGGCGTTGAAAACCAAACCGTTGATCTGGTTATTCAACCAAACCGATCTGGTGATTACCGGTGAGAAAGTATCGCACCCCATGGTGGTTATGTCGATGGCGAAATTGCAACGGGAAATATTACTGGCTAATGGGGCCATCAAACCCGCCGTGTTAAAGACCACACCGGTGGATAAATTGCCGGCAGTACGTATTGACTCGCCAACACTGCAAAAATTCTTTAAGGTTCTATCACCGGTAGTGGTACTGGTGCTGGGGTTGCTGGCCAGCCTTATTTTTCTGCTCACCAATATTTTGTGGACTGTATTCATGGTATTGCTGACGGGATTTCTGGTCATGTCCATCAACCGCAATATCGGCATGCCGCTGAAAGCAGCCTGGCGGATTTCCATGGCGGTGATGATTCCCATGTTGGTCTTACGCGGACTTTTGGCGGTGTTCAATCTGGTACCGGTGGTTAACAATTCTCCGATTGTTGACCAGATCATTTATATGGCCCCCATTGGTTTATCGCTATGGGCCGCCATATTAGCCAACCGCCTTTTCAGCCGGCCGAGTGCCGGTGGAAGAGCCTTATAATTTATCGCTTACGATCATCGTGCGCTGGCGATGGTATCATGGGGTGCGGCCATATTTTGGGGCGGGGGCGAGATTTTGCAAAGTTAACGCGCGCGGGCCAAGGCCACGCGGCTAAAATGGGATTTGGCCATATCGGGCCGCGAAACGGATGGGGAAATAAAGAATTGCCCAAAAATCATGGCCGCATTCGTGTCGCGGCTAAACAGGCGAAAATATTTGATCCCTCTACTTAGGATAAGTATAATAAGGAACTTGCGATTAATTAGATATCGCAGGGTGGCGGTCGGAATTTTTGACAGTGAGGGTATGCTCCGGCATGGAGGTTCGTCAGTTGGAACAGCATGATGGCTCCGGATTCACACCCGGAAAATTGGGTCTTTACGATCCACAATTTGAGCATGACAGTTGCGGCGTCGGTTTTATAGCCCACATCAAGGGGCATAAAAGCCATGCTGTTGTTTCTGATGCCATAACCATGCTGGTGAACATGGAACACCGTGGCGCCTGCGGCTGCGAGGAAAATACCGGCGACGGCGCGGGTATTCTCACCGGCCTGCCGCATGAATTTCTGGTGAAAGTCGCGCAGCGCGACGCGGGGATTCAACTGCCTCCGGCCGGAAGTTATGGAGCCGGAATTGTATTTTTGCCCTCGGATAATGAAGAGCGTATCTGGTGTGAAAAAGCTTTGGCTCAAGCCGTCCACGAGCGGCAGCTTATTCTTCTGGGCTGGCGTGATGTGCCGGTGAATAACAGCATGATTGGCCAGTCCGCCAAGCGCGCCGAACCGCGTATGCGGATGGTTTTTGTCGCCGGTCCGTCCGGGATGAAGCAACAGGTTCTGGACCGGGAATTACACCTTGTCCGTAAAATGGCCACCCGTGCCGTACAGTTGCTGGAATTGCCGCAATCCGATTACTTTTATGTTTGCAGTCTGTCCACGACGGTGTTGATTTATAAAGGGCAACTTATTTCCACGCAGTTGCTGCCATATTTTCACGAAGACCTGGCGGACCCGGATTATCAAACGCATCTGGCGCTGGTACATTCGCGTTTCAGCACCAACACTTTTCCGTCCTGGAGCCGGGCCCAGCCCATGCGTTTTATGGCCCACAATGGCGAGATTAATACCCGCCGGGGCAACTGCAACTGGATGCACACCCGTGAAAGTCTTTTTGCCAGCCGCGAGTTAGGCTCGGATGTGGAACGGATCAAACCGGTTATTGAAAGTGGGTCTTCCGATTCCGGAGAATTTGATAACTGTCTGGAAATGCTGCTGCATACCGGGCGGTCCCTGCCGCACGCGGTCATGATGATGATTCCGGAAGCCTGGCAGAATCATGAATCCATGGACCCGCGCCGGCGGGCCTTCTATGAATATCATTCCTGCCTGATGGAACCCTGGGATGGACCGGCGTCGGTGGCGTTTACCGACGGCCACCTGATTGGCGCCGTCCTGGATCGCAATGGTCTGCGGCCCAGCCGGTATTACGTGACCAAAGATGATCTGGTCGTCATGGCCAGTGAAGTCGGAGTGCTGCCGATACCGCCGGAAAATGTCGTCCTTAAGGGACGCCTGCAACCGGGACGCATGTTTCTGGTGGATTTTGAACAGGGCCGGATTATTGATGATGCTGAAATCAAAACGGCACTGGCCGGCGAACATCCTTATGGCCAATGGCTTCAGTCCCAGCGCCTGACGCTGGCGGAATTGCCGGAGCCAGATCAAGTTCCGGGCTACAATCCTGACACCCTGCTGACCCGGGCGCAATGTTTCGGTTATACCACCGAAGACCTTATGAAACTGCTGCTGCCGATGGGAACCAATGGCCTGGAGCCGATCGGCTCGATGGGAAATGATGCAGCTTTGGCCTGTTTAAGCGATCAGCCGCGGCTGGTGTATGATTATTTCAAACAATCTTTTGCCCAGGTGACCAATCCGCCTCTGGACTCAGATAAAGAATATATTGTCATGAGTCTGGAAAGTTATATCGGACCCGAACGCAACATACTGGAAGCCACCGAACAACATGCCCACCGGCTGCTCCTGACGCATCCGATTCTGACCAATGACCAGTTGGCCAGGATTAAACATATAAACCATCGCGGGTGGCAGGCCCGCGTGGTAGAGGCAGTGTTTGACAGCGATGGCGGTGAATCGGCCCTGACCGATGCCCTGGATCGTATTTGCCGGGAAACCGACGCCGCCATTGAACAGGGGTATGAGCTGGTGGTGCTGACGGATCGGAGCATGGATAAAAAACATGTTGCGCTTCCGGCACTGCTGGCCTGCGGTGCGGTGCATCATCATCTGGTGCGGCGGGGCACTCGTACCCGCATCGGTCTGATTCTTGAAACCGGCGAAGCGCGGGAAGTACATCACCTGGCCATGCTTATCGGCTATGGAGCCGATGCCATAAACCCTTATATGGCGTTTGAGATGTTGTGGAATCTTCGCCGCGAAGGACTCCTGGATTCCGCCCTGGATGATGACAAGCTCGTAAAGAATTACCTCAAGGCTGCGGGCAAGGGGTTGTTCAAAGTCATGAGTAAAATGGGTATTTCCACGCTGCAAAGCTACAAGGGGGCCCAGATTTTTGAAAGTGTCGGCCTGCATCATCATGTCATTGATCGTTGCTTTGCCGGAACGGTATCTAAAATTGACGGAGTTGACTTTCCGGTATTGACCCGTGAAGCCTTGCGGCGGCATGAAATTGGATATCCACCGGACCAGGGTGAAGTTCGACTGCCGGTACTTCCGGAAGGCGGTCAATATGCCTGGAGAAAGCATGGCGAGCAGCATCTGCTGAATCCGGAAACCATCGCCAATTTACAGGAGGCGGCGCGCGGCAACAGCGCGCAGGCTTATGCCCGTTATGCCAAATACATTAATGAACAAAGCGGGCGGCTATGCACATTGCGCGGCTTGTTCAAACTTAAGCCGGGAGAAAACCCGGTGATGCTCTCCGAAGTGGAACCCGCCGGTGAAATTGTCAAACGCTTTGCCACCGGAGCCATGAGCCTGGGGTCCATTTCCCCCGAAGCGCATGAGAGTCTGGCCATCGCGATGAACCGCATCGGCGGTAAATCCAATACCGGTGAAGGTGGTGAGGATTCGCGCCGGTTCAAACGCGATGCCAATGGGGATTTCCGCCGTTCCGCCATTAAACAGGTGGCCAGCGCCCGCTTTGGTGTAACCATTAATTATTTAACCAACGCGGATGAACTGCAGATCAAAATGGCCCAGGGCGCCAAGCCGGGTGAAGGCGGACAGCTGCCGGGACACAAAGTCGATGCGTATATCGGGCGTTTGCGCCACGCCACTCCGGGCGTGCAGCTTATCAGTCCGCCGCCGCATCACGATATTTATTCCATTGAGGATCTGGCCCAGCTGATTTACGATCTGAAAAATGCGAATCCCAAAGCGCGCATAAGCGTTAAACTCGTCTCCGAGGTGGGCGTGGGAACGGTCGCCGCCGGCGTATCGAAGGCACATGCCGAACATGTGGTCATTGCCGGTCACGATGGCGGTACCGGCGCTTCTCCGCTGACGAGTATCAAACACGCCGGTACGCCCTGGGAACTGGGATTGGCGGAAACCCATCAGACGCTGGTGCTCAATGATCTGCGCAGCCGCATTGTGGTGCAGGTGGACGGGCAGTTAAAGACCGGACGGGATGTGGTCATTGGAGCCTTGCTGGGGGCGGAGGAATTTGGTTTTGCCACCGTGCCGCTGGTAACGCTGGGGTGCATCATGATGCGGGTGTGCCATCTCAATACCTGTCCGGTGGGGATTGCCACGCAGGATCCGGTGCTGCGGAAAAAGTTCGCAGGTAAACCGGAATATGTGGTTAACTTCATGTTCCTGCTGGCTGAAGAAGTACGTGAACTCATGGCTTATATGGGGTTCCGCACCTTTAACGAAATGATTGGCCGCGTGGATCGCCTGGAAGTCGGTGACGCCATTAAGCATTGGAAGGCGCAAGGATTGGATGTAACACCGATACTTTCACCAGCCGTCAAGATGTATGAACATGTGGATGTATATGCCACCAGAAAGCAGGACCACGGGCTGAAAGAAGCTTTAGACAACCAGATTATCCGGGATGCCCAGGCGGCGCTGGATCATCGCCGCCCCGTGCGTCTGGACTATGCCATCAGGAATATCAACCGTACCGTCGGCACCATGCTCAGTCATGAGATTGCCCAACGCTATGGTGAAGAAGGCCTGCCGGAGAATACCATTCACCTGAAACTGACGGGTTCCGCGGGACAAAGTCTGGCGGCCTGGTTGGCACGGGGCATTAAAATGGAACTGGAGGGTGATGCCAACGATTATGTCGGCAAAGGCCTTTCGGGCGGTACGCTGGTGGTTTATCCGGACCATCGCAGCACGTTTAAGGCGGAAGAAAATATTCTCATCGGCAATGTGGCGCTTTATGGCGCTACCAGCGGGAAAGCCTACTTCCGTGGCGTGGCGGGGGAAAGATTCTGTGTGCGAAACTCCGGCGCCCAGGCCGTCGTAGAAGGGGTGGGAGATCATGGTTGTGAATACATGACCGGTGGCCGGGCGGTGATACTTGGCCCCACGGGGCGCAATTTTGCGGCGGGCATGTCCGGCGGTATCGCGTATGTATACGATCCGGAGGATACCTTTCTATCCCGTTGCAATCTGGCAATGGTGGAATTGGAAAAACTCGTGGATCCCACGGATATTGAAGAGTTGAAAAACATGATTTCCGAACATCATAAAATGACGGGAAGTACCGTAGCGGCGGCGATTTTGGCCGCGTGGAACACCAGCCTCGGATACTTCCGCAAAGTCATGCCGGTGGAATACCGGAAAGCTCTGGAAAAACAGGCGGTTCCGGCCGGCGCCGGTCTGGAGGTGGGACATGGGTAAACCCACTGGTTTTATGGAGTATCCGCGCGAAATACCCGCCAACCGTTCCGTGTCTTTGCGTGTACTGGATTGGAATGAATTTCATGCGCATCTGGCCGATGATAAACTGCGCCGGCAGGCGGCACGCTGCATGGATTGCGGGGTGCCGTTCTGCCAAAGTGCCTGCCCGGTGAACAATCTGATTCCGGAATGGAATGATCTTATCTATAAGGATCAGTGGAAACAGGCCATTATGCGGCTCTGGAGTACCAACAATTTTCCGGAATTTACCGGTCGCGTATGTCCGGCTCCCTGCGAAGGTTCCTGTGTTCTGGGTATTAATGAGCCACCGGTGACCATTAAAAATATTGAACAGGCGATTATTGATCATGCCTGGGAAAATGGCTGGGTGATACCGCGGCCTCCCGCCATACGCACGGGTAAAAAAGTCGCTGTGATTGGTTCCGGTCCCGCCGGTCTGGCCGCCGCGGATCAGCTGAATAAAGCCGGACATGCGGTGACGGTCTTTGAACGTTCGGACCGCGTCGGTGGTTTGCTCATGTACGGTATTCCCAACATGAAATTGGATAAACTCGCCGTCGTGGAGCGTCGCACCCGGCTCATGGAACAGGAAGGTGTGAAGTTTGTCGTCAATATCCATGTGGGAGTCCATGTGGATGTGCATGAATTGATGCATGAATTCGACGCCATGATTCTGGCCTGTGGCGCCACCCAGCCGCGGGACCTCAAAGTGCCCGGACGAGAACTGCAGGGCATTCACCTGGCCGTACCTTTTCTGAGTGCCAACACCAAAAGCCTGCTGGATTCCAATTTACGCGACGGCCATTATATTTCGGCCAAGGCTAAAGATGTCATCATCATCGGCGGCGGGGATACCGGCACCGATTGTATTGGTACCTCTTTGCGCCATGGCTGCAGGAGCCTGGTGAACTTTGAAGTTCTGCCGCGCCCACCGGTCTGTCGTGCGCCTGATAATCCCTGGCCGCAATGGCCCAGAGTGTTGCGCACCGATTATGGTCACGAAGAAGCGGCGGCGCGATTCGGTAATGATCCGCGCCATTATTGTCTGCTGACCAGGGAATTCATGGGTGATGAGCATGGTCATGTCCGGGCCGTTAAAACCATTGACGTGCAGTGGACCGGCACCAATGGCAAATTCTGCCTGGCGGAAGTTCCCGGTACCGAGAAAATATGGCCGGCGAATCTGGTACTTCTGGCCATGGGTTTTCTGGGGCCCGAAGATACCATTGCCAAACGGCTGGGGCTGGAGACCGATGCGCGATCCAATTTCAAAGCCGACTATGGCCAATACGCCACATCCATTGAAGGGGTCTTTGCCGCCGGTGATTGCCGTCGAGGTCAGTCCCTGGTGGTCTGGGCCATCCATGAGGGCCGTGGCGCAGCGCGGCAATGCGACCTGTACCTCATGGGACATACCGAGTTGCCTTGAGCGCCTCACCGCACTCACCCGGAGGGTACAACCTGAACCGGTAATTTCTCGTCAGCTGCTGATCAAGACTGATTGCCGATATGACTATACCGGATTCGTACCGCCGCATGGTGGATATCTGCAGCCGGTTGGCATCCGCGGCGGTGGAAAACCGAAGTTAAGCCTGCACCAATCCTAAGGAATGGGACCATAATAACTTCCCGATTGGCATGACCATTGAATACTCCACCACCGGCATAGCCGATGGCTATTTGACGGACCATGCACCGGAATTCACGCACCAACCGACACAACCTCTTTGTGGAAGTTATGATGATCTCATTCCTAAGCCGGTGTTCACAGGCCCATACCGATCGCCGGCGGAGAAGGCTTGGCTTATGGGGATAAAATAGTGGTCTGCGATGCCAGACAGGCATGGTTCAGGCCGTGCTGGTCACGCAGGATCAATCCTTCCAGAGGATCAATATCCGCCACGGTTCCCTCCAAGACGCTGCCGGCATGCGCGATACGGATGTGCCGTCCCAGCATCTGGCAGCGAGCCCGCCAGAGCGGAACAATTTCATCACCGGAGGCCAGTGGATTGCACCGGCGGTGCAGGTCTTCCAGAAGGGCCATGATGACATTGGAAATGTCCCATTCACCCCGATTAATCATTCCCAGGGAAATAGCCTGTTTTGCCAATTCACGCGGAAAATCCTTATGGGTTTGCATGACATTAACCCCTACACCTATGACGTAATCCGTCAACGCCGGATTTTTCACATTAGGACGGGTTTCAATGAGAATGCCCGCAATTTTGCGGTTATCAATTAACACGTCATTGGGCCATTTAAGCTCCACGGTACGATGCGTCATTTTGGTGATACTTTCCGCCACCGCCAACCCGGCGGCTAACGATAAGGTTTCTATGGGTAATTCCCGCGCTGGTAAAAGCAGCGATACCAATGCCGACTGCCCCGCCTTGGCTTCCCATCGGTGGCCACGCCGGCCCCGGCCTCTGGTTTGCATGTTGGCCAACACCGCCAGCGGTCTATCAAAACCCTGAGCCGCGGCGGCAAAACATTCATCATTGGTACTTCCCGTTTCCACAAACGACCGGACTGAAATATCAATTTTCTCCTGACTCAGCATGATCTCCAGCATCAGCGGTACGAACGCAAAACCCAGACGAACCAGGTGTACGCCCATATCCCCAACAACAAGTTCGCATCCTCCCGATCGCAGAATGGATAGTGCAAAACTAATATCGTGAATGTCCAGTCCCGTCTCGGCCAGATCTTGGTGCGAAACCATGCCGTTGTTGTAAAGTTTGGTCAGTACCTTAAGAACCGTCTGAGCTTCCTCCGCGCTGAATTTGGCGCGGTCTGGCTTTTCCAGAGATACATCAACCATTGGTTCAGTCATGTTCAGTAAAATCCATAGCTAAATCTAAAGCGGGGGCGGAATGGGTTATCGCCCCGACGCTGATGCGATCCACGCCGGTGGCGGCAATAGCCGCGATGGTGCTGAGCGTAACGCCGCCCGAAGCTTCCAATAAGGGCGGACCGCCCGGCCGGACGGCATTGCGCCATAATACCGCCTGTCGCAACTGCTCTACATTCATGTTGTCCAGCAGAATAATATCCGCCGCTCCCGGCAACGCTTCCCGCAGCTGCTCCAGCGTATCAACTTCCAACCACAGCTTGATGCCCGGCGGCAAATGCCCGCGTATATTTCGCGTTATATCCGCAACAGATAAAGAGGCTCCGGATTGATGGCGCAGGGCTGAAAGATGGTTATCTTTGAGCATTACGCCATCATACAGCCCCATGCGATGGTTGATGCCGCCACCGCACCGTACCGCATATTTTTCCAAAGTCCGCCAGCCCGGCGTAGTCTTGCGCGTATCACATACCAGGGGTTTGTTGTCTACGCGGTTTTTTCCGCCGGCGGCCGCCACGTAATAACTCGTCAGCGTGGCAATGCCGGAAAGATGTCCCAGAAAATTCAGCACCACGCGCTCGGCGGCCAGCAGTGCTCCCGCCGGACCGCTGATATGTGCGATAGCCGCACCCGCCGCAGCATTATGTCCGTCGGCAATATGAATCTGACTTTGCAGGCGGCGATCATAATGTGCCAGTATCGCCGGAATTAGAAACGTGCCGCAAATCACTCCCGGCTTTCGCGCCACAATCTTCCCCGTGGCGGTCAGATCGGACGGGATGGTCAAAGCCACGGTGCGGTCCAGCGCCACCGCCTCCGGCCTTGATTTATTATCAGCCGCCGGCACCATACCTAAATCTTCGCCTACCGCCAATTCAATCAGCGCGCGTATAGATTGTTCCAGGGGCGGGGCAGCTACCACAACTGTGTCCACGGGATACCAGTCTTTCCGGCGGCCTGATTATTCATCCTCATCTTCATCGTAGAAGATGTCTTCATCTTCATCATCCAGATCATCATCTTCATACGTGCCGCCAACATCATCATCTTCGAACTGGTCGTCTTCATCCTCGTCTTCATCCTCATCCTCGTCTTCATCTTCATCGAGGTCCTCTTCATCCTCTTCCAGATCGTCCTCGTCTTCCTCACGGCGGCGCTTGGCCAACACCGTCGCCTCCGCTGAGTCATATTCCGCGGCGGCGGAAAGCATTCCGGTTATCTGTACGATGCTGGAGGCCACCAGGACCTCGTCCAGCACATCACACATCCCGACATCAGGCCTCCGCACCGGCGCGCCGGCGCCAAGCACATCCGCCGCTTCCATACCATACATCGTTACCATATCTGGTTCTCCAATATCCTTCGCGTACCGACCGATTTCCCGCCGCTTTCACCATAGTATGCGACTTACGGAAAATATCCAACGGCGGTCCGCAACACGCAATCCAACCGCCGGTAAAATACAGGCAATTTTGGACAAGTCAACAGTTCTGAAGATAATGAGGACAAATAAAGTTCGTGGGTAACGTCCCTCAGCGGTCCACGAAGGGGTTTGGTACCCTGTTAAAAAAGGATTTTTTATGCCGAAAAGCCTTAAAATTGCTGTTTTTCCCGGCACTTTTGATCCGCCCACCCTGGGCCATCTTGATGTTATACGCCGCGGTTACAAACTCTTCGATCATCTCATTGTGGCGGTCGGGCGTAACCCGGACAAATCGGAATTGTTTCCTGTAGCGCAGCGTCTGGAATTAATACGCACCCTGGTGGCCGAATGGCCGACGGTCTCTGTGGAATCTTATGAAGGTCTTACCGTGGAACTGGTACGCCAACGCGGGGCTGTGGCCATCCTTCGCGGTTTACGGAATATGACGGATTTGCAGTATGAGTTCCAACTGGCCCTGACGAATCGTGCCGTGGCGGATGTGGACACAGTATTTATTATGACCAATGAGCGTTTTGCGTTTACCTCCAGCAGTCTGATCCGCCAGATCGCGGCCCTGGGTGGAAATCTTGATAATTTAAGTACTCTGCTGCCGCCCCGCGTAATCGAATATTTAAGAGAGTATCGTGATAAACACGTTGGCCCCTTCTACGCCCCACAGTCGGATATTCCAACCTGAATTTCTGAATCGGGTGCGACCATATTTGTTGGCAAAAGCCACTATCCTGGGATCGCGGGCGTCTCGCCCGCCGTTACCCCCCAATGATTTCTTGGCCCAGCAATACCATTATGGATGCTCTGGAAATGGTTACCTCGTTGGAATGCCATAATTTCTGGTTGCACCCTTTAACTCTAAGTAGGAATGAATAATGGTAACTGTTCACGACATGGCTGCGGTGCTCAATGAACAACGAGTAATGAGACGGCCTGGCCGGCCTTAATGAAACGTTGCGCTGCGCTGCACTTAAAAGTGCAGGAATCGCAATGATTTTTTGAGCATTATTTTTTTACACCAGAGGAAGCGGAAGAATGCACAGCTAATACTACAACGCTACAAGTGGCTCCAGTCGCAGACGATCATGTCCTTTAATTTCAGCCCCAGCATGTGTAATCGCTGATTGGTTCGCTTGCGGTGGCTGCATTCGGCAGCGACATTGCGGCGTTGCGT
>JAMDCX010000079.1 GCA_023489375.1 Planctomycetota bacterium
AAACTGCGAACCAAAGGCCAGACCGATGGCCTGAGAAAACCTCTCCCGTAACAGACTTTCAATGGACATCAGAATTAACCTTTTTTAACTTTAACTTTGGATTTCTTGACAATTTTTGTGGCAGCCACCCGCTTTTTGCTGTCCTTAACACGCGCAGTTATCCGTTTAGACTGCGTATGGCCCACAGATTTCTTTCGCACAGCAGGCTTTTTCAAAGCGGTGCCGGCGGCCCGCGGTTTTAACACTTTTATAGTTTCGCCCGATTTAACCACTGGAGCTTTGACTGTGGTAGATTTCATTCCCGATGGTGGCTTGCCGGTACGCTCCGGCGCTGTAACGGCTATGTGGCCTCTTCGTTTCACCACCTTCATTCTTTTGGCAGCTGGCTTGGCGCGTCGCTTCCCCGGCCTGGACATGGGCCGCTTTTTTGCTATCGGTATAGTTATTTCACTCGCCGGGACTGCGGTAATTTCCACTTCCTGTGTTTCGACCACTTCGCCATTTTCCGTAATTACTGTGGTCAGCATATCATGATCGACAAACTCTTCTATTTCCGTGGCGGCGGGAATTTCAGATATTGCCGGCCCCACCAATACCGATTCCTGCACTTCCGCCGGTACTTCCGCTTTCACATCTGGAATTGAGGCCGCAGCCTGGGCGGGTTGTTCTACTGGCGTGGCGGCGGTAAGCGGCTGCGGCAAAGCCCACGCGACGCGTGGACAATCACCCCAAAGCATTTCCAGATCGTAAAAGTTGCGGCTGGCCTCCTCAAAAATATGGGCTACCACATCAATAAAGTCCACGACGATCCATTTTGCAGTTTCATAACCATTGGTTCGCCAAGCCGGGAAATCATGGTTTTTACCGTACCGCACCAATTCATCCGCAGCCGTGCGCCGCTGCCGGTCCGAGGTGCCGGTGGCGATGAGAAAGAATTTGGTCACCGGTGATTTTTGCCTTACATCCAGCAGTACCACATTTTGACAACGCGTCTGATCCGCCAGCCGGGCCAGTTCAATAGCCAACTGTAATTCCGGCTCTGGGTTTGGGAGTTCAGCCATAATGTATTTCCTCGCACCAAATTCTAATAGTATTCTCCCTGACCGCACCGATAGTGTAAACCATAGGTGAAGCGGGAATATACGGCAACTGGTGCCAGGAGTATCCGCCGCCGCGTGAGTGCGGCCATATTTTTTGGCAATTCTTTATCCCCTCATCATTTTCATAGCCTTGTACCGCGAAATCCTATTTTGCTCACGTAGCCTTGGCCTGCGCGTTAATGCTGGAAATTTCGCCCCAGCCCTCAAAATATGGACGCACCCGCCGCGTACACGTCTGGTCTGGGATTTGACCTGATGTACCAGTCATTTTAGACTTGGATACTATGGTATTCCCACTTAATGAACGTAAAACCTCCTTCGCCAACAACCACTTGTCTGTATTGATTCCGGAAGCCGGATTGCCACGCGAAAACTTTTTAGCCATCGCCCGGGTATATGCGCTGATGACCAAACGGTTGGATCGCGCTTTACGCACCATTCATCTGACTATTTCTCAATTTGAAGTACTGATGATATTACGTGCCATGGAAGGCCTGTCCCAGCAGGAGATGGCCGAATGCCTGCTGGTAACTAAAGGCAATATATGTACACTGCTGAGGCGGATGGAGAAAAACAAATGGGTGATCCGGCAACGTGATTCCAAAGATGGACGCGCGCGATGCCTGTATCTCACGCCGGAAGGCCGACAGATAGTTACGAAAGCTGCCGCGTTGACTTTAAATCAGGAAAAACTGCTGATGAAGAGTTTATCAGTTCAGGAGCAACAGTCTCTACATGAACTGTTAGATCATCTGGAGGAGTCACTGCGAATAAATGACACATTGTAAGCATTTAATATAGTAGTGGAATAGTTGCTTTAATGTTCGTTATCCGTTACTTTAATAAGCATCCCGGGGACGTCGTTCAATGGGAGGACGGCGCGTTCGCAATGCGCAAATGTGGGTTCGATTCCCATCGTCTCCAGTTGGTTGAATTCACTTGATTTCCGCAGCTTTCCTGCATGGATGGCGGGGTTTCCGCATCTTGCCCCTGCATAGCCAAGATTCCATCAGGCTCCATGGAATTCATCGTTTTTACACACAAAAACGCCCCACTGCACGCCATATAATCTACCGGCGTATCGGGGGTACCGGTTACCTGAAGTTTCTGGCTCTCCGGCGGCAAGCTTACATCTGGCAGCCTGACTAAAGTCTGACTTTCCAATGGTATCAGACGAAGTACGTATGTATCCATAATCAACGTAATTGTTGAATGTCGCATGATGGATTGAATTACCTTTGAATGTGCCCCTGATGCTGCCAGCCAAGTTCCACACGTATGGCGCAAGCCATGAAAATCGCCAACAATGAGAATAGAAAGTTGACAGTAGACTGCGGGAGGGATTGTAGCAGCTTGCGGCAGCAATATTTTATTCCCAGCCTTGTGTGCTCTCCTGCTCCACTGCTCCAAATTCACCGGCTCGATTTTGGCCTGCGGCCAAAATCGGGGCGACAAAACACCAATAGAACTTTGTAATCGTTCACGGTCATGTCGACGGACCAGAATTGCCGCGGTTTTGACATAGCCCAACGGGTGGTAATCCCTTGTGGTGCAGGCTTCCAGTCTGTCCAGTCGCCCCTTCGTGAACGGTTACAGAACTTTTTATAATTGCCTGTGCTGAAATAGATACCCAACCTCCCTATTTGTAGGACTGCTGACAAACTACTTCACGTTGATGAATATAACAAAAATG
>JAMDCX010000099.1:0-2260 GCA_023489375.1 Planctomycetota bacterium
TAAATCGGGCAAAATTAAAAAAGTGTTAAAACCGCGGGCCGTCGGCACCGCTTTGAAAAAGCCTGCTGTGCGAAAGAAATCTGTGGGCCATACGCAGTCTAAACGGATAACTGCGCGTGTTAAGGACAGCAAAAAGCGGGTTGCTGCCACAAAAATTGTCAAGAAATCCAAAGTTAAAGTTAAAAAAGGTTAATTCTGATGTCCATTGAAAGTCTGTTACGGGAGAGGTTTTCTCAGGCCATCGGTCTGGCCTTTGGTTCGCAGTTCGCCAATGATCCGATGGTAAAACCTGGAGATCCTAAATTTGCCGATTATCAGTGCAACGCGGCGCTGGCCTTATCCCGGCAGTTGGGACGTTCGCCACGGGAATTGGCAGCGGAGATTCTACGGCACCTGGAAATTGCGGATATGTGTGAGTTGCCGACGATTGCGGGTCCCGGTTTTATCAATGTTCGTCTAAGTACAGCCTGGCTGTCGGCTCAACTTGGAGACCTGTTGGCCGATTCGGCGGCGAAAGCGCGCGGTGGCGTGAAATGGACCACCGAACAGTCTACCGTGGTGGTAGATTACGCCGGACCTAATATCGCCAAGGAAATGCACGTCGGGCATTTACGCAGCAGCATTCTCGGCGACGTCATTGCCCGCATATTGGCGTTTGTCGGACATGAAGTGGTACGGCAGAATCATGTCGGAGATTTTGGCACACAATTTGGCATGCTGATTCGCCAGGCTGGAGATTTGAAACTTGATACCGGAGAGCTACCGCGGATTTCTGATCTGGATTCGTACTATAAGCAGGCCGCGGAGCGGGACAAAAATGATCCACAATTTGCCGCAGAAGCCCGCCAGGCGGTAGTGGCATTGCAAAGCGGCGATCCGGAAGCGCTGCGATTATGGCGTTGGATACGCGAGGAAAGCCGGCGGCATTGCCGGGAAATATTTGCGCTTTTGAACATCACACTTACTCAAGCGGATGAGCGTGGTGAAAGTTTTTACTCTCATCGCTTGCCGGAGGTGGTGCAACTTTTGTCCGCGGCTCTGGCCTTTGACGGCGACGGATCACGTGTGGAGGAAGCCCGTGAAAGTGAATATGTTACCAAGGCGTTCGTAACTCAGTCCCAGGGCGCGCTATGCGTTTTTCTACCGGGATATGTAGACAAGGATAAAAAACCGTTGCCCTTGATTATTCGTAAGGGCGATGGCGCGTATCTTTACGCCACCACCGATCTGGCGGCTCTTTATTTCCGGATCATTGAGGACAAAACCACTCCGGAAGAAACCGCTCCCCTGGATCACAACTGGCATGCAGATCGCATTATCTATACCACCGATGCCCGGCAGGCACAGCATTTTGCCATGGTTTTCGATACCATTCGCGCTGCGCACTGGGATATCAATCCGGTAACGCGACGGCCGGTGGTGCTGCAACATGCCGCGTTTGGTTCGATTCTGGGTGAAGATGGAAAACCTTTTAAAACACGATCCGGTGAAACGGTAAAGTTACGGGAGTTATTGACGGAGGCTGTGCAGCGGGCAGAAACGGTGGTACGGGAAAAAAATCCTGATTTGCCCGTGGCCGCCCGCGAGTTGGTGGCCCGGGCGGTGGGCATCAGTGCCGTGAAATACGCCGATCTTCGCCAGGATCGCACGACGGACTATCAGTTTTCCTGGGACCGGATGTTGGCTCTGGAGGGCAATACCGGCCCGTATCTGCAATATACATTCGCGCGAATACGCAGTATATTACGCAAAGCTGGCACCAAACTGCCGCCGAGTGTGGCGATCAACTTATCTACTCCCCAGGAGCGGGATTTGGGGCGGCGTATTCTGCAATTCAATGATGTAATTGAGGCTGTGCTGCACGATCTTAAGCCACACTATTTATGCACATATATGTATGAATTGTGTGGATCGTTTTCTTCATTCTATGAGAATTGCCCGGTACTTCAGGCCGCCACCCCGGAAATCCGGCAAAGCCGCCTGGCCTTGAGCGAGTTGGCGGGGATGGTGCTGAATATCGGTTGGCACGATTTGCTGGGCCTGGAACTGCTGGAAGAAATGTGATCCTGAACACGTCACCACGCAACATATCCTGGCGGCGTACCGGAATTTCTGCAACTTTCCCCACGGCCAAAACAGCGAAAAAATGCCTTCTTATATTTTATTCATTACTCATGGATGTCATTGACGATCTTTTGTTGATTGGCCTATTGAGTTTTGAGCAATTCTATTATCCCCCCATCAGTTTCGTTGCCCTGTA
>JAMDCX010000099.1:2270-2734 GCA_023489375.1 Planctomycetota bacterium
TGTATTACATCTGCCGATTTCCCGGGGCCAACTGGCCAAGGTGCTCCAGAAAGCCAGTGCGGCCCTGGCTCAATCCCATCGGGCATTGCAGGACCTGTTGCCCAAGCAGGATATTTTGTAACCGTTCACGGGCCAAAAAACGCCAAAAATCAAAGAAATAATGTGGAGTTTGGACTTTATAAGACATAAAAATCACGAAAAACAGGGAGTGCGAGGTAATAAGTGGCGTTTTTTTATAATTTCGCCACTTTTGCCCGTGAACGGTTACGATATTTTGAATGTGGATGAAACCGGACACAAGGAAAAAGGGTAACCGTTCACGGGTCAAAATACGCCAAAAATCAAAGAAATAATATGGAGTCTGGACTTTATAAGACGTAAGAATCACGAAAAACAGGGAACGCAAGGTAAAAAGTGGCGTTTTTTTCATAATTTCGCCACTTTTGTCCGTGAACGGTTACGGC
>JAMDCX010000038.1 GCA_023489375.1 Planctomycetota bacterium
GACCATAGCATCTATCGTACAGAGGTTTTGGTAATTCGTGTAGTCGCCCCACCATATAAGGAATGGGACCGTAATACTTCCCGATTGGCATTACCATTAAATACTCCACCACCGGCAAGCCGGTGGCCATATCACGGATGGTGCTCCGGAATCCGCGCACCAACCGGCGCAACGACTATTTGGAAGGTATTGTGAGTCAGTTCTATAGGATGGTCGTTTTTGGTTTATGGAGGCCGACGTGGTGTTGCCGTGGTAGCCGGGGAAGCGGAGGTGAATTAGACTTTATGGTACTAGTGCTTTGTCATACCTATAAATTAGGGTGTCCAAGATCATTAAAGCGGCGATACATAATGCGATTCGCGCCGCGATACCCTAAAATCATGACATGACAGAGCACTAGTGCTCTGTCACGCCTACAAATTAGGGTTGATTGGCGGCAAACGCTCCAGATGCAAGAAGCCGCGGTGAAAACTGGGTCCGTTGACCCTTTGAACCGCGGCGACGCCGCAGATGGCCCGTTTCCGGCCAACTCAGCTGGTGGGGGCCAAGGTACTGTGGGCTTTGTCGCTCGTCGTGATAGTATTCATCAATACACCTTCCTGGCTTCGCGCCCAGGTCCCCTTGGCCTGCCGTCAAAGCTGATTTATAGGCGCTACAAAGCACCAGGGGTTTTGTCTGCCCTGCCTTTCTGGTACGATTAGGTGCGTTGGATGAAATGATGTACGCCAATTCAATTTTATTGCTGGCCGCGGGATTGGTGTGCGGTGGATTTTTAATTATCGCCAGTTCGTCGCAACGCTCAGCGCAGAGCGCCGCTTATATAAGCCTTGGGTCGCTGGTGGCGGCACTGGCGACCGCGATCGTGGCGATCATCCGACGACTTGGACACGCCGGCGTTCCGGGCCAGACACAATCCCATGTTCTGATTTTTAACTGGCTGCCGCTGCCGGACGTCGCGACTCATGCGGGATCCATTATGATCCAGTGTGGTATATCCAGCGGTTCAATGAACCTTACTTTTTTCATGATATTTCTGATCATGGTACTGTTAACGCAGGTCCATACGCTGGGAGTGTTAAAATCCCGTCAGTTGCCCGCGGGTTATTTTGCCATGGTCAATCTGACCGCATTTCTGCTTTTACTGGCGACTTTATCGATCAATGTCCTGCAGGTGTATATATTATTTCAATTGGCTCTTTATGCGGCCTGGTATATGTTACAGTGGAGCCATCGCCCGCCGGAATATGATATCGCCCGCCGGATGCTGCTGCCACATTGGTTCTCCGAGGCGCTATTCCTCATGGGCGTGGCGGTTTTCGCTCTGCATGGGACTCCATTGGATCGGCAGATTCTTTTCGGCCATATATCCCTGCGCACAGGAGGGATGGCTCCCGGCTCCGGCGCGTTGATTTCCAGTCTGGGACGCTGGTTTCCCGGACTTACCTGGCGCAGCGTCGGTGGGGTATGTCTGGTGGCCGGGGCACTGGCCAAGGCGGGACAGTTTCCCTTTCACACCTGGGTACCGGAGACCATAACCGGTTATTCCGGCGGTAACGCCATGCTTAGCGGCACGCTGATCGCGGGCGGTGGGATGTTGCTGTTGGCGCATAGTCTCGGATTGTTGAATCTTAACGCCGCGTTGACACTGGCCATGATGGGTGCCACGACCCAATTTTGTGCCGCACTGATCGCCCTGGTGCAGAAGGACATAAAACGGACACTGGCGTGGTTGCTCATAGCGCAGACCGGGTTGAATTTTTTATTTTTTGGCTCCGGCGATTATGCGGCAGGGTTACAGGCCGCCTTGCTCACCGGCCTGGTCTACAGCGCTTTATTTCTGGCCGCGGGAACAGTATTGCGGGCCAGTGGCGGACAACGTGATATAACTCAACTTGGCGGCGGCTGGAAACGCCTGCCGATAACCGCCAGTGTGACGGGCCTGCTGGTGATGGGCGCGGGGGGACTTGGTTTTTCCGGTTTGACCGCGGTCATACAGGCGGGGTTGCTGCACGCGCACGCCTACGGTTGGGGAATCGGTGAATTTGGCAGATTTTTATATTGGGTTCCGGTGGGGATGTGCTATGTAATCGCCTTGGCACTGGCGCGCTGGTGGTGGCTGATATTTGCCGGCCCATCCAATAACTCCTGGGAGTCGGGAGAAATGGCGGTGCAGACATTTCCGTTGCTGGTATTGTTTATGGGAGCGATCATTGCCGGGGAGCCATTTGTCGATCTTTCCGGGCTGTTTACGCATGTGCTGGGAGTAATACCATCATCAGTTCCCGCCTCTATTCCGCCTGGATTCGGAGGTATAATTTTGCGTCCCTTGGCCTGGTTGGGGCCGGCGGCGTTGATGGTCTCGGCCCTGATATACGGCGGCGGAATGCACCATGCGGATGTATTACGGCGCAGGCCGGGGCCGAATCTGGTCTATCGCTGGCTGGCGGCGGATATGTATTTCGCGGATTTATTTCTGGCCGTATTGGGTTTTCCGGTGATGTTGGCGGGACGTATAGCGGCTTTTGTGGATCGGTGGGTGATGGAATGGCTTCTGGTCACATTAGCGGTATTGACCCGGCTGGCCAGTATCCTTGTCGCCGCCGCGGAAACCGGTTTGAATAGCTCCTGCTGGGAATGCCTGCATCACCCCGCCCAACGAACGGCGGACTGGTTGCGGGCATTGCGGAACCGTAGTGCCGGTTTATATATTCTCTCGGCAGTGGCTATTTTGCTGGTCGTAACGCTGCTGGCGGTCTACATCCGGCGATGAATGGGGCCTGGCTATCTGGGCCGACGGCCTACCAACATCTGGCCATCCGGGTATCGTGGTGAAACCGGAGGGTATATAAAAACGCCGTCGCGGTGAAAGGTACGGAATGATGGATGCACCCGGAGAAAGGCCTGCCTGAAATTCGGTTACCTTAAAAAAACATGGTAACCGTTGAGCCTGCGGGTTGGTGGCATCCGAGACCATGGCCACGGGTGGCACCACGCTCCTGTAGGCCAGGTTGTCGTCCGGTGATATTCCGCAGCCTGGGGTGGAAACAAAAATCCGTTTTACGCACCACGCCGTGAACGGTAAAAAAACATGGCAGGAAAGGTTGACTTGAAACCGTTTATCTACAGTTCGATTTTAACCTGGCTGATGGTGCTGCCGTTGATCGGGGCCTTTATATTGGGCATTTTGCCTGTAATCCGTCCCCGTCTTATCCGCTTTAGCGCTGTGGCGGTCAGCGCGGGGAATATGCTTATAGCGTTGGCGGCGGCACGGATATTCAACTGGTCGCCGCAGTTCGCGGATGTCGCACAACTGCAGCAGAATATCCGATGGTTTCAGGATTTGAATGTTCACTATCATCTGGGTGTCGACGCCGTATCGATGGTGACCATTCTGGTCTTGTGCAGCATAAGTCTCTTAACCATTCTGGCCAGTTATGGTGTTAATACTCAGGTCAAGGCGTATTACATTATGCTCCTGCTGCTGGAAGGATGTATCGTCGGTGCCGCGGCCAGCATGGATTTGTTTTTATTTTATCTCCTCAGCACGCTGTCACTGTTTCCGTGTTTTCTGCTCATTGGCTTATGGGGCGGCCCCCGGCGCAGACCGGCGGCTTTGAAACTGGCGTTGTTCTGGATCATCGGTTCTTCCGCGCTGCTGGGATCGTGCATGTTAATCAGCCTGGCTACGCGCGGGGTGGATGGTTTAGCCTTCGGCACACTGAATTTTGCGCGGATTGCCACGAATGCGCGGCTCATGCGGGCGCTTGGCCCCGCCCAGACGTGGACCACGCTGGCGTTCTGGCTCTTTATGCTGGCGGCAGGAATTCGCCTGGGTACGGCCGGATTGCATTTCTGGTTGCCCGATGCGCTGGCGGAATCGGCGGCACCTTCCGCCATGATGGTAATAGCGTCCCAATTTCTTCTGGCGGGCTATGCGCTGGTGCGTATTGTGGTGTCCATATTTCCAGCACAATTGATAATCTGGCACAATACACTGGCCATTTTGGGGGCCGCCGGAGTTCTCTATGGCGCATTATGTGCCATGGCACAAAGCGATTTCCGGCGTGTGATCGCCTACTGGCTCATGGTGCAGGCTGGATATATTGTACTGGGGGTGACCGCGGGAAATTTAACCGGACTCAATGGTGGATTTTTGTTAAGTCTTTCCGCCGCCATGACCACCATGGCACTGCTCTGGACCAGCCATGTTATTGAAATACGCGCCAATCACCGGGATTTAACCCGTCTCGGCGGCCTGGCACAATTAATTCCAGATCTTTTTATATTTTCCATGCCCGGATTTATGGCCGCTCTCGCCTTGCCCGGATTAGCCGTCTTCAGCGGTGATCTGCTGGCCACCATCGGCATGTTTCATGCGGCCGCCATCCGTTCCGCCGGCCCATTGTTCCACTATCATGGACTTTTACTGGCGGCCGTGGTTATGTGCCTCGCCATGGTGCTTATGGCGGCAGTGCTGCTGTGGACCATTGAAAGGCTATTTTTTGGTTCCGGGCGACCGGAGCATCAGCACTTTCATGGATTATCGGCGCGCGAACGGCTGGTATTTGTACCGGTTGTTCTGGCGCTGTTTGCCGGAGGAATTCTGCCGGCGTGGCTGGTGCTTAATCCCGTGGCACCGGTGCTCACGGCTCTCGCGCACAGCATCGGTGGCGCAGGACATTGACCATCATCGCCGTGCGCCGGTCCCGCAATGATGAAAAGTATTGGAGTATCTGATGTTACGCAAAACTATCCGACAGGAGCAGTTAAACTGAACTGGAACACTTTGGACATTTTGGCTCCGCAGATCATTATGCTTTTTACCACGGCCGTATTGGCGGTGGTAATAAAAATACCCGCGGGTCGCTCCCGGTCCGCGGCCGTTATGATTGGTTTTACCGGAATGGTGCTCGCCGCGCTGGTACAGTTACGGGGGTATTCCAGTTTTCTTTCGGGCCAGGCGGCGGTACTCGATGGTCTATCCGGATGGCTGATTTTAGATCCGATGGGCTGGATTCTGACTTTTTCCATTCTCCTGCTGGCTACTGCCACTATTGTATTACGGCGTTTGCGCAATTACAGCGGTCATGGTGATGGAAGATTTTGCCTACTGATTACTTTAAGCACCGTGGGTTGGAGCCTTATGCCGGCGGCCGCTAACGCTCTTGTTCTAGCCAGTTGCATGCTTTTAGGATCGTTGCCGTTGTGGATGCTTTTGACCCTGGGAACCCGTGAGGATGCGCATCTGCCGCTTATCCATAAAGCCCTGCTGGTGGTTCTGGCCGTTATGCTCCTGGCGCTGCTATCCATGATTATCTGCGGGCTGGGTGTCTCATGGTCGCGGTTGTTCATTCCGGGACCACACGCCGCAGTTATTCTGTGGGCGGTAATTTCGGTGGTATTATTTTTGTTGCCGATATTGTTCTGGACCGGCAGCATGCCGCTGCACTGGTGGTTTGGCGAGGCGGCGGCAGAAACACCCGTGGAGGTGGCCTTTTGTCTGCTTTTGATACCTTATGTCGGATCCATGGCCGCTCTATTGCGGCTGCTGTTTACGCTGGACAACCATATTCCCGCCGTGGCCGGCGTGGTGACACTGGCTGTTACCTTTGCGGCGCTCATGGCGGCGGTGGTTTATGGCGTGCAGGCGCTGAGGCAAAATGATTTCGCGGCGGTAGCAGGAAATCTGGTTGGCGGTTTGGCCGCTATGCTTTTGCTTACTCTTTGCGTCACCGTGTCGGCGCACGCATTGCCTGTCGCCCACCTGGCCGGAGGCCTTCTGTTATATGCGTTAACCGTCGGTTTGGCCGCGGGGCCGGCACTGGGAATTATGGGCGGTGGAAAATCGCGGATACTCGGTGAATTACCGGAATGGTCCCGGAACAACTTATTGCGGGCACTGGTGTTGGTCCTGGCGTTATTATCGCTCTGTGGCCTGCCGCCGACCCTGGGGGCCATTACCCGCATGGCCTTATTTCACACGGTTAATTCGACGGGTACATGGTCGGGTACTTTTCTCATAGTGGTCAATGTGCTAAGCCTGATTGTCGGTGGCGTGGCGACCTTGCGTGTAGCGGCGTATGTCTTTCTGGACCGACCGGAGATCGCTGTTGCCGCGCCACCACCTGCCCGACGGCGGCCGGTACGCCATACCGCCGTGGGAACACTGGTGCTGCTGTTGGTGGCCAGCATGATAAATGGCGCTGCTTTACTGGCGTATCGCCCGATTCAACACCTGACCATGGCGTTTATGCCGATCTCCGCTGCCGCGACTACTACCGTGCCCCGCATACATAAACATCATGCATTGTTACCGGCTAAGATGCCCATTGGCTGGATTGTTTAAGGTTATTGTATCAGATTGCCGGTGCTTTAATGATCAAAGATTCTCCAGCCATTCGTTTTACCGATATATATTTCCAGCGGGATGAACGTATTATTCTCAATGGAATTAACTGGGAACTGCCCGCGGGGGGCTGGGGAGCTATTGTCGGACCTAATGGCAGCGGAAAATCCACTCTGGTTCGCATGGCGGCCGGTTATCTCTGGCCGACGCACGGAACCGTCGAGGTGCTGGGCCATCGGCTTGGTGAATATCCGATCAGTGAATTGCGCCAACGGCTGTCCATAGTCGAAGCTCTGAGTATTTACCCTTTTGATGAACCCATGACCGCCGAAGAGGTGGTTTGCAGCGGTTTTTTCGGTTCCTTGACCCTGGGTTATCAGCAACCTGCTGCCGCACAATGGACCCGCACCGCGGCGGTACTGCGGGACGTGCGCATGGAATCATTTGCCAGGCGGCGATTCTGGACCCTTTCCACCGGGGAACGCATGCGGGTGCTTATAGCCCGCGCTCTGGTGCATGAACCGGCGTTGCTGATGCTGGATGAATGTACCTCCGGCCTGGATCTGCCGGCGCGGGAAACCGTGCTGCAGTTTTTGGCGCAACTGGCAACCAGGCCCGCGCCACCGGCCTTGCTGATTATTACGCATCATCTCGAAGAACTTCTACCGCAGATTCAGCACACACTGTTATTAAATGGCCGGGGTGAAGCGATCGCCGCTGGACCCCCGGCGCAAACGCTTACCAGCCGCCTCATGTCACGCGCCTTCAATTGGCCGATTCAAGTTACACCGCATAAGCGCCGCTGGTATGCGCACAGCGAGGGCTGGCCGCCGCCGCCCCACCTGCTATAATTTGTTATTATTCCGTTGATCGGGGCCAATGTCCCGGCGACGGCGGAGCTTAAACGAACGGGTCTGACGCAGGAGATGGAAAAATGCGTTTTTGCCTGCGGTTGCACATAGGAATGAGATATGGCGGATATTGAAAAGTTAGTCATTATTGGTTCCGGTCCGGCGGGCTGGACCGCTGCTATTTACGCCGCCCGCGCCAGTCTTAAGCCGCTGGTGTTAGCCGGGGATGGTGTCAATCGCGAACGCATGCCCGGCGGACAGTTGATGTTCACCACAGAGGTGGAGAATTTTCCCGGCTTTGTGCATGGTATTGATGGCCAGAAAATGATGGGGGTTATGCAGCAACAGGCGGAACGTTTCGGCACGCGGGTGTTGCAGAATTATGTCACACGGGTGGATTTCAAAACGCGGCCCTTCAAAGTGTGGCATCTCAATGATCTCTCCGGTGTGGCGGAAACCGGGGTTGCCACTCATGCGGTCATTGTCGCCACCGGCGCCAGCGCCAATTACATCGGATTGGAAAGTGAAAAAAAATTTGAGAATAACGGCGTGTCGGCCTGTGCGGTATGCGATGGCGCGTTACCGCGTTTTCGGAATAACCCGGTCGTGGTGGTCGGCGGAGGGGACTCGGCCGTTGAAGAGGGTACCTATCTGACCAAATTCGCCAGCATCGTGTATCTGGTGCATCGGCGGGATACCTTGCGGGCCAGTAAAATCATGGCTCAGCGGGCCTTATCCAACAGCAAAATCAAGCCGGTGTGGAATTCGGTGGTGGAAGAAGTGCTGGGCACCGAAGAGGCGGGCGTTACCGCCGTGCGCGTAAAAAACATCAAAACGAATGCCACCTCCGTTATCGAATGCCGCGGCATGTTTGCCGCTATCGGTCATACTCCAAATACCGCCTTCCTCAAGGATCATCTGGTCCTGGATGTGAAAGGGTATGTGACGTTACCGCATCCTTTTCGTTCCCTTACCAGTGTGGAAGGGGTTTTTGCCGCCGGCGATTGCGCTGACCCGTTTTATCGCCAGGCTATTACCGCCGCCGGCATGGGATGCAGAGCGGCTATTGATGCCGAACGCTGGTTGGCGCAACAGGGTATTCATTGAGATATAAGGCGACACATTCTCCCGCCTCCTCCCGCCCCCCGGCGGCCAATCCCGCGGTAAAATATGATACCGTCTATGCCGATGCGGATATGGTGGTGATTGGCAAACCCGCCGGCTTGGTTACGCAACCAGGCCTGGGCCATCAAAAAGATACATTACTCAATGGCTTATTCGCCGACTATGGCCGGCAACTGCATCAACTGGGACCGCGCCGCGATTGGGGCCTCCTGCACCGCCTGGATCGCCAGACCAGCGGTTTACTGGTCGTGGCGCTGTGCCCGGAGGTGTATGACGCTTTGCGGCAGGATTTTC
Source organism: Planctomycetota bacterium (assembly GCA_023489375.1). Taxonomy (GTDB): domain Bacteria; phylum Planctomycetota; class Phycisphaerae; order WQYP01; family WQYP01; genus JAMDCX01. The sequence continues at coordinate 8,617 of JAMDCX010000038.1, forward strand.
AGCAGCGCAGGCTGGATAAGATATATCTCGCCATTGTCGCGGGCCGCCCCGATCCCGCACAGGGCGTGGTACAGGCCCGCTTAAAAGAAATTCATGCCGGTATAAAAAAGGTGATTATTTCCCGCACCGGCGAACCCGCCGTTTCCGCCTATCGTGTACTAAGCGCTACCGCGACCGCGGCCCTGGTGGAAGTTCGCATTAAAACCGGACGCCTTCATCAAATTCGCGCCCACATGATGTTTCTTGGCACGCCGGTATGCGGTGAGGATATTTACATACCGGAGAGCTTATCCGCGGAAAAATTGCCCCGCACTCCGCGCTTGTGCCTGCACGCCTGGAAGCTGGGCTTCCAGCACCCCTCCGAAAAACAATGGCGCGAATTTATTCTGCCGCCGCCGACCGATTTCCTCGCCGTTCTCCACCGGCTGGCCTTAAACCTGCCGGGCCAGTAGCTTCTAATACTACAAACGCGACATCAACCGCCCCCGCAACGGCGCAAGGACTTCATGAGTAATGAAATGACCTTGCGAACTTAATGAGACGTTACGCTGCGCTTAAAAGTACAGGAATCGCAGTAGTTTTATGTACGTTGTCCGCTGTGGTGAAATGGTTCGTTGATTCATTATTCATTTCCGGCGGGATAACCCCGCCGGCTCGCGTAACTACTTTACAAGCGGCCAGCTCCCTGGCCGGCTTATCATATAAATCCTGCGTTTTATTCATTATTTATTATTCACTGGTATTATGATTTTTTGCGGTTATGGCCGCATGAACGGTTACTTAAGATCGTTGGGTCATTTATGTGGAGTTTAGGAAGTTTATGGAGTTTTTATAAGATGCCTAAACTTGCTATAATTGATCCCCATGGACCCAGTGACCAACCCATTCGCACCCGGTGCCGGCACGCCACCCCCCGAGCTTGCGGGCAGAGATCAGCTACGTGAGACCGTGCGCATCGCCGTGCTATAATTTTCGACGGTTTTGGAGTTTCATGGTGTCCGCAAATGGAAAAAGAGTTGTAGTCGCGATGTCCGGCGGAGTTGACAGTTCCGTAGCGGCAGCCCTGTTGCAAGAACAGGGATATGACTGCATCGGCGTATTTATGCGGCTGGGAAGCGACCCCACAGAAAAGCCCGGCGATGAACTTGTGGCCTGCGCTCCGGAAAAAGCGGCCCAACCGCATCACCAGGGTTGCTGCTCCACTCATGATGCCGCCGATGCCCGATACGTGGCGGGATTGCTGGAAATTGATTTTTATGCGTTGAATTTTCAGCACGATTTCGGGGGCATCATTGATTACTTTGTCCGAGAGTACAATCATGGGCGAACGCCAAATCCGTGTGTGCGCTGCAATGAGTATCTGAAGTTTGGTAAACTGTCCCGCTATGCGCAGGCGATGGACGCGGATTTTGTCGCCACCGGTCATTATGCCCGGATCGGGCGGGATTCTTCCGGCGTTCCGCGCATCATGCGTGCGGCGGACCATGGCAAGGATCAGAGTTATGTACTGTTTGGAATCCCGCCGGAGGAGTTGCCGCGGATGCTGCTGCCAATAGGAGATTACCCCAAAAGCGAAGTACGGGTGATGGCCCGACGTTTTGGTCTTCCGGTGCATGATAAGCCGGATTCCCAGGAAATCTGTTTTGTGCCGGATAATGAGTATTTTAATTTAGTCAAAAAACGCTCTCCGGAAACCGTCAAGCCGGGACCGATTGTGGACCCCGATGGTAAAACCGTCGGAACCCACGATGGCCATCAGCATTTTACGTTAGGGCAGCGGCGCCGGGTGGGCGTAGCGCTGGGCTATCCGGTGTACGTCACCGGCATTGATGCGTCCAGTAATACCATACGCATCGGGCCGCATAAAGATCTGTTGCACCGCGGACTTGTGGCACGGGAAATCAATTGGCTGACGGTTCGCCCCACGGGGCCGATTCGCTGCCTGGCCAAGATTCGCTACAACACTCCCGCCGCCCCCGCGCAAGCCCAGATCACCGGTCAGGATGAATTAACCGTGCTTTTTGATGAACCTGTTGCCGCCATCACACCGGGACAAGCGGTGGTCTGCTACGATGGTGATGTGCTTCTGGGTGGCGGCTGGATTGATCATGTTGTGTAAGTGTTGCGCACCTCTGGCAGGCACGAGGAGCAATGAGTAATGAATAATGAATAGAATGTAGGACTAAGAAGTCAGGAGTTAAAAAATAATAGCGAGCCGGTGGGTTTATCCCACCGGATATGTTAGCCGGCGGGTTTAATCCGCCGCGGGACAACGAACAACGGAGATTGCAGGTTGCAGTTGGCTATAAGAAGGTGATGAAACAAAGAGGTAGCAAAAAAAGAGGGGATGTCTCAAAATGCGGTTATTGGGGGCAGTTACCTGTGCCTTCTTCCGCTTCCTCTGGTATAAAAAATAATGATCAAAAAAATCATTGCGATTCCTGTACTTTTAAGTGTAGCGCCACGTCTCCTTAAGGAACTTAACGCATAATAACTTCCAAATTAGTCGTTATGCCGGTTGGTGCGCGGATTCCGGAGCACCGTCCGTCGGCTATGCCGGTGGTGGAGTATTCCATGGTAATGCCAATCGGGAAGTTATTACGGTCCCATTCCTAAGGCCGCCAGGCCGTCTCATTACTCATTGCGGCGCGGCCGCAGCGCGGGCGATATTGGTGGCCGAGCCGTGAACGGTTACCGTAATTTATAACGCCGTGAACGGTACGAAATGACGTTGCGTCCCGGACATCTGGTGTTGTTATGGTCTTCTATTCCGCACCTGCGGTGATGCGTCCGCCGGATTTTCGGGCCAGGCATGTTTGGGATATCTAGCCCGCAAATCCTTTCGTACCAGCGTATAGCTTCCTGCCCAGAATCCTGCCAGATCGCATGTAATTTGCACGGGTCGATGATTTGGCCCCAGAATTTCCAGCACTACCGGTATGCGGCCATTGGCAATTCTGGGGGTATCTTTATAACCGAATAAATCCTGCAAACGCACGGATAACACCGGCGTGCCATCATCCCGATATTCCAGAGCCGCCTGTCGGCCATTGGGTAAAGCCAACCGCTCCGGCGCGGCGGTGGCCAGCAGATGTTTTACCGTCTTGTCCAAAGAAATTTCAATCGCCGATACCAGGCCTTTGCCGGCGATGATATTTTGCAACTGCTTATGATCCAGTGTGCTGGAAGTTAAAAGAACCAAAATATCCCCGGTCTGCAGTTCCGGTATCTTTTTATCCGGCATGGCTTTTCGCAACAGGGCCAGGCGCCCGCACAGCCGCCGCAGAGGAATATCACGTTGCATAAATTCCGGTAAATGTTCAGCAATATATTTCGCTGCCGCTTTTTGAATCTGCTCCCAATCGGGTTGGGAGTCGACATGTTGTTCCAGTACCAGGTCACGGTAGAGGATTTTTCGATAAGCTATAATCCGGCCTCCGGATATCTCCACCGTTTTTTCCTCGCCAAGGGCTTCGGGATACAACGCTTCGAGTTGCCCTTGGGTAATCCCCGTCGCCAGGCGTACCAGCGCCTCGCCTGCTTTATCGGAGGCCTGAATATCCACTGCCACAAATAATGGCGTACGGAGTACTATCGATTCCGGCCCCATCCGTATACCGCGTCCACCCACCATTACCCCCCGCAGAGGATCATTATCCCTCCGGCGGCAGACCCGATCCGGGTAGGCACGCAGCAAAAGCTCGCCAATGGCCGCAGTATTCACCGACTCCACCATATTGATCGGCTTGACGGTGATGCCTGCCATTCGCCCCAACTCCCCGGCCACCGCCCGCACCCGATGTGCTCCTGACGCATCCAGGTTGGCCTCGCCGGCGTTCATCGCGTTTTCCATTCGGGTCAGCGCCAGCACCCGTATGGCAATATCCGATTCGCCCACACCGATACCGCCTTGATCCCGGCGTGAACCCACAATATCCCGTTCGGCAAGCAGTGCCGCCACCATCGCCCCCAAGGCTCCATATCCACTATCTTTCGCCGCCAGCAGTAACCGCCCCAGACGCGGATGCAGCGGCAATTCCAGCAATTTCCGCCCCAATGGCGTCAAACGCAAACCCCCTGCCATCGGCGCCAAAGCTCCCAGCTCCCGCAATAGTTCCACCGCCGCGTCAAGGCGTTCCACCGGCGGCTTTTCAAAGAAATCGAATTCCCGCGGCCCATGCCGATCCCAGGCATATAACATCAATACACTTTGTGTTAAATCTACCCGCATTATTTCCGGAATCTCAAAATCCCGCAGATGTTTGGTCTGCAATTCCGGCCACAGTCGAATGCACACTCCCGGCGCGGTACGTCCGGCCCGCCCCGCGCGTTGTTCGGCGGCGGCCTGGCTTATTGGAATTAAATCCAGCTGATCGATACCACGTTGCGCATCATAACTGGCCTGACGCACCAGACCGGAATCAATGACCGTGGTAACTCCGTCAATGGTTAATGAGGTTTCTGCAATGTTGGTAGAAAAGATAATTTTGCGTTCTGTGGATGGCTTCAGCACGGCCATCTGCGCCTCCAGCGGCAAGGAACCATGCAAGGTCATTACCCGGCATCCCGCAGCCGCGGGTAAAGTTCTGGCCGCGGCGGCGCAGCGATTGATTTCCGCAATCCCGGGCAGGAATACCAGAATGTGCCCGTTATTTTCCTCATCCAAAGCCGCACGCACCGCTTTAATGACGCGCTGTTCCAGGCGGCTGTCAGTTCCGGGTTGATACACGATCCGCACCGGATACAGCCGGCCAGGCACGTTGAGTACCGGCGCCCCATTGAGAAATTCGGCGACTTTCCGGGCGTTGAGTGTGGCGGACATAACCAGTATCAATAAATCCGGGCGGATGGTCTGCCGCACCTGCCGCAACAGGGCCAGCGTTAAATCACTGTGAATACTGCGTTCATGGAATTCATCGAGAATAATCGCCCCGGCCTTTTCCAGTGCCGGATCATCCAGCAGCTGCCGCGTCAGAATTCCTTCGGTCATGATGCGCAATACGGTGGAGGTGGTGAGGCGTTTTTCCATCCGCACCTGATAGCCCACCTGTTCGCCGAGGTTCCAACCCTGTTCTTCCGCTATGCGGGCCGCCACCGCTCTGGCGGCAATCCGTCGCGGCTGCAGTACCAGAATCTGCGGCGCATGGGCCGGAAGAAGGCTCGCTTCCAATAGTCCCGGTGGCACACGTGTGGTTTTCCCCGCGCCGGGCAGGGCGGTTAGAACGAGCGATCCATGCGCCTGCAGCAGGGAGATAATCTCCGGCAAATACTCATCTATCGGCAACACATCCATGCCTTGAAGTCTACCGGCTGGTACGCGAATCTTCGAGCGGGCCGCAAAAAGAAGTCTGAAATACAGCACCCGTTCACGGTGCAAAAACCACGCAACATCATAATGCAAGAGAACAATGAATAAAATATAGGAGGTGGAATTCAGGAGTTAAGAATTATAGCGAGCCGGTGGGCGATAGAGGTTGCAGCTTGGAGGGAACAGGGGATGCGAGCCGGTGGGTTTATCCCGCCGGAAAAACTTAGCGGGCACATTTATGTGCCGCTGTGGGATAACGAGCAACGGAGTTTACAAGTTACAGGTTAGTTGGCTATAAAAAAGTGATGAAACAAAGAGGTAGAAAAAAAGTAACCGTTCACGGTCATGTCGGTAGGCCAGAATTATCGCGGTTCGGTGTGGCAATTTTTCCGGGCCACATGGCCGTGCAGGGACTCGGCACATAGCCGCCGGCTTTGCCGGCGGTGGAACGTACCGTAAAAGTACCCCGCTGCGCCGGAACCAAACGGCG